>QHOX01000396.1 GCA_003219465.1 Verrucomicrobiota bacterium | reverse complement strand
GCTGGGCCAGCTGGCGGCTTTGGATAAGGAACAGCTTGGGGCGCGACTTGGCCCCGAAGCGGTCCGCATGTGGGAACGCGCCAACGGACGATCCAGTCGACTGCTCAAACTGATTCGGCCGCCGGAGTCGTTCCAGGAGAGCTTCGAGTTTGAGCGCGAAATCGAAACAGCCGAGCCGTTGCTTTTCATGCTCCGCCGGTTTTTGGAGCAGCTCGCCGTGCGTTTGGCAGCAATTTATCTCGTCGCGAAAGAACTGACGCTGCGACTCACGTTCGCGAATTCGCGCCAAGACGAACCCGCCGTGGCGGGCAAACAAATATACGAACGAGTTTTCAAAATTCCGCAGCCGACAAACGATGTCGATCTTCTGTTCCGGATGCTCCAGACGCATCTGGAGAATTTTCGATCCGAGCATCCGATCGTTGCCGTCGCGCTGAGCGCAGAGCCGATCAAATCTGCCGGGGAACAATTCGGATTATTTGAAACGACATTGCGCAACCCGCATCAACTCTCAGAAACACTCGCCCGTTTGACCGCTCTTGTCGGCGCCGATCGTATCGGCACACCGGTTCTGGAAGAGACGCATCGGCCGGATGCATTTCGCATGCAGCCGTTTTCGTGGGCTGCTGTAGAGTCCGCTGTCCCCAGCGGAGTAAACCAGTCCGGCCCGGACTCCGATGCGCTGAGGGCAGCGCACGCTACAGCAGCTTTGCGCCGTTTTCGGCCGTCAGTCTTTGCGTCTGTCTTGCAGGATGAAGATACACCCGCGCACGTTCGTAGTGCGGAAAGGTCCGGAAAAATAATCGAGCAACGCGGCCCGTATTTGCTTTCCGGAAACTGGTGGGACGAAAAATCCTGGTCGCGCGCCGAGTGGGATCTGCGATTGCAGAACGGCGAATTAGTTCGCGCGCACGAACGTGACGGCGCTTGGAAAATCGACGGCGTTTATGACTGAGGAAGACTGTAATTCGAGATTCGTGAACGGTGAATCGGCCAGCCGATGTAACGATTCAACGATTTAACGATTCACGGACTGGCAATGAGCTACTGCGAATTGCATTGCTGCAGCGCGTTCAGCTTTTTGCGCGGCGGCTCTTTCCCTGAGCAACTAGCCCAGGTCGCAGCGGAACTGGAAATGCCGGCGATCGCGTTGCTCGATCGCAATGGCGTGTACGGCGCGCAACGATTTTCCGTCGCTACACGTGAGCACGGCGTCCGGCCAATCATCGGCGCCGAATTGTCGATGGAAGACGGGAGTAATTTACCGGTGCTGGTCGAAAATCGTACCGGCTACAAAAATTTGTGCGAACTGCTGACCCAGTCGCATCTGCGCAGCGAAAAAGGCAAATGCCAGGTGCGCTGGGATGAATTACCGCAATTCGCTGAAGGTTTGATCGCGCTCTTTGGATCGGGGAGCACAGGCTGCCAGCCTGTAGTTTGCGGCAGCTTGCCGCAAACCTCTCTTCAGCCCACGCGTGCAAACACACAGAGCGTCCGGCAAGCTGCCGGACGCGACAGGCTGGCAGCCTGTGCTCCCCAGAAGACGCAGGATCGCACGAAATTTCTCATCAACACATTCGGCCGCGAAAACGTTTGTGTTGAACTTCAGCGCCATTTCATTCGTGGCGAAGAACAGATAAATCGCGAACTGATCGACCTTGCCCGCGCGCATCAACTGCCGCTCGTCGCTACAAACGGTGTGCAATATGCGAAGCCCTACGGACGCCAAGTCTTGGATGTTTTTACCTGTATTCGCGAACACACGCATCTCGATGCCGCCGGCAAATTGCTCACTCTAAATGCCGAGCGTCATTTGAAGAGCGATCGCGAAATGCGCGCAATTTTCCCGGATTTGCCGGAAGCGATTGAAAACACATCGCGCCTGGCTGAGCGGCTCACATTTTCTCTCGAAAATATCGGATACAAATTTCCCGAATACCCGGTGCCTGCCGGACACAGCATGGATTCATTTTTGCGCACCATTGTCTGGTTCGGTGCGCAACAGCGTTACGCGGCGATTAGTCCGAAAGTGAAGCGTCAGATCGAGGAAGAACTTGCGCTGATAACGAAACTCGGGTTCCCCGGCTATTTCCTGATCGTTTGGGACATCATCAATTTCTGTCGGGAACACAACATCATGGTTCAGGGCCGCGGCAGCGCCGCCAATAGCGCCGTCTGTTATTGCCTCGGGATCACGCCGGTTGATCCGGTGGAAAATCATCTCGTGTTCGAACGGTTTCTCAATGAGAGCCGCAAAGGCTGGCCGGATATTGATCTCGATCTTCCCAGTGGCGATCGCCG
>QHOX01000397.1 GCA_003219465.1 Verrucomicrobiota bacterium | reverse complement strand
TCCGAACCGCTGAGACGGCGATTAACGAGCATGCGAGCGGGAAATGGGTTTGCCCGTGTGTAGCGCAGGGGAGCAACGGCAGGGATAGTTTCAGCATGCATAGGGCAAAATTTCAGACACGAATCTCACGAATTTACACGAATTACAACGATTCGTGTCCAATAGTGGACTTAGCCTTTCGAGATTCGTGACAATTAGTGCAATTAGTGTCTCTAGCCATCGTTTCCGATTGCGAGCGTAGGGCAAACTTCCATGGCGCGCTGTGCGGCAGCGGTTTCCTCGGGTGTTTCGGGTTGTTTAAAAAAATGAACAGCAGTTTCGTCGCGATTGTAAGTGATGAGATTCGGCGCTTCTTCGAGACAAAGACGGCACAATGCGCAGCTTGTATCCACATACCACTGGCCGGGCACGTTCTCGGGCTGTTTGCTCAATCTGTCGGCCATAATTCCGCTAGAGATTCAACGCGCGAGAGGAACCGTGCTGGAGTGTCCTTTCGCGAGGCCGAAGTTTTCGCCGTGCTTCTGAAGCCGGCGCGATCGCGAAATCCACCTGCCGTTTGAACGCGTCAATCCGGGCGACAAAGACCGATACCTCGTCACCGACGCCAAATCGTTTGCGCGAGCGTCTGCCAATGAGCTGCCGTCGAGCCGGTTCAAACAAATAAAAATCATCCGTCAGTGAGGAGACGTGGACAAGCCCGGTGATAAGGGCATCCGGCAATTCCACCATCAATCCATAGTTGCGGACATCGACAATCGCGGCGCGAAAAATCTGAGGATTGCGTTCGTCGAGTTGCCGTTGAAAAAATTCGAGCTTCTTCATTTGCGCGGCATCGATCTCCGCATCGGCTGCGGTTCGTTCAGTGGTTGAAAGGTGTTCCGCGATGGAAGCGATTTCGCCCATGCCGGGATGCTGCAGGTGGCGCGCTGCGTCGCCTCGTCGGCGTGGCGCGCCGTTCGTACCCAACGCGCGGTGCACGACCAGATCGGCATAACGCCGGATCGGACTAGTGAAATGTAAATAATTGGCCTTTGCCAATCCGTAATGACCCAGCGGCTGCGGAGCGTAGCGTGCGCGCTTCAAACTTTTGAGCAGAGCGACCTTGAGAGCTTGCTCTTCGGGCTTTCCATGGATTGAGGCCAGCAAGCGCTGCAGCTCTGCGCGATGGGTCAGATCCCCAGCCTTGTAGTTAAAGCTGAGCACGAATTCGCGATACTCTGCGAGTTTCTCCGGGTCCGGATTTTCGTGAACGCGATAGACGGTGGGAATCGCGTGCTTCTTAAGCTCGCGCGCGACAGCCTCGTTTGCCGCCAGCATGAACTCTTCGATTAGCTGGTGCGATTCGTCGTTCTCAATACGCTCTAATCTTATTGGATGGCCCTGTTTATCGACTAAGACTTTTACCTCTGGAAAGTCGAGATCGAGCGCGCCATGCTCGAATCGTTTCCGCCGCAATAAGGCAGCGAGTTCCCAGGCAAGATGCAACCGTTCGCCCAATCGATCGCGAGGTGGGGACGTCAAGATCGTGTAGGCTTGTTTGTAGGTAAGCCGGTGCGCGCTGCGAATCACACTGTGTGCAAAACGCGCGCTTTTCACCACTCCATATTTATCGAAATGAATAAAGACGGAATGTGTGAGCCGATCGACTCCGGGGTTAAGACTGCAAACGCCGTTGCTTAATCGCTCCGGCAACATTGGGATAACGCGGTCGGGCAGATAAACGCTGTTGCCGCGCCGGCGCGCTGCGCGGTCCAGCGCGCTCCCGGGTTTTACGTAGGTGGCGACATCGGCAATATGCACGCCGAGGCGCCATCCGCTCCCGGTCTTCTCAACTTGAATCGCGTCATCGAAATCGCGCGCATCATCAGGATCAATTGTGACAATAAATTCGTTGCGCAAGTCTTCGCGCTCCTCGAGTTGCCCTGCATCGATTTCTTCGGAAATCCGCTCTGCCTGATCCAAAACATCCTTCGGAGAGAGCATGTCGATGCCCGGCGCGGAGGCCGGCCCGAGCACTTCGATGATTTCCCCTTCGGGATTGACGTGCCGCGATTCCCAGGGCTCCATGCGAACGACGACTTTGTCGCCAACATTAGCGGATGTCCCTGGCCGCTGATCTCGCTCAGGGCGTACGTAGATATCGTGCACGAAGCGCGGATCATCCGGGACAACATAGTAAAAATTCCGTGACCGCTGCAGTGTGCCGACGATCGTATCGTGAGCGCGCTCCAAGATTCGAATCACACGCCCTTCGCGCCGCCCTTTGATACGGTCATGAGGCGTATCGCGCGATATACGCGCAACCACGCGGTCGCCATGCATGGCTGTTCCGATGTTCTCCGCGGCGATGAAAACATCTGTCCCGCCCGGTGTTTCCGGTATGAGAAATCCGTAGCCGGCCTGATGAATCGACAATTTGCCGGCAACCAGGTCCGCCTCAGCCGGAAGAACAAATCGATTCTTG
>QHOX01000100.1 GCA_003219465.1 Verrucomicrobiota bacterium | reverse complement strand
CCTTTCTGCGGCTTGCTAATCACCTCCTCGTCGGAAACGGCAGTTTGCGCCGCAGGGTCCCAGTTGATCATCCGGCGCCCGCGATAGATCAGGCCTTTGTTGTAAAGATCGACAAAAACTTTTTGGACAGCCCCAACATAAGAGTCGTCGAGCGTATAGCGCTGGCGCGACCAATCGCATGAACAGCCGAGCCGCTTGAGCTGCTCGATGATGATGCCACCATGCTTGTCCTGCCATTCCAGCACTCGCCGCAAAAATTCTTCGCGACCGAGATCGTGGCGCGTTTTGTTCTCCGTCCTGCGTAGATATTTCTCCACAGCGGTCTGCGTTCCAATTCCCGCATGATCCATTCCTGGCAACCAAAGGACTTCGAATCCCTGCATCCGCGCGCGGCGTGCGAGAACGTCCTGAATCGTGTTGTTCAAAACATGGCCGAGGGTGAGCATGCCCGTGATGTTCGGCGGGGGCATCACGATCGAAAACGCTGGCTTCGCTGACTCCGGATTTGCCACGAAATCGCGATTCTCAAGCCAGTGCTGATACCACTTCGGTTCAACCGCATTCGGATCGTACCTCTTGGGAAGTTCAGCCATCGCGATCAATCATCCGAAAGTGGAGCGCGTTTGCAAATGACCAGGGTATGGCGCGCAACATATTCTGCTTCTCCCTTGGTCGAGGGAGAAGACTGAGGTGAGGGATCGCTTCACGTTGCAAATCCAATCCTCACCCTGCCCTCTGCGTTCGGAAGGGAGAGGCGACACAGTTGCGGCAGCTTGCGACTGCTATGACTTTCCCGCTGCATGAGCAACCCGCGACCGATCGGTGTTTTTGATTCCGGCATTGGTGGGCTAACCGTGGTCAAGGCGCTCCGTGAACGGCTGCCAAACGAAACAATTGTCTACCTCGGCGACACGGCACGCGTTCCGTACGGCCCGAAGAGTCCCGAGACCGTGCAACGCTATGCGTTAGAGCTGGCGCATATGTTGATGCAAAAAAATTCAAAGGCGCTGGTTGTGGCGTGCAACACGGTCTCATCAGTCGCGCTACCTCTGTTGACGAGGAAATTTTCCGTCCCTGTTATCGGAGTGATCCAGGCGGGAGCGCGAGCGGCGTTGCAGGCAACCCGTAACCAGCATGTCGGCGTAATCGGAACACGGGCGACCATCCGCAGCGGCGCGTACGAAAAGGCGTTGCGCGCGACCGACAACAATGTGCGCGTGAGCAGTCGCGCGTGTCCGTTGCTCGTGCCTTTGATCGAAGAAGGATTGCTCGACGACGACGTAACCGACCGGGTCATTGTCCGTTATCTTGAGCCCCTGCTTGCCGACGGGATCGACACGCTCGTGCTTGGCTGCACTCATTATCCGCTGCTCAGCGTCGCGATTGCACGCGTGCTCGGACGCGAAATCACGCTCGTCGATTCCGCGGAAAATTGCGCGACCGCAGTGCAAGAAACTTTGGATCGACATTCGCTGCGCTCGCCGGCGATAGAGCGTGGTGAGTTGCACGTCGCCCTCACAGATGCTGCCGATAATTTTCTCAACGTCGCGCGCGACGCGTTGCAGTTGAACTTCGGCGAGATCGAGCTGCGAGCTTTACCTTAACTTTTGGCAATCCTTTGACCACCAGTTCGTAGGAGTGGTCGATCATTTTTCGAAGTTCGATATCAGGAATGCCGGCCTCAATCTCGACGGTATTCCAGTGTTTCTTGTTCATGTGATATCCGGGCCTGACTTCGTCGTGCCGATCCCGCAGGTCGAGTGCCAGATCTGGATCACACTTCAAGTTCACAGTTGGCGGCACTTCGTCGAGCGCAGCTAACGCGAACATCTTGCCGCCGACTTTGAATACCAGGACATCGGACCCGAATGGGAGATCCTCAATTGTATCAGCTTTGCCGAGGCAATATTCGCGGAATTGCGCAAGATCCATAACGGAAATTGCCGAGGAGAAGCGCGAAACACTGAGATCACTACGTAGCGGATGCCTGTGGCGGTTGAGTTGGGAACACGAAGAGCGGAACGGAGCCTTCGTGTCTGCCATCTACAGCGAGATCAATCGAATACTCGCCGAATCTAGGAAGTTTTAATTGCTGGATGTTAAGTGCGAATGAGACTGCCGCGCTAGCTTCGGGCCCTTGGAAGCGCACGTCTGCTGTTCCGTCGATGGGCGGCATTACCGGGGCGCCATCGGCATTTACGAACGTGACGCGGATTTTCTTATGGCCCTCTTCGATGCGCTCAAAACGCAGCTTAACTGCTAAAGCACAATGCGGATGAGTGATCGGTTCTGCCGTGGCGTTTAATCGATCGAATGCTCCTAGAATGTTTAATTTCCCAGCTGCATCCACGGTGGCAGCATCGCATAGAGTCAAAACCTCAACTTTCATACTTGTAACTATGCAATTCGCATCGAAAGCAGCTGTAGCAAGTCCGAAATCCTCACGCGCTCTTGTTTCATCGAATCCCGCTCGCGCAACGTAACGCTCTCGCGCAGCTTGGGATCTTTTTCTCCCAGCGTTTCGAAATCAACAGTCACACCGAAAGGCGTGCCGATTTCGTCCTGCCGGCGGTAGCGGCGCCCAATAGCGCCGCTTTCGTCGTAAAAAACAGACATGTGTGGGCGGAGAAGATCGACAATCTCCTTCGCCTTTGCCACCAGCGGCTCTTTGTTTTTCAGAAGCGGAAATACCGCGCACTTGATCGGCGCGATTCGTGGATGAAGACGAAGCACGATGCGCGATTCCATTTTTCCTTTGTCATCAGGCGCCTGGTCTTCCGCAAAGGCGTCGCAGATCAAGGCGAGTATGGTCCTATCCACGCCTGCGCTTGGCTCGACTACATGCGGAATGAATCGCTCCTTTTTCTCATCATCGAAATATTCCAGCGATTTGCCGCTAGCGTCTTGGTGTTGTTTCAAATCGTAATCCGTTCGATAGGCGACGCCTTCGAGCTCCTGCAGACCAAACGGAAAGTCGTATTCGATGTCGTAAGTACCTTTAGAATAAAACGCGCGCTCTTTGTCGGAAACTGTTTTGACATTCAACCGTTCGCGTGAGATGCCAATGTTCTCGTAAAACTTCAGGCGCTCTTCTTTCCAGTAATCGAGCAGCTCCATCCCCTGCTCCGGCCGGCAAAAATATTCCACCTCCATCTGCTCGAACTCTCGTGAGCGGAATGTGAAATTGCGCGGATTGATCTCATTCCGGAAAGCCTTCCCGATTTGTGCGATACCGAATGGCAACTTCTTGCGCGAGACTTCGAGAATATTTTTGAACTGAACAAAGATTGATTGAGCGGTTTCAGGCCGCAGGTAAACCAGCGCTATCTGTTCTCCCGCGGGCCGCATTACATCAAACGGTATTTTCGGAACTGCCTTGGGCAGCTCTGCCTGAGAGGTGCCCGTGAGCGCTGTCGGGGGTTCGGTGTAAGTTGGGCCGCTTCTTGGGTCAATCGAGCCGATGTGGGTTTCTAGCATCAAATTGAATTCCCGCGGTTCGGTTAGGTCTTTGCTACCGCAGCGCGGGCATTGCTGCCCGCCTTTGTTCACCACAATCTGATCGGCACGCCACCGAGATTTGCACGTTCGACAGTCAACTAGCAGATCCGAGAATCCTTCAACATGGCCGGACGCCTTGAGAACCGCAGGATGCGTGAGGATCGCACCGTCCATGCCGATCACGTCATCGCGCTCATGCACCATGACGCGCCACCAGTAGTTCTTCAGGTTGCGCTTCAATTCAACGCCAAGCGGTCCGTAATCCCAAGCGCCATTGAGTCCGCCGTAGATTTCGCTGGACTGGAAAATAAAACCGCGCCGTTTACACAGGCTGACGATTTTTTCCATGCGCTGGGCGTCGGTCGGCGCGCTCATGATTTTCGCCACAGATGAACACAGATTAACACAGATTCAAACCAGAGAATGAGAACGCCGCCATCAGATCCATTCGTTGCAAAGCGGCGCGAGGACTCGCCGCACTCCAAAGCGCTTCGCGCGAAAATCGGAGCAATGCAGTCGTTTTGCGAAACCTTTTGGAGTGCGATGCGTCCTCGCATCGCTTTTACATACTGCGTTTACGAACGAGACCTGCGGTTGTATCCCGGCGCAGCGGCGATGTCCGGACTTACGTTTGCGGTTCGACTTTGACTTCGGTTTTCACCGAGTTGGCGATAAAGCATTGCTCATGCGCGCCATGATTCATCTCCTCGATTTCCTGCGGCGTGGGTTGTTGCTCGCCAGAGAATTTCAGGCGCTGCCGAAGTGTGACGCGTGTGATGGCGAGTCTTCCTTCGGCATTTTTCTCCATAACCCCGACCGCTTCATCGACATATTCGTCGAGCACGAACCTCTTTTTGCAGGCGATGGCGAGGAAGGTGAGCATGTGACAACTTGAAAGCGATGCCACGAATGCTTCCTCCGGATCGACCAGGTTCGGATTGCCCAGATAAGCGGGCGCCGCTGATGCTTGCATTTCGTGCCCGCCATCAAATTTCCAAGTGTGATCCCGCGAATACTTTTGATACTCGAACGGCTTGTCGCCGCGTTGCCAAGTGAGAGTGACTTTATGTTCTGACATGCTTCTAGATAAAATGCGACGAGGTGTAGGGCAAGCGCTTCGGGTACGCACATCAATGCGTTGTAGCGTCCGTTGTGTCACCGGACTTTCGGATACAGCTACGCTTGCGCTGTCGACTGCCCGCTTTATTATCTCCGCTTCTGAAAACCCGCGCGATTAGCTCAGTGGTAGAGCGCTTGCTTCACACGCAAGAAGTCGCAGGTTCGAACCCTGCATCGCGCACGTCGTTTGCCACACGCGGCGCAACAATAGGTAGTCACAAATCCCATGGCTTTGATTCAAGAAGTTCTCGAAATCGTAAGAAAACGTAACCCTAACGAGCCTGAGTTTCTTCAGGCGGTCACGGAGGTGCTGGAGTCGATACGCCCGGTCATCGACCGCAACAAGAAGGTCCGAGACGCCAGAATTCTGGAGCGCCTCGTGGAACCAGAGCGAATGATTCAATTTCGTGTTCCGTGGATCGACGACAAAGGACGGATCCAGGTCAACCGCGGGTTTCGCGTGCAGATGAATAGCGCACTGGGTCCTTACAAAGGCGGGTTGCGTTTTCATCCGACCGTCTATGCGGGCATCATCAAGTTTTTGGCGTTCGAACAAGTGTTTAAGAATTCGCTTACAGGTTTGCCAATGGGGGGCGGCAAGGGCGGCTCGGACTTCGATCCAAAAGGCAAATCCGACAGGGAAGTCATGCGATTTTGCCAATCGTTCATGACAGAACTGTTTCGGCACATCGGTCCCAACACCGATGTACCTGCGGGGGACATCGGCGTCGGCGGTCGCGAGATCGGGTATCTCTTTGGCCAATACAAACGGCTGGCGAACGAATTTACAGGTGTGTTAACAGGGAAAGGGCTCAGCTGGGGCGGCTCGCTCATCCGACCAGAGGCCACTGGCTACGGCGCCGTTTATTTCGCGCAGGAAATGCTTAAGACTCGTAACGAAACGATCGAAGGTAAAATTTGCACCGTTTCAGGTGCCGGTAACGCGGCGCAATATACCGTTGAGAAATTAATCCAGTGCGACGCAAAACCTGTCTCGATGTCCGATTCCAGCGGATTTATTTACGACAAGAACGGCATCACAGAAGAAAAACTCGCCTTCGTTATGAGCATTAAGAATGTGCGCCGCGGACGCATCAGCGAGTACGCCAAAAAGTTCCGCGGCTCCAAATATGTAGCCGGCCAGCGGCCCTGGGGAATAAAATGCGATTGCGCTTTTCCGTGTGCCACAGAGAACGAGATCACGGCCGAAGACGCAAAGAAACTTCTCGACAATGGTTGTTACCTAGTCTCTGAAGCGGCGAACATGCCGAGCGTCCCGGCGGCGGTGGATCTGTTCTTGGAGAAAAAAATTCTGTTCGGCCCCGGAAAAGCGGCGAATGCCGGAGGCGTAGCGACCTCCGGTCTCGAGATGAGCCAAAACTCAATGCGTTTACCATGGCCGCGCGAGGAGGTCGATTCGCGGTTGCGCCAGATCATGTCCAGAATCTTTAAAAACTCCTGGGACACTGCGGAAGAGTACGGGCAGCCTGGCAATCTCGTCGTCGGCGCCAACATAGCCGGCTTCGTGAAGGTGGCCGACGCCATGCTGGATCAAGGCGTTGTGTAGATTCGCCAACCAAGTTCCGGCTTCGCAGCCAAACCATGGCTGTAGCGCCCGCTGTCTCAGCGGATTCTCACTCAGATTGGGTGGGCGGACTGCGCTGAGGACAGCGCACCCTACAGTTACGGCGTAAGATAGTTGTGCGCGTAGAAAATTTGCGCAGACGCTAAACGCGTAAGTCATTCCTCGAATCCGAATATTCATATTGATGAAAAGGAAAATGAGATACTGCGTGCTGTTTGTCTCAATTTGCGCCGCGCTTGGTGTCGCAGGCTGCGCCGACTACGACGCTGGGTATCCGGGATACAGGGCCAACTACGGCCCCGGGCCGTACTATGGCGCAGGCTCGGTCGTGGTCGCCGTCGGCGATCGACCTTACTATCGGGGTCCCGGATATTGGTACCGCGGCACGTATTACGTCTGGAAGCCGGGACACTGGGGTCGGCGGCACGGCCAAAAGGTCTGGATCCAGGGCCACTACGTCGTGCGCAGATAATGAAAGCGGCCAAGCAATGAGCGGCGGCTTTCCAGCCGCCGTGGGCGATTCGGAGATGGCCTCGCTTGAATGTTTCAAATGACCGGTTGAGCCAAGCCCCAACGCGCTAGACGAAAACGCACGGCTGTCGCGAGGCAACCTAATCCGTAGCGTACGCTTCTGCGGAAATTAATCGACGACGCTTCCGGCATGTACCGGGCTGGACACGTCACTTCACCGATCGCGCAGCCAAGCGCGACGATTTGCGCGAGGATTTGATTGTCGAAAACGAAGTCGTTGGAGTTCGTTTGCAATGGCAGTCGCTCCAACAACTGGCGCGAAAATGCGCGATAACCAGTGTGATACTCCGACAGCTTCGCGCCGATGAGAAGATTCTCCACGAGCGTGAGGAGCCGGTTGGAGACGTATTTCCACCAAGGCATGCCGCCGCGGAGCGCGCCGCCGCCCAGGATGCGTGAAGCGAGCACGCACGGGTACAGGCCGCTCGCGATCAAAGCTGCCATCGCCGGAATCAGCTGGGGCGTATACTGATAATCAGGATGAATCATAATGACGATGTCGGCGCCTGCGGCCAGCGCGAGCCGATAACAGGTTTTTTGGTTCGCACCGTACCCGCGATTCTCCGGATGCACTTCCACCTGCACGTTTGGCAGGGTGCGCGCGATTGCCACGGTTTGATCGTGGCTCGCATCGTCCACGACGATGACTAGGTCGACAATACCATGCGCCATGACTTCGTCGTAAGTCTGGCGCAACGTGCGGGCGGCGTTATACGCGGGCATGACCACAACGATCTTCTGGCCGTTTAGCATTGCGCTAGTGTTTCCTTAATTTGCGGGCTTTCAAGCTTCAGCCGAGCTCAAGAGCACAAGCCTTCCTTTCGCACGAAGTGTTTTGGGAGTGCCAGTCGTCTCGCATCGGTTTCAGAGTTAGCCAATGCGCAACGCGGCGCGGGGACACGCACACACTCCAAAAGCTTCGCGAAACGCACGCGAATTCTGCTTTATTCGTTCGTGAGATCCATTGCTTGTTGAGATGACGATTTTTTACGACCCAAGCTGTCTCGAATATTCGAGTCCCAGCCATCCGGAACGGCCGGAGCGGATCGCACGCACTGCGCCACTCCTAAAGGACCGACATCCTGATTGGAAATGGCGGAAGCCCGCCGCTGCGACGGATGCGCAGTTGCTGCGCGCACATTCGCGTGAGCATGTCGAAGGCATTGCCAAGGCGCTCGAACATTTTGATCTCGACACGCCATTTTATCCAAACATTGAAGCGCACGCGCGCCGTTCAGCCGGTGCGGCAATCGAGGCAACGCGTTCCGCGTCGCACGGCCAGGCCGCATTTAGTTTGATGCGCCCGCCGGGACATCACGCCACGCGAGATCGCGCAATGGGTTTCTGTTATTTCAGCAACGTTGCTGTCGCGGCGCTCGACG
>QHOX01000394.1 GCA_003219465.1 Verrucomicrobiota bacterium | reverse complement strand
GCGCTGTCGAGAACGGTATGGCTCGCGTTGAGCACGTCGATTCGGTTCTGCGAGAAATAACCTGTGCGCACATTATGTCCGAGTTCGCGCGCGCCATGCTGCACGAGCAACACCCCGGCTAGCAACTTGAGAAGAGTCGATTTTCCCGCGCCGTTCGGGCCGACAAGCACGGTGCGTTGACCGCGCTCGGCGTGATATTGCATTCCGCGATAAACAACGACGTCGCCATAGGCGTGATCGGCATCTTTAAGCGTGATCACGCGTAGGCCGCTGCGCACCGGTTGCGGGAAATGGAACTTGATCGTCTTTCCGCGCGCGACCGGCACCGCGATTTTTTTCATGCGATCGATCTGTTTCAGCTTGCTCTGCGCTTGCGATGCCTTGCTCGCCTTGGCGCGAAATCGGTCGGCAAACAATTGCAGCGACGCGATTTCTTTCTGCTGATTTTTATAAGCAGCGAGCTGTTGTTCTTCGCGCGCTGCTTTCTGCTCGATATAACTGTCCCAGTCGCCCCGGAAACGCACCAGCTTCGAGTGCGCGATCTCGACGATGCTGCCGACCAGCTGATTCAAAAATTCGCGATCGTGCGAGATCATGACAATCGCGCCCGGATAAGTTCGCAGATATTCCTGGAACCATTGAAGCGATTCGAGATCGAGATGATTCGTCGGTTCGTCGAGCAGAAGGAGGTCGGGTTCCATCACGAGCAACCGCGCGAGATGGGCGCGCATGATCCAGCCGCCGCTTAAGGCGCGCGCCGGGCGATCGAAATCAGTCTCGCGAAAAGCGAGTCCGGCAAGGACCCGTTTTGCTTTCGGCTCGAGCTCCCACCCGCCGTGCTCGTCAAAAACATGGAGCGCGTTGTGATAGGCTGTGTCGGCACCGGGATCAGCGATCCCGGCTACAGCTGCTTCGTGCTGCTTGATCACTTTCTGCGCCTGCACCAGCGCCGGCGAAACGGCGAGCGCAAGTTCGAGCACGGTTTCGTCTCCAGCGGCGGCAGTTTCCTGGGGAAGAAATCCGATCGTCGCGTTCTTCTCGATCGCGATCGTTCCCTTATCGGGCGAGACATCACCGAGGAGGAGCGCAAACAACGTTGATTTGCCAGCCCCATTGGGGCCAACCAATCCGATCCGATCGCCCCGATTGACCTGGAGCGAGACGTCGTCAAAGAGCGCCCGGCCGGCGAAAGATTTTGAAAGTTGTGAAACAGTCAGCATCGCAGAAAGCGCGCAGTGTCCCCTCGTTCAACGCCTGGCGCAACTCCTTAACCACGAATCAACCGTCCTTCGCAAGGCTACGGCCCGGCAGGCACGAATGAACACGAATCATAAGTCGATTTGCGTTCGTCCGGGGAGCACAGGCCACTGGCCTGTTGGCGACGGCTGCCAGCCGTCGCGCACTTTGTTCCTATAAGTCGGTGCGATGAATTAAGTCGAGAGCAGTACCTTGAAACCGGCTTGCACGAAATGTTGATCGCCGGTCAGCGCATCTGTTATTCCTTCGTCCTCCATTACGACGAAGGAGATACAGTCGGTCAGAGTCCAATCTTTGTCCGGACGCGCGGCGTAACGCTCCAATCCGCGGTGAGACAGCGCCTGCGTTGCTGGAACTATCTTTGTGTTCACGTCGCCCTCCAACGCCGCGACAAATCCGGCGATCCTATCCCGGGCGGTTGAAGCGGCAAATGCGTCTGCAACTTCCGTCAGAACCCAGGTCGTCGTGACAATCGGCCGCTGGTTCTGTGACGCGAAGGAAGCCGCTTTTTTGTGATGCTGATCGGCGCGATTGAGACAAGCGACAAAATAGAAGGCGTCGGCGAAGACCGCCTTCATTTCTTCGGATGGCCGTGCAGATAATGGTCGAGATTCTCCGCGAGATCGGACGGGAGATCATCGGCCATCCCGATGAATTGCGAAAACTTTGGATTCAAGGCCGGTCGAGAAGCAGACTCCACCTCAATCGTATCCACCCGGACAGCCGTCCCATCCGGCAGATTAACTCCATCCGGCAACACGACTTTTCCTTTAGAGACTTTACCGATACAAGTCATGACCAAATAACCTAGCCCAAGCACACCATTCACGGAAGCTTTTTAACGCGCGGCCCGATCTGCCATTCTCAGATAGTTGGTATCGAGCAACCCGGTCATTGCCACTCGTCGCGTAGGCGACGTTGCCACGCCAGCGGATCTTCCGACAAACGGATCGCCCCAGCGAACTGAGTCAGATCGGTAAGATTCTTTTCGGTGTCAGCGCCATTCACCCGTGACGCAAGGAACCTGAGCAGTGCCTGCTCGAACGGATCTTGGATTGATCTCGCAACGATTCGTGTCGATTCGTGGTTATCAGTCGCTGCTTCCCATGATCACGCTGCCTTACTCGCTCATTATCGAAGCTATCGAAGATCCGGATTTTTTGGCTTTTATTCTGCCGACCTGGATGGGTTACAGGTATCGGTCACTCGATTGAAGATTGTCTGTACAAAGCGCGTTGGGGAATGGCCGACCATATCCAGACATTGCGCGAGCAAGGCTTGCCCGTCCCAACGCCGAATCCAAATCCGACCATCGTGATTCAGAACGATTCGACGCTACAACTCGCCTGATTCCGCTCTCGCCAAAACGAACTTCCAAAAGAGGCGAAAGATTTTGAAAGTTGTGAAACGGTCAGCATTGCGGAAAGCGCGCAGTGTTCCCTTGTTCAACGCCTCGCGCAACAACCTTAACCACGAATGAACACGAATGATGAAACGATTTTCTGCGTCTGGGGAGCGGTCGCCGCGGCGACCTGGCGCACCCGAAAGGTTTCGCGAGTCGCGACTTTTCCCTGAAGCATTCTTTGCCACAGATTTGAAACTCGGTCGTTTCCCATCTCCCTCGTCGCTTACCCTCGCGACTTTGCCTTCTATGTCGCTGATCCCATCAGCTCCATTCACAGATTTTCACAGATCGTGAACGAAATCAGGAAACCAGGAAGTCAGGAGAATTTGTAGCCGTGGTCGTTTGACCGCCGCTTGCACTCCTTTCTGCCATCCGGCTATCGTGCCGTTAGATGAAATTCAGCGAACTGGTGCGCCTGCTCGAACGGGAGGGATTTCGCCTCATCAAAGAGAAAGGCTCAATTCGATATTACGCTAAAGCTGGCCATCCACACCTGATTCGTGTAGATTTTCATGGCGCGAAAGAGGTGCCGACAGGAACGTGCCATGCAATTTTGAAAGCTGCCGGTCTGAAACAAAAATAATCCCATGATTACGCTGCCTTACTCGCTCGTTATCGAAGCTACCGACGATCCAGATTTTTTTGGTTTTTATTCTGTCGATTTGGATGGGTTCACCGGTATCGGTCACTCGATTGAGGATTGTCTGTACAAAGCGCGTTGGGGAATGGCCGATCATGCCCAGACGTTGCGCGAGCAGGGCTTGCCAGTCCCAACGCCTAATCCAAATCCGACCATCGTGATTCAGAACGATTCGAAGCTACAACTCGCCTGATTCCGCTCTCGCCAAAACGAACTTCCAAAAGAAGCGAAAGATTTTGAAAGTTGTGAAACAGTCAGCATCGCAGAAAGCGCGCAGTGTCCCCTCGTTCAACGCCTGGCGCAACTCGTTAACCACGAATCAACACAAATCGGCGTTGTAGCGGCGGCTGTGTCAGCCGCAAACCTCTCTTTGGCTTAAGCCCGGTAAATTCTGTGGGACCCTACATCGAGGGTCGTCACCCACGAACCATCAATTCGGAATATCACCCGCAGATCGGCTTCGATCGCAGCGGCATAGATCGTGTGTTTGGCTCTTGCCGATAATTCAAGGATTTCGTGCGATCCTAATGACGGATGGAACGGATCGCCTTTGAAGAGCTGCCAGCTGCGTCAAACCGATTCTTTTTGCTCTCGCCTTAATTTGTAAAAGTTCCGCCCAGAATTTCTCGACTGCGCGATACTTGTAATTCACGCGTCCGGCGGCGTTTCATTCAGCGCGGTTTCCATTGAAACGAACCGCTGGTTCTTAAAATCGTCCAGCGCATCAATGAAATCCTGCGGAATATCTGCCGATTTGCGCATGCATT
>QHOX01000099.1 GCA_003219465.1 Verrucomicrobiota bacterium | reverse complement strand
CCATGTAAAATCCGCCGTTCACGTTGAGCACGTGGCCGGTGATGTAACTCGACAGCGGCGAGGCCAGGAACAATGCCGCATCGACGATTTCGCGCACGTCGCCGAGGCGGCCGAGTGGAATTTGTTTAATAAAATTTTGCGCCACTTCCTCCGGCATGCCTTTGCTCATGCCGACATCGATGAATCCAGGCGCAATGGCGTTCACGGTGATGTTCTGCCGCGCAAGCTCGCGGGCTGAAACTTTGGTGAGCGCAATAATTCCGGCTTTGCTCGACGAATAATTCGCCTGGCCGAACAGCCCCATCTGTCCGCTCACGGACGACATGTTGATTACTCGTCCGCCGTTGCGCAGAATCCCTGCCGCTTTCTGCGTGACTGTGAACGTGCCGATGAGATTGACGCGGATGACGCTCTCGAATTCGTCCAGAGACATTTTCTTAATGGTGCGATCGCTGATGATCCCCGAATTGTTGACCAGGATGTCGAGCCCGCCGCGCTGATCCTGTATCTGTTTCATCATCGCTTCGACCTGCTGCGGCTGCGTCACGTCGCACTCGATTACCAGCGGTTCATTCAGTTCCTTCGCTACACCGAGAGCATCGGCTTTGTTTTGTCCTTGCGCATCGGCAACGTAATTCACCACGCATCGTGCGCGGCGTGTGCCGAAAGCCCTAATCATCTCCGCGCCAATCCCGCGCGAGCTGCCAGTAATCAGCGCAACTTTCCCGGTGAAATCGAGAGGATCCTTCATGACGATTGCCGCGTTTGTTGAGAGTAGTGGCGCACAATCAATGCGCACGGCAACCCGATCAACGAAATATGAATGGCAACGGCGAGCAACTCGTTCCACAGCCGGTGTCGAAACGTCGGAAATGCCGTTGGCAACACGAACCAGTACATCACAATGTAAACGCCGATCCCGTACAACGTCCCGGACACAACGGGATGACTCGTCAAAAATTCGATTTTCCGGCGGGCCAGGTAAAAAATCGATACGACCACAAACGCAACGAAAAAATGGAGCGCCAGACCGAGGCCAGCCGTAAGCAATCCGCCCTCATACGAGTTCGCGCCCAGCAATCCAGCGGCGATTCCCTGCAATCCGCGTCGCACCCCGACCTCGCGTTGCCACCAGATTACAAACGCGGAAGAAATGTCCAAAACACCAACGACCAGACCTGCAGTGAAGATTGCGCGAAACGCCCCGGAGTTTTTCATACGATTGTGGCGGAGCTTACTCAGAAAAGTTGAAGATCAGGAAGCAAGTAACAATCGCGGCGACAATGGACCAGTCGATGCAAATCTGTAATCTACGCTGCAACGGACGCGAAGCCGCGATTAGGCTTTCAAATCGGTCGACACATCAGGAACGCAGGATAGACATTTCGTCAGTTTTCCTGTTTCCCTGGATTCCAGATTTGTTGTTATCTCTTGGAAGAAATGCCTTCGTCCATTCGAATTCTAACTGCAGTCCCGATTTGTGATGGCCACGATAGCGCGATCAACACGATCAACCTGGAATTCATCCGGCACGGGGTCGAAGTGATTTATCTTGGTTATCACCGTTCGGTTGGCGACATTGTCCGTGCCGCCATTCAGGAGGACGTCCGGGCGATCGGTATTTCGAGTTACAACGGCGGGCACATCGAATTTTTCGCGGCCGTTGTCGATCTTTTGCGCAAAAAAGGCGCCGACGATATTAAGGTTTTCGGGGGTGGCGGCGGCACCATCACGCATGACGATGCCGCAACAATGAGACGCAAAGGCGTTGATGAAATTTTCTTTGCCGGCACGTCACTCGACGACATGGTGAAATTTGTGCATCGCCGTTATGGCAAACCGCGAACGAGACGGCCGCGCCCCAAATCCTTTGACCAGGAACTCGGGCATAAGCTCAGCGAAATTGAAGAACGATACGCAAAAGGCAAACGCCCAACGTCCAACGCCCAACGCTCAACGTCGAAGTCAGGCGCAAGACATCAAACATCAAACATCAAACATCAAACATCCCGAGTCATCGGTTTCACCGGGCCAGGCGGCGCGGGGAAGACGACTCTGATTGACGAACTCATCTTGCGGTTCCTCCATCGCAATCCAAAAGGCCGAATCGCGATTTTGTCGCATGATCCCAGCGTAGTCGGTGAAGGGGCGTTGCTGGGTGATCGCGCGACCATGATCAATTCGCAGGATGACCGCGTGTTTATGCGCAGCATGGCCACGCGCGGACAGGCCGGCGGACTGTCGCCCGCGACCCACGATTGTCTGGCGTTGCTGGCGAGGTCGAATTTCGACTACGTCATTATCGAGACGGTCGGCACCGGGCAGGAGGCGATGCCGTTCCAAAAAAATGGAATTGTTGATTCAACTGTGCTGGTGATGAATCCCGACTACGGCAGCCGGTTGCAATTGCAAAAGATCGTCATGCTCGATCTCGCCGACATCGTGGTGGTAAACAAGAGCGATCTCCAGCGAGCGCGCACTGCGCACACCGAAATCGAGCAGCGTCTCGAACAAAATCGTCGGCATCAACAGTTGGTCGATACTGTCGCAAAACGACACCGCGACTCTGGCGTGGACCGGTTGTTTGAGTTAATCTCAAATCGCGAATAATCAGATTTGTCATGTCGAGCGAAGTCGAGACATCTCTGGATATTTCAGGAGGGGACAAAAATTGGAGATTCCTCGACTCCGCTCGGAATGACAGGAATGTGGAGCAAAGTCTATGAGCAAGCTCGGACAAGTCGTCGAATCGGTGGAAAATTATAATAAATTCGTTCTCGATCAGGTGAAGCGGGCGCGCACCGATCAAAAATTCGGGCGCGATCTGCTTGGACGTTGGAACGATACGAGAGCGAAAATCCCGGTGACTCGCACCCCGACTGGGTTGCCGCTGCCGCGTCTCGCGCTACCTGAGATCGATGAGCCGGGTGAGATCGCGCGTTTCATTTTCGGCGAAGGTCTGCCGGGCGAATTTCCTTATCTCAACGCGGCGTATCCCGAGATGTATCTCGAGCCGGTTCGCGAGATTGAGAGTTTCGAAAAAAATAATGGTAGGGCGCGACCAGAGCCTGCTCGCCGTGGCGAGGGCGCGCCGGAAAAGAAGCTTACGCAACCTGAAGAGCCGACGCGTTTGTTCTCCGGCCTGATGCTGGCTGAAGACACGAACGAGCGGTTCCACTATCTAACGCGCCACCAGCGCACGCATCGCCTCAGCACGGCATTCGATGGGCCGACACTTTACGGGCTCGATAGCGATGCCGACGGTGTTTTCGGAAAAATTGGCGAAGGCGGCGTGGCGATCGACACCGTCGAAGACATGGTGCGGCTTTACGATGGGTTCGATCTCGGCTCGCCGAACTTTTCTGCTTCAATGACCATAAGCGGCCCGGCGCCGATGATTATGGCCATGTATATCGCCGCTGCCAAACGGCGGTTTGGTCCGAAAGTTGTTCCGAAACTGCGGGGCACGGTTCAGGCCGACATTTTCAAAGAGGTCCAGGCGCAGAACGAAACGATTTTCCCGATTGAGCCGTCGCTGCGTTTCCTCACCGATATGGTGGAGTTCACCACCCGCGAAATGCCGCGCTGGTATCCGATCTCCATCAGCGGTTATCACATTGGCGAGGCCGGTTCGACACCGGTGCAACAAGCTGCTTACACGCTCTCGAACGGTTTTGCCTACGCGGAAATGTTCGCCGCACGCGGAATCCCGGTCGATCAATTCGGGCCGCGGCTGTCATTCTTTCTCGACTGCGGCCTGGACGCGGAGTACATCGCGCTCGCGCGCGTGTCACGTCGCATCTGGGCGATCGGTATGCGCGACGTGTTCGACGCTGGTCGGCGAGCGCAGCTTTTTAAATTGCACACGCAAACCAGCGGACGCTCGTTGATTGCCGCCGAATTTAAAAACAATCTGACCCGGACGGCCACGGAACTGATCCTGTCTTACATGAACGCCACGAACTCGTGTCATTCCAACAGCGCAGACGAACCGTTCACGACGCCAAGTGAAGAATGGATTCGACTCGCCGCGCACGGGCAGGCGATCCTGCTGGAAGAGTCGGGAATATTCAAGCACACCATGAACATGTTGAGCGGTTCGCCCGGAATGAAAGCGGTCGAGCGTGCGGTCGAAGCGGCGATCTTGGATGAGTTCCGCGAAATCGAACGGCTCGGCGGCGTGTTGGCCGCGGTGGAAGAACGTTATCAGCGCAG
This sequence comes from Verrucomicrobiota bacterium, assembly GCA_003219465.1. Taxonomy (GTDB): domain Bacteria; phylum Verrucomicrobiota; class Verrucomicrobiia; order Chthoniobacterales; family UBA10450; genus Udaeobacter. The sequence goes on along the minus strand of QHOX01000099.1, from coordinate 4,484 downwards.
TCAGATCCAAAACGCTGCGCATCGGTACGAACAACAAATTTACGACGGCACTCGCCCAATCATCGGGTTGAACAAGTACCGCGACGGCGACGACGACGCTCCGGACGTCAAATTGGCGCGCACGCCGCGGGCGAAACAGCAGTTGCAAGTCGATCGGCTCCGCAAATTCAAAAAGAAAAATGCCGAGAAAGCGAAGCGCGCGCTGGACAAACTGGCCGAGGTCGCTGACCGCGGCGAAAACGTTTTCCCCGCTCTGCTTGAAGCAGCCGAAGTCTGTTCGTTAGGCCAGATCACCGGGCGTTTGCAGGAAGTGGTGGGGCGCTTCCGCCCCATGGTGTAACACAGGCATCCTGCCTGTATTGTCATGCAGGCTTTCAGGCTGCACTGTTTCGTGCGGGCAGGATGCCCGCTCGACGATACAGCCATGGATGGCTGTGTTACTTCCCCAAATGCCCGGCAAAGCATACATCGGCACCAGCGGCTGGAATTACAAAAGCTGGCGGAACGGTTTCTATGGCGACACGCCGCAAAAACAATGGCTTCGGTTTTGTGCAGAACATTTCAGCGCCATCGAGGTGAACTGTACGTTTTACCGGCTTCAGCCGAAAAGCACGTTTAAGAAATGGCGCGACGAAACGCCGGACCAATTTCCGTTCGCCATCAAAGGACATCGCTATGTCACACACAACAAGAAGCTGCTCGATGCGAAAGAACCAGTGATTCGGTGTCGCGACGCCGCATCACCACTCGGCAAACGACTGGCTGCTGTGGTGTGGCAGCTTCCAGCGGCTTTTAAAAAGAACATCGAGCGACTGGAAAAATTCCTGCAAACGCTCCGGTCTTGGAAGGGCACGCGGCACGCGATCGAGTTCCGCCACAAAACATGGTTCGATGATGAAGTAGCCCAACGCCTGACCAAGCACGCGGTCGCGATCTGCATGTCCGACGCACCCGACTGGCCGATGTGGGAGTGGGTGACGACTGATCTCGTTTACATTCGTTTGCACGGACACACTCGCAAATACGCATCGAGCTACAGCAAGCCAGCGCTGAAGAAATGGGCGACGCGGGTGCGCGGTTGGCTGGACGAAAACCGGGACGTACACGTTTACTTCGACAACGATGCCGAAGGCGCCGCGCCGAAAAACGCGCTTACGCTGCTGGAAATGTTGCGATGATCAGATCTTGAATTTGCCTGGCAATTCCAAGGCGAGTTGCTCACGATTGTTCGGCCGAACTTCGATGAGAGTGACGTCGTGACGCTTCTTGATCGCATTCGTGAACGGAAACGATCGCGCGGTGATCGTTCCGAGGATCGGCTCTCCGCTATCGAGCGCGTCATTCACTACATCGCAAAAAACGGGCGACCTGATTTCCATTGGCCCGATTTCATCAATCACGACAAGTCGCCGTGCACGCACGGCCGTGCAGATCGCTTCAGTGCCGATGCTTTCCAGCACGCGCAGATCGAGCCCATATTTTCCGACGCGCTGCGTTGTGTTGAAGTCCACATGCGCAAGCACAGCCTCTTCACCCTCCAGAGTGACAATCTTGAATCCGACACGCCCGTCGCGCTGGCGAATTTCCTCCGTGTAAAAACCGCCGGCCGGTAACGCCAGCTCGTCCACGGCTCGCTTGATCAGCGTCGTCTTACCGCACCCAGGACGACCTGTTAGTAATACTTTGGGCTTCACTTCAGGAGGCTCGCTTCTGACAATACGCGCAAAACCAGGCCGTCCGACCGCCAATCCTTGACGATTTTAGCAAGCGGCCGCAGCGCGGGCATTTGCCGCCTTTGCCGCGATGCGGCAGCAGCCATGATCTGGGCATAAGATCCGCATCAGCCTGGGCGTCGATCGCCTCTTTCAGAATGTGACGCGTGGCGCGCAAGAGCTCCGTAACTGTTTTCTTTTTGAGAGCCGAAGCTTGCGTTGCTGGGTGAATTCGGGCGCGGAAAAGAATTTCGTCTGCATAGATGTTTCCGATGCCGGCAATCAACTTCTGGTTGAGCAAGATCGTTTTCACCGCCGCGCGATGCTTTTTAAAGATGCCTTTGAATTGCGACAGATTGATGTCGAGCGCGTCCGGGCCAAGTGCGCGTTTTCTTAGAAATTCATCGACGTCTTTTAACAATCCGATCTCGCCGAATTTGCGCTGATCCCGGAATGCGAGCCGAGAATGATTCGCGAAACCAAAAAGCACTCGCGTATCCTTCGGCGCTTGTCGCTGGTCCCTGAGATACTCAAGCGAGCCGGTCATACCGAAATGCAGCCGCAACCAGAGGTCTCCATCGGTGCGAACAAATAAATGTTTGCCATGGCGGCAGCTCCGTTCCAAGGAGCGGCCTTTTAGTTGACGCCCAAGCTCCCGCTCCGAAACGCCCTTCAAAACATATGCGCTTCGCACATTGACGCCCTTGATCGGCTGATGCAGCGAGGTCGCGTCAAGATATCGCTTGAACGTTTCGACGTCGGGCAGCTCTGGCATCGCGGCTTATTTTAATTGCTCGATGTATTCCTTCAGCGCGACGGCATTGTTGTGTTTGGTATCTTTTGCGCCGAACAACAGTGTCACTCTGCGATTTATCGCCGTTCGCGCGAGTTTCTCAATTTCTTCAGAGTGCTTGTCCAGTTCTGCCGCATATCGTTTCCTAAACTCTGCCCATCGTGCCGGGTCGTGCCCGAACCATTTTCGCAAGGCGGTGCTAGGCGCGATTTCCTTCAGCCATTCATCAATCTGCGCCTCACGTTTTTTCAGGCCCCGTGGCCAGATGCGGTCAACTAAAACGCGCCAGCCATCGGATTTGGCCGGCGCGTCGTAAACGCGTTTGAGCCGAATGCTCATGCCCGGCCGCGCCCTCCGTTGTGGCTTCGGAACTCAAGCTGCCACGCGCGAGGCGTGCTCGGTTGGTTCGGAGACTTGCTTGATTACTTCGGCGGTTTGCCTTGTAGGTGCAGCCTTCGCGATGTCAGCCTGCGAGACGATACCGCAGCAGCGTCCCGTTTGGTCAACAACCGGGACGCGCCGGATCTGGTTTTGTTCCATGATTCGGCAGCACTCCTCAAGGCTCATATCGGGCGTGACTGTCACCGGCGGCCTCGACATGGCGTCGCGCACGCTGGTCTGGTTCGGGCTTTTCCCCGTTGCCACCACGCGGCAAGTGATGTCGCGATCGGTGATGACGCCGATCACTTTCATCTCCTCGTTTCCGACTACTGGAATCTCGCCGCAGTCATGCTTTACCATCATCTCTGCTGCCTGCTGCACGTTGTGTTCCGGCGTGCAGCATGCGGGATTAGTTGTCATGATGTCTTTGGCTTGTTTCATGGTTCTTGTTCCTCCGGATTGCGATCTTTGTGGTTGTGTCTAATTAAATTTCGGATTTCGAGCCGCTGCAGAGTGTAACCTGAATGGCTGACGTTTTAACGGTGGTTGGCATTGATTCACTCCAGCGATTCCTCAAGCTCCTGAGAAAATCGCCTCCTGGAGCGGTGTTCAATCCTTGGTGGGAAGTTGATGAGCAAAACGACATTGGCCCGGGTGCACCGGCCATACGGCAGAATCAGCTACGCGCCTATCTGGAAAAACGGCTTCGGAAGGCACAACTCGCACTGATCGGCGAGGCGGTAGGGTATCGCGGCGGTCACTTCACCGGGATCCCAATGACTTCTGAGCGATTGCTGCTCGGGCGAAGCAATAAAATCCCGATGAAATCCAACGATTTCTTTTCCGAGATTAACCCGCGGCGCACCAGCAAACCTGAGAAATGTCCAGACGGGTTTTCCGAACCGACTGCAACGATTGTATGGGGCGCGCTCTTGCGGCTTGGCCTAAAACCAGAGCAATCGTTCGATTCGCGCCGCGGCATTTTGAGCAATCGTATGCCCAACAAATCCGAACGAGCCGTCGGCCTGCCGGTGCTCAAGACTTTTCTCGAATTGTTTCCGTGCGAACAAGTCGTCGCGCTGGGAAAAATCGCTGCCGCTCAGCTTGAAGAACTTAATGTGAACGCACACCGCGTCCGCCATCCAGCATCGGGCGGCGCCAAACTTTTTCGCCAGCAGATCGCCGACGTCGTGAATACGTTGACTTAGCCAAGGCGAGTCGTCGCCATGGATCTCGACGCTTGCGCTCATGTGATATAAACACTGCGATGGCCCGAGCAAGGCGAACCTCCGATTTTCATCCTGAACTCGGATTGCCCGAGGTTCGCAAGCTCTGGCAGACGGAAGGGCTTTTCTCCGATCACTACCTCAAGGCGCGAATTCGATCGAATCCGTGGTGGCCTACGGACGAAGAAACCAAGCCGCTGTGGGAATTCTGCAAAGCGCTCTACGAAAAACGCTACGTCACATGCGCGAAGAATAATGAGGCTTTCACCCGACAGGAATTAATCGACAAGATTTTGGAAAGGCTTGGCTTCGCCTGGACCGACAATCTTGGCTTGCCCGAGACTCGGCAAGATCTTGAGCCAGATTACATTC
>QHOX01000006.1 GCA_003219465.1 Verrucomicrobiota bacterium | reverse complement strand
GCTTGCAGTAAGGCGCCCTCCAAAATTTTGAGGGTGGCGGTGAATCCATAAAACAGATTTCCCGCCGTCATTAGATTCGGCAGGAGATATATTTTCGAAGGTTGCTCGTTCATTCGTTAGGCAGTCGCGCAATCGGGGTCGCTCCACCCGCCACGTGGTCGCCTACCTCGACGAGAACGGTGGCGGAAAGCGGCAAATATAATTCCGTTCGCGAGCCGAAGCGAATCATCCCGAAGCGTTCGCCTTTTTTTAATTCGTCGCCGACGTTCGCCCACGCCACGATACGTCTTGCGATTGCGCCCGTGATTTGCCGCACAACAACTGTGACGCGCGGGTTCTCAAATGCCCACGTCATTGATTCATTTTTCTCGGAACAATCCGGCCGGCGCGCGTCGAGAAAAAGCCCCGGCCGTTGCTGACGGTAAACGACGCGGCCGTCGATCGGCGCACGATTGGTATGCACGTCGAAGATCGACAAAAAAATTCCTACGCGGCGCGTTTTGTTTTTCAGCACTTCCTTTTCATCCAGCTCCACGATGTCCATCACTGTGCCATCCGCAGCGGCGACGATCACGTTTGGATCTGCGGGCGCTGCGCGTTCGGGATCTCGGAAAAACGCGATAGTGCACAAACAGAGCAGCACAAAGAACCAGAATGCCCATGCCGAGAACAATCCGAAAACGATCGCGAGCAGCGTAAGAAAGGTTAGAATCCAGCGTGCTTCCCAGAGGGCTTGGAGGCGCATAAAAAGAGCCTATTTTCAGGGTCGCAAAAGGACTGGTCAAGACACTAAGATTGGCAATTGCGTATCACGTAGCCCGACCACAATATAGTGGGCTTGGCGACAGAGCGGCATCCAATTAGTAGCGGAAATAACCGCCTCGATACAACGAGATTATTTGTTGTTGCCGAGCCTTTTTCAGCTATGCTCTTGATGTGGGCCGCTCGGCCCCACTTTTATGGCGCAAATTCAAGAGGAAATTCCGGTCGAAAAAGTTGGTACCGGAATCGCCTCAACGCAAAAATACGACGCGGCGCAGATCGACAAACTCGAAGGTCTCGAAGCAGTCCGGAAACGGCCGGGAATGTTTATTGGCGATCCGGACGAACGCGGATTGCATCACTTGGTTTACGAAGTTCTCGATAATTCGATCGACGAACATCTCGCCGGGTTTTGCACAAAGATCGAAGCGATCATCCACGTCGATGGATCGATCTCAGTGCGCGACAACGGCCGCGGCATTCCCGTCGACATTCATCCGAAATGGAAGATGCCGGCGATCGAACTGGTGCTTACAAATCTGCATGCCGGCGGAAAATTCGGCCAAGGCGCCTACAAATATTCTGGCGGACTGCACGGCGTCGGCGCGAAGTGCACAAACGCTCTTTCTGAATGGTTCAAGGCCGAGGTCTCGCGCGAGGGCAAGGTCTATCACATGGCCTTCGCCCAAGGCAAAACGACGGACAAACTCACCGTCATCGGCGAAGTCAAAAACAAGAAGACTACAGGCACGCTCATTACGTTCCTGCCTGATCCGACGATTTTCACAATCACGACTGAGTTTAAGTTCGAACGACTGGCGACACGCTTGCGCGAGTTGGCGTTTCTGAATCCTGGTCTGGAGATCACGCTCACCGATGAACGCGTCGATCCGCCGAAAAAGGAGCGATTTTATTACAAACACGGAATCGAAGAGTTCGTTAGGCAACTGGGTGAAAACAAACAGGTCTTACACCCCAAGCCGATCGTGATCGCACGACAGCGCGACGAAGTTTTTGTCGATGTCGTGCTCCAATATAACGACAGCTACAACGACCAGATTTTGCCGTTTGCGAACTCAATCGCGAATTCCGATGGCGGCACCCATCTCACTGGATTCCGCACTGCGCTCACAAGGGCAATTAATCAGTACGCAAAGCAAAACAGCCTTCTTAAGGACAAAGATCCGTCCATTTCCGGGGACGACGTGCGCGAAGGATTGATCGCCGTTCTCAGCGTTAAACTGCCGAATCCGCGCTTCGAATCGCAGACCAAGGTGAAGCTCGTCAACACGGAAATCGACGGAATTGTGAACTCAACCGTGTACGATGGGTTAATGACTTACTTCGACAAAACCCCGCCGATCGCGCGCCGCATTTTCGAGAAGGTGCTTACCGCGGCCCGAGCACGCGAGGCTGCCCGCAAAGCGCGCGAAACCATTCGTAAAGGTGCGCTCACCGGCGGCGGTTTGCCGGGAAAATTGGCTGACTGTTCTGAGCGCGATCCGGAACTGACCGAGCTCTACATTGTCGAGGGCGACTCAGCCGGCGGCTCTGCGAAACAAGGACGCGACCGGCGCTACCAGGCGATCCTTCCAATCCGCGGCAAACTCATCAACGTTGAGAAAGCGCGCGAAGACCAGTTTCTAAAAAATGCTGAGATCCAGGCGATGATCACAGCAATCGGCGCCGGAATTGGCAAATCGAAGGAAGAGAGCAACGGCAAAGAGGAAGGCGTGTTCGATATGGCAAGGCTTCGCTACGGCCGCATCATCATCATGACGGACGCCGACGTGGATGGCTCGCATATTCGCACTTTGCTGCTGACGTTTTTCTTCCGGCAGATGACCGACTTGGTGCGCGCAGGGAGAATTTACATTGCGCAACCGCCGCTTTATCAGATCAAACGAAAAAAGCGCGAGGAATACGTCGAAGACGACGCGCGGCTGAATAAAATTCTTATTTCACTCGGCGCCGAAGACGTACGGCTGAAAAATCTTGCCGACGAGAAAGAATTCACCGCGACACAACTGAAGGACATTCTCGAATCGCTCGAGAAACTCGCGAAACTAAGCGAAGCGGTGCGGCGCCACGGCGGCGATTTCGAGACGTACCTTGCTCACCGTAGTTCCAGGTCGGGCAAACTCCCCAATTATCTGGTGAAGGTGCGCGACGGGAACGAGGAAAGCGCGCATTATTTTCACGACGAGAAAGCGGTTCGCAAATTTCATCAGGAAAATCTCGATCTCAACTTGTTCGACACCGAGATCGGGCAGGAGTTGCTCCCGTTAGGCGAGGCGCCGGCGCGAGCGGATGCAATACGCCGACGCGGCAGGTTGGTCGAGTTACACGAATCTGCTGCGATCGAAAAAATTATCGCCGAACTGGCTCGCAAAGGTTTGAAAGTCGATCATTACGCGGCCAGCGATCGGCCGATCTTCGAGTTGATCGAAGGCGAAGGCGAGAAATCGATTTCGCATCCGCTGTTTTCAATTCCGGAAATCTTGCAAAAGATTTTGGAGATTGGCCGTCGCGGAGTGCAGATCAAACGTTTCAAGGGTCTCGGTGAGATGAATGCCAAGGAGTTGTTTGAAACCACAATGAATCCCGAGAAACGCAAACTGCTGAAGGTTGACCTGAACGAAGACAACGCAGTCGATGCCGACAAGATGTTCACGATTCTGATGGGCGATGTCGTCGAGCCTCGCCGGCAATTCATCGAAGATAATGCGCTGAACGTGCGGAATCTCGACGTATAAACGAGATGGGAGGTTTGTTTCATAAGCTGCGTCACCCGCGGCGTTGTTATGTTGTTTGCACGATCCCTCGTTCGGGGAGCAATTTGCTCACCGACGGGTTGCGCGACACCCGCCGAGCAGGCATGCCTAAACAATTTTTTCTGCCAAAGGCCGAATCCCGCTATGCCGCGGAGCTCGGGATTGATCGGGCTGCTGATTACGCCGCATATGTCCGCGCTATCGTGGACACAAAGATAACACGCAACGAGGTGTTCGGTTTCAAACTGATGAGCTGGTATCTGGACGATTTCCTCGCGCGGCTGCGAGAGGCACACGGTTTTGGAAATTCTACAACAAGCGATCTGGAGCTGTTGCGCAGCGCTTTCCCGAGTCTTCGTTTTGTTCGAATTGTGCGACGTCACAAATTGCGCCAGGCACTCTCCACGGCTCGAGCACTTCAGACAGGACTTTGGAAAGTGCAGGAGGGCAAAAACGTTCTGCGAGAACCGGAGTTCGATCCGGACCTAATCGAGCAGTCACTGCACGAAGCTGAACGCCAGGACAAACTCTGGGATGATTTCTTCCGACGGATCGGAATCAAACCGTTCGAGGTGGAGTATGAAAGACTCTGCCAGGATTACGAGACGACGATCCACGAAGTACTGAATTTTCTGAGAATCAAACTTCCGGCTGGTGCGCGGGTCAGTCCACCTGTGACGACGCGGCAAGCCGATGAGATTTCGCGCATGTGGGAGGAGCGCTTCCTCGCGGAACGTCCTTCTGCATACTCGCCAGCTTCTGGCTAAACCACGCCATGTTGAATCCAAACGAAAAAGTAGAGCCCATAAATGTAGCCGAGGAAGTATCGCGATCATTTCTCGATTACTCGATGTCGGTCATCATTTCTCGCGCGTTGCCGGATGCGCGCGACGGTCTCAAGCCGTCGCAGCGGAGAATTCTTTACGCGATGCACGACTTGTCGCTTTTCCCGGGGCGGCAGCATCGTAAATGCGCAAAGATCTGCGGCGATACCAGCGGTAATTATCACCCGCACGGCGAAGCGGTGATTTACCCCACCCTGGTCCACATGGCGCAGCCGTGGGCCATGCGTGAACGGTTGGTCGACGGTCAGGGGAATTTCGGATCCGTCGAAGGCGATCCGCCAGCGGCGATGCGTTATACCGAGGCGCGCATGACCCACCTCGGCGCGGCGCTGATGACCGACATGGATAAGGACACCGTCGATTTCGTTCCCAATTACGACGAGACACGCACCGAACCGACGGTTTTCCCTGCTGCATTTCCTAACTTGCTCGTCAACGGCGGAACCGGCATCGCCGTCGGAATGGCCACGAATATTCCGCCGCACAACCTGGTCGAAGTAATCGACGGCATCTGCGCGCAAATCGACAATCCTGACATCACGCTGGACGAGCTGATGAAGCATGTGAAGGGGCCTGACTTTCCTACCGGCTGCGTGATCTGCGGTATGGGTGGGATCCGCCAGTACTTCGAGACCGGCCGCGGCAGCATGAAGGTACGCGGCAAAGCGGGCGTAGAAGAACTCAAAGGCGGCCGTGAACAAATCGTCATCACCCAAATTCCTTATGGCGTGAACCGCGCCACGTTGGTTGAGCGCATAGCGCAGCTGGTGAACGAAAAAGTGCTCACCGACATCAGCTACGTCGGCGATCAATCAGACGAAAACACCCGCGTCGTCATCGAGCTCAAACGGGACGCCAACCCGAAAGTCATCATTGCCAATCTCTACAAACACACCGCGTTGGAGAGTTCGTTTGCCGCGACGATGTTGGCGATTGACCACGGCCGGCCGAAGCTGCTGCCGCTTAAGGACGCTAATGCGGTCTACATAGATCATCGCCGGGAAGTGGTTCTGCGCCGCACGCGATACGAACTGCGCAAGGCCGAAGAGCGCGCGGAAACGCTGGAAGGTTATCTCATTGCGCTCGCCAATCTCGATGAATTCCTGCGCATTATTCGCGGATCAGCTAATCGCGATGAAGCGCGAGTGAAGCTGCTCGCATTCGAATTTACGAAACTCCAGGTCGAACAACTCGGTATTCTGATTCGCAATCCTGCGCGCCTCACCGAGGGTCGCTATGCATTCAGCGAACAACAGGCAGACGAAATCCTGAACCTGCGTCTGTATCAACTGACCGGACTTGAGCGCGAGAAAATCGTCAGCGAATACAAGGAGCTCGTCGAGACTATCAACGATTTGCGCGACATTCTCGCCAAGGAACAGCGCGTCTTCACCATCATCAAGAAAGAACTGCGCGAAATCCGCGACAAGTACGGCTCCCCTCGCCTGACGGAAATTGCCGCCGACCAAGCCGAGATCAATGTGGAAGATCTTATCGTCAATGAGGGTTGCATCATCAGCATCACCCACGGCGGCTTTATCAAGCGCACGGCCGTTAGCGCATTTCGCGCGCAGCGGCGCGGCGGTAAAGGCGTCATCGGAATGCAAACGCGCGAAGGCGCAACCGAAGAGGAGGAAGGCGATTTCGTCGAACATCTTTTTGCCGCCACCACGCACGATTACCTGATGTTCTTCACGGCCAGGGGACGCGCGTATGTGGAAAAAGTTTACGAAATTCCCGAGATGGGACGCGCGGCAAAAGGGCGTTCTATCGCAAACATCCTTGAGCTGAAGCCCGATGAAAAGATCGCAGCCACGATTCGCGTCCAATCCAAAAAATCAGGCACAGGGCCGAATGCTGTCGATCAGACATGGGACGAAAATCTGCATATCGTATTCGCGACACAATCCGGCATCGTCAAAAAATCGAATCTGTCCGACTACGCGAACGTCCGCCGCGGCGGCATTATCGCCATTCAAATCGAAGAGGGCGATCGCTTGATCGACGCGAAACTAACGAATGGCAACAACGAGGTCGTGCTCATTACCAGGATGGGAATGAGCTTGCGTTTCCATGAAGAGCAATTGCGCGATCAGGGCCGCAACACCGTCGGCGTATGGGGAATTCGCCCGGAGAAAGACGATCACGTCGTCGCCATCGCCATTGTTGATGCTGACGCGATGCTCCTCGTGGCCGGCGAGAATGGGATTGGCAAGCGCACGCCCTTCGACGAATACCGACGGCAATCGCGCGGCGGCAAAGGCATTATCACGATGAAAGCCGGCGAGAAAACCGGCGAAGTCGTTGGCGCGCTCAGCGTGCGCGAGACGGATGAACTCATGCTCATCACTAACAAGGGCCAAATGGTGCGCACGCGAGTGAGAGAAATTCGCGAGACCGGCCGCAATACGATGGGCGTGAAACTGATGGACCTACGCAATGGCGAAAAGCTTCAGGCCATTGCGCCCGTAGTAAGTCAGGCGGAGGAAGAGCAAGCGCAAAGCACCGACGCGGCGAGCCAAAAATTGTAACAGCCTGGGCGCAGAGACGGCGCTGTCCGCGCCCCAGCGAGGCGTCTCTACCTTAGTAGCCGCCGCCCATGTGCGTCGTTGTTGTCGTAGTTTGAGTAGGTGGAGGAGGCGCTGTCGTGACAGTGGTTTGACGCGTTGTGGTAGTGGTGGCCTCCGGCTCGCTAGCGCAGGAAACCAGTGTCAGTCCCACCACGGCTAAGGCAGCAGTTAATATCATTCCCTTTTTCATAACGTGAATTGTTTCTTCAACAAACAATTCGTCGCAAGTTGCGTCGGCAGATGTATTAGGATGACGAATTCTTCTCAAATTTGAACCTTTGCCCGCTGCTTCTTTAGCTCACCGCGTTTGCGCTTTTCCTCCAAGATTTTCCTCTTCAGCACGGCTGGTCTCGGCGATTTTGTTCGGCGCGCCTTTTCCCGCTCCGCAATCTCCGCAGCGCGGCGTTTTTGTCGCGCGCTCTCGATAGCCTGGAGCAAGCGTTCGCGGGCGAGCTTGCGATTTACCGCTTGCGAACGCGAATCCTGGACAGAGACGCTGATGCCGCTCGGGAGATGGCGCAGCGTTACTGCGGTGGCGACCTTGTTGACATTTTGACCGCCCGGCCCGCTGGATCGCGCAAAGCTTTCTTCCAGATCGGCCTCGCGAATACCGACTCGTGTCATCCGCTGCTCGATTGAATCAGACGCCATAATTATCGATGGATATTGCCGTCCTGCGGAATCTACAGTCCACAATCGGAAATGCGCAATCGACGACGAGAAAACTGCCGATGGCCGGACTCGAACCGGCACGGGCCTATTACGGCCCAACGGATTTTAAGTCCGTTGCGTCTACCATTCCGCCACATCGGCGTGACTACAGTTTTTACTACACCTTTTTTGACGCGCCATGAAAACTATATGAGCTATTCCGAACACAAAAACTTGCCGGACGGACAATCCGGGTATCTGCGCAACGCGGCGCGCACCAGGCCAACTTTTCAGGCAGTCCATGATTCGCGCAAACGCAAAGTTCCTGGATTATGAAAACGCGGCGAACGGTTTTACGCGCAGCTTCGCATCAGTGTTGGCAACGGCCGAACGTCGCCGCGCCGAATCGCGCTGGAGGCGTCGGACCTAACGAACGCGCGTGCGGAATTGGAACGGAAAGGCACGGAGCGGCGCGACAACAAATTAGATCGCAGGTCGCGACGGCCGGGATTCGAATCGGTTTGTAAGGAGTATTTTGCCAGCGCCGCGTTCAGCCAAAAGAAGTGCCGCACTCAGGACAGCCAACGGCAAGCGATTCAGCCCCGATGTCATTCAGCATCTCTCCACGCTTTACGGCGCACGCCGCTTTATGATTGAATCCCGCACGCCCATGCCGGAAACCACGTACGTCAAGACGGAGTGCCAACACTGTAAAGGCCACATCGAATATCCATCTGGGCTTGCCGGACAACCTGTTGAATGTCCTCACTGCAAGCAGACGACGAAATTGCCGCCCTCTATGTCGCCGCCGCCGATACCGCCGCCGATACCTGTCATCCACCCTGCGAGAGCACGCATTGAGAAGGCGTCTAGTTTCGCCGGCGTTGGATGTTTGCTTCAAGGGATCGGCGCGGTCTGCTTCGTTTTTGCCATTCTGACCTATAAGACCGCCATCTTCCCTATTGTTTTCGGTATCCTCGGACTTTGGCTCTTGTTCTACGGTAGCCGAAAAGCGTCATGGTATCAGTGCTCGGCGTGTGGTGGTAAGCTATCGCACGCCCGTGTGAGCGTTTGTCCGCACTGCAACGCCTGTTTCCGTTAATGATGTGATTTCTGTACACGTTTACGAAGTCCGCCCGCGCAAAAATCATCGCGGCGTCGACCTAATTTCAGACGCTCTGCCTTTTGGTCGGTTGTGGTATGCCGAACCAAACGCGGCGAGCAATGCAGTTGGGTACACCATGCACCGCAGCCGTTCACATGATGCCGTGATTCGTGTTTATGATGCGGCTGGCAATGTGATAGAAACACACGAGCACGCGGGGGATTTCCGGGAACCGTGAAGTGTTTTTTATTCGCATCACGTCGCATTTTTTGCTAAAAACTAATTTCCAAATGACTCCGCATTTGTCCGACTCCTCCCGAGTAAACAAGCGGATTAGACGGAATATCCGCCATGAGTGAGAAACCCGGCGACTTTTTTCTCGGCGTCATCGATTTCTTCGGCATCCTAGTCCCAGGAATCGCCCTCCTTGCCCTGCAGGGTTCGACCCTAGCCCACCTTACCGCAATTCCTCTGCCTCGAGGCGAGAACTGGTGGGACTGGGTTCCTGCCCTGGTTGCGGCCTATGTGATCGGCCACTTTCTCATCGGTTTGGGCGCATCTTTGAATCACCTGCTTCCTGCTGTCTATCCGGAAGACAAGGATCACTACTTTCAAGAAGTACGGAATCAAGTTCCGGTCCCACCAGGGGTCACCCTCACCCGCTTGGAGGTCTACCACGCCGCCTTCTCCTTCATCCGGATTGCGAGCGCCAGTGCCCTCGCGGAGGTAGAGCGCCAAGCGGCCGAATACAAGCTCTTTCGCAGCCTTACCCTGCTCTTCCTGATAGACGCCCTACTGTCAGCAGCCACCGGCTCTTGGTCAGGCCGCCGGCTGGCGGCTGATGCCATACTGACGCTAGGCTGCTGCGCACGGTTTCTCTATCTGCTCTTTTGGACTCAGCGGTTGGCGTTTGAGTTCTTTGCCCTGTTGACTCGGCAAACACCGCCTTTTGCCAGAGGCTCCGAAGCCAAAGGCGGCCTAACTACCGACGTTCACACGACTCCAATTCCATAAACGCGGTCAGCTTTTCATAGGCGCGCACAATGAAACGGTTTCCGTCGCCGCGATGAGCGTCGGTAATCCAGATCCGTTCGCCTGTTGCAATCCACGGCTGACACGCAGCCCCACGTCCAACCGGCTTTTCCGAGATTGTCAGTGATTATTTCCCAGTACTTGATCGTGGTCTGCCTTACTGATTGGTTAGGGCCGTCTGCCGTAGCGAACCGTATAGGGCTTGTAGTCGGCGCATAATGAGTGCTGCCGTTGAAAGCCATGTGTTCAAGAAAATGCGCTAGCCCACGCTGGCCCTCCTTTTCCTGAAGGGATCCCGCAAGCACTAGCAAGCGCATTGAGACGCGCCCCTTCGGCTCGTGATTGGGAAGTACGACGTAACGAAGCCCATTGGCGAGCGCCCCGAAGCGCGCCGCCGGATCAGGTTTGAGGTCGCTTCCTCCCTGCAGGAACGGTAGGGCCTTTGCTGCCGGTAGTACCAAGGTAGCCGGCGATGGCGACGTAAGAGGAGCAGGGTTCAGGTCAGCCGCGTGAAGAGACGCAGTGACAAGACTTACGTTGATTACGACATACCGGCGGAGCTTTCTCAAAACTGGATAGCGTGCGTAAGCGTGACGAAAGAGGCTAACTTACCTTGTGCTGACCTGCGCAGGCGAAGTAACCACGATCTCCGGCTTCCCTTTATGTAAAGTAATCTTTCCGGAGACAGAAACGATTCGCCCTTCGTATTGTTTCGCCTGCGGAAACTGGGCAGCGCTCCCGGAAGGGATAAAGGCGGTAAACGCTTGATTTGGATATTTCCCGCCCATATTCAGAAACGTGCTGCCTTTGCCCAATTGTTGAACTCCATCCACCATACCTGTTACCGTTGCGGTTTCTCCCACATGCCTGGCCGCTTCTGTGGCTTTGTAATTTGACGTAGTTTGGCAACTCGCTAATGCGACAAGCACGCCCACGAATAGCGCAAGTCGCGCCAAGGATATAGCCCGCGTGGGCGATGCCGCCGATGCTTGAGTAGACTCTCTCATGTTTTTCTTGTGCTGGTTGTCGTTTTTTATTTGCTGTATCTCCATATACGTGATGCTACGCGCATTCCGATGTCCTGCGCCTAGACCCCTAAAAGGGGAAACCCGTTTGCACGCGAGAAAAATTTCAGACGTATCCTAAAGTCATCTGACCCGCCACCGCCACCAGGCCTAGATTAAGAGGGCGACCTGCGATGTGGTCTCAGTAGCGACACAATAAATCGTTTAGGGAACCCCACCGTAAAAATAGCAACATTGGAAGTGACGAAAACAGATCAACGGTCGAGTGACGAAAAACAGGGCTCTGTTGCCGGCTATTCTAATAAAGCATTCGCACAGGCGGGGATCAGGCCCGATGCCTCTGCGCCGAGGGCTTGTTCGGCCGAAGTTCTTCGAGATGCTGCCGCAGGTAATTTAGAAGATGCCGCCGACGTTCAACGCCACGTGATGAATTCCGAACACCGTAGGCGATTGGCGCTGGCAACAACTCTCCATCGACATCCACAACGCGATCGTAGATGGCCTGCCAGCGTTTCTTGACTGTCCAAGGGGAGACGGAAAGCGATGCCGCCAGTGTCTCACACGTTTCGCCCATCAAGGCATGGTGCAGAAGCGCTCGTTGCGAGCGGCTGAAGTGAAACCGCGGCGCGGTGTAAATAAAAAGACCCGCGATGTCGGCTCCGGGATGCGCGAACGCCTCTTCTTTGGTTAACCCAAGGAGACATGGTCGCCTCCAGGGTTCTGGCTCGGGAAGCCGATGCCTTCGAAAATAATTAGAATAGTTACGTCGCAGGCGAGCGCCGGCATCGAGCATCCATTGTGATGTTTCCCTTCCAATCGGGTCGGTGAGAAACTCCTTAATGCGATAACCCCTTAGAGCAAGATGGAACGCCTCTTTCTGTTTCTCGCGCACCACAAGGAATTCCTTGGGCGAGAATCCATGCTGCACCCACCCTTCAAAGCACATCATCATGTTCAAGCCGTCATCAGCATTGGCCCGGGCCACCTGCTTGCGATTCAATACTGGCAATTGCCGCGGAAGATATCGCCGGGCTAATTCAACGCCGAGATAGGGAGGAAGCGTTAATCGCGCTTGCGAGCAGAATTCGTCGGTGACAAAAAGCGTCGCACCGAACGATACGATTCGTGAACCGACCGGCCTTGCGCGGTCCTCGACCAGAAAAAGCTGCATTGCTCCGTTGGAAAGCAATGCGCGCCACATTTCCGGCAAGATGCGTCGGCTGGTTTCCGGATAAGGCAGCCCCAACGATGCATGAAGCATGTAGCAATTCGCAAGATCTTGGGCGCTGCCTTTTCGTGCCATCAGACTGATCCCACCGGGCGTGTTCGCTCGGGTTCCGCGCACCAGTCGATCTACACCATTCCGAGTCTTCACCTAGAGAATTTCCCCTAAAGTCAAAATCTGCCAAAATGCTGTTTGCGAGGCAAGCAGATTTTCCACTTTTAGGGGTCTTGCGACAAAACCCATTTCTTCGCTACAAAGCAATTCCCCCTACTAGCTGGAGGAAAGAAAAAATGACGAAACGCGCTGTTGTTGTCGGGATTAACGACTATTCCGGGATCGACCCAAGCGGAAAGTCCAATTTGAGCAGTTGTGTGGCGGATGCAGACGCCATGATGGATATGCTTGTCTCAGCATTCGGTTTTGATTCGTCGGAGTCGACGAAATTGACCGATAAATCTGCCGGATCGGCGGCGATCACTTCGGCCTTAAACGGCATTCTGAGTAAGTCGGATGCGGGCGACGTGGCCTGTTTCTATTACTCCGGTCATGGTTCCCGGACGTCTGCTGACTCCAGTCAAGCCGATTGTGATAAATTCTATGAGTCCATAATTCCAGCGTCTGGTTCGGCTATTACCGATAGAGACCTCTTCAATATCGCGGATCAACTACAGCCCTCCTTCGTTGAATTTACTGTAATCCTCGACTCGTGCCATTCCGGAGGAATGGACCAGGAAACTGATGCTGTGCTGAAGTGCAAATCGCCCGTTCTGCCTGGCGATCTTCTGCAACAGATGGTCAATTATCTTCGCACACTAGTCCCCTGCGGAATCCTCATCCCTTTAGACTCCGACGCATGCGATGGAAACGTGACAAGTGTTTCCAATAATGGAGGCGTTGCCGCTGCCGACGAGGATCCGGACAAAGTTTTTGTGGACCAGGCTAAGACCACGTTGATCGCGGGATGTAAATTTAACGAATTATCATGGGAGACCGCTGGCCACGGACTATTAACGAAGGCATTTCTAAACACTGTAAACGCCAGCAACTTTCAGATTAGTTACAGCGATCTTCTTGATCAACTGCGAACCAGCGTGACGAGCGACTTCAGCTCTCTTATCGTCCCATCTATCAGTTCTGACCTGCCGCAAAGTCAAACACCGCAACTTCGCGGCCAGGGGAATCGAATGGATCAAGGATTTTTGCAAGGGTTCGTGGACTCGCGATAGGCACTTGAATGCGAAAATGAAAAGAATGGAATAAAACCTATGCCAGACGATCAGGATTCCGAACAAAACGTTGACGATCAAAGCGGCAGTCAACAAACCGCTTACGACCAAAGTCAGGACCAAGGAACGACCGAGGACCAGAGTCAGGAGCAAAGCCAGGACCAAGGGACGACGGACGAACAGACTCAGGAACAAACATCCCAGGACCAAACTCAGGACCAAGGGACAACGGACGACCAGAATCAGGACCAGCAAACCCCGGAAGACCAAACTCAGGACCAAGGGACAACGGACGACCAGAGCCAGGATCAACAAACACCTCAAGACCAAACTCAGGACCAAGAAACCACGGACGAACAGAGTCAGGAACAAACATCCCAGAACCAAGCTCAGGACCAAGGAGTTACGGACGAACAAAGTCAGAACCAACAAACACCTCGGGACCAAGCGCAGAATCGGCAAACCATTGGTGATCAGGCGGGTCGCCAGACGACCCAACCGGGTGTCGCGGGATCGAAACAAAGTTTTGTGGGGCAGACTACCGGAGCAACCCAAACACAAAGCACAGGAACCACGAATATTGGCGTTCCTATTCCGCCCGGCTTTCAGAAAGTTGAAGGAATTGACGTTTCGTCTGCGCAAGGAAGGATCGATTGGAACGCGGTTAAGCGGTCAGGGACCGCTTTCGCTTATGTCAAAGCAACTGATGGAAAGGATCCGGATGCCACATTCCGGACGAACTGGGCTGGCGCAGCCGGTGCCGGAATCTCGCGGGGGGCTTATCATTTTTTCTATCCTGTCCCGGTCGGATCGGATCACCTTCAGAAGCAGGTGGATGCCTTTCTCGCGCAAATGGGTTCGCTGGCGGCGAATGACTTGCCACCGATGGTAGATGTCGAAGTGCCGCCCGCAGGCCAGGAGAAATGGCTTGTCCGAGCGATGACCGCACAGGAAATCGCGGCTTCTTTGACCTATTGGCTCAGCAAGGTGGCACAGGGCTGTGGAAGGCAACCTGTTATTTATACGTTTCCAGCATATTGGCAATCAAGGATGGGTGATAGCTCGTCATTTCACGCTTTCCATCTATGGATTGCAAATTGGGGCAGTGAGACATCTCCCGGTTCAAAAGAATTTCGTCCGCTTGGCAAGCCTCCCATTATTCCCGGGCGCTGGCCGGCATTTAGCATCTGGCAGTATGCCGTTTTGAAGGGCCTGACTGGTATTAACGGTCTGGTTGATCGCGACTTGATCATTCTGCGCACAGGAACGGCTATTGTCGATTTCCTAAATGCAAGCCCGCCTAATCCCAATCAACCGTAAACTAGTAATGGACCAACGTCCACCGATTCGCCCATGCTAATTATCTTCTTAACTGACACGCTGCTTGCCCCGTAGCTAGCTCGATCAAAGATGAGACCAAACCAGTTTGGATAAGACAAGAAATTACAACCCACTACTAAAAAGGAGACAACCAATATGACAGACGATAGCATCCATGCCCTCGGGCCTCAATTTGGACCCGACTTCATTACAATTGAAATCGACGACGAGACGAAAGGTAAGTTTGCTCTGGAAATATTTCCAGACGCGAACAATCCCGCCTTAAGAAGAAATGGGCTACCTACACAGTTTTATTATATGCCGAAGGAGATTCAGCTAGCCAAAAGGGTGGATTCTCCTGAGGATTACGATTTCAGTGTCACGCTTTTTAAGGGCCTAATGACAGCTGAAGATACCCTAGGTATCAGCGGAATTCCCAGTACCGGCGGCGAGGTGGACGCGGGTGGTGCCTTCATCGCATTTTCAACAACGATGGCTGTCCCCGAAAGCGTGGTTGCAGCAGCACACGCCAAGCTGAGGGCGGGCAATCATGACCGCCCGCCAGCAAGGATTGCAGAATTGTTTGCCGGGGCCAATCAGGGGCCTGCTCCATTACTTGGCATCGTGCCAATAGTTGACAATGCCGTCACAATCGAGATTCCACAGTTGCCAGGGTCTGCAAGTGCTGCGGCACAAGGAGCTTCGACTTCGCCCGCAACGGCCCCAGCCGCATCACCAACAGCGGCAACACAAGGAGCGGCGGTGTCCAGTCCACCGCCGTCAACTGCAAGTTCGCCTGCGACCGGCGACGCTAAGTCTCCCTGGTTTATCAGCGCGCAGGGGACCGGCCATGGCAGTATAGAAGCATCGGGTATCAGCAGCTTTCTCGTGACCTGCAATCAGATGGCGGCAGGCGCGGTGGTTGGCGCTCTCAAAAATGGGCGCTCTCCATTTACGGTTCACTACAACATGAAGCAGCTGTTTTATATCAATGCTTGCGATATTCAAATGCATGTCGACGTCGATAAGACCTTTACACAACTTTCAGGCGCCGTGGAAGCGAAGTACGGGTTTGCGCAAGCCGATCTCGAAGCCAATTACCAGTCCTGCCTTACTAACGGTGCGATCAGCACAGTCATCCAGCAGAATGGCACCGATGTCGATGCGGACGTGAAGAAGCTGATCGACAAAACGGTATCGGATATGCAGGACAGGGCATGGAATATGGTCAAGACCGAGATTTTCGATTGGCAGCCGAAACCTGACGATCCTGCCAAGGCCAGCACCGGCGCGTGTGGGGGAGTCGCGGTTCAAGTCAAGCTCAACTACCAAAAACATGGCGTCAAGTTTGATCAGCACTTTGAGATCAATGAAACCATTTCGAAGGCGGACACAGTCTCTGGGACACTTACGGCGTTAGAACCCGCGATTAAGAAGAATCTCGACAAATATCTTTCAATTGTGGACATCGGCGAGTTCTTTAAGAAAATTCAGGTCTGTGCATCGCCCAATATCGACTTCGGAGACGGTGAGATATCAGATCCGATCAACGAGGCCCTCATCCAAGTCAGCTACCCCAATTTCGATAAACCTTTGAACGATGATGGGACAGTCGCGTTGTCGACGCGAGTCGAAGGTTTTCATTACGATCCCACCCATATCGATCAATCCGCCCCAGTTACTCTCGGTAGGTGGAGTCGAGATAATCGAAACGACATTATCAATTTTGCGTTTCTCCGGCTAGATAAGAAAGTAGGGAAATGGGATGCGGATCAAGTCAAGATTAAAAAGACGCTGGTTTATAAGCCAGACGATCCTCGAGTTGCCCTTGCGAACGGCACCATCATGTTCACGTCCGAAACGATAACTAACGATCATGCCCCTGTTATCGGTCCTGACGACGTTGGTTACATCTATGTTAAGTTTTTCTTGGATCGACCAATTAAATCTTCCAATGTCACCGTAACACTGACCATTAAGATGGCTGACCGCAGTGATGTTCTTGTTATGACGAATGATGATCCGAAGGCGACTCCGGTAGCCATCTGGCAAGTCTGGTCCGATAAGTACTTCAATGAAACCATTGCGCGGGTGACGATCGACGTTGAGGTCGCTCCGCCGCCGTCGGACTTTGCGGGAACTCCGGTGCTGTGGAGCGGCAACCAAGCCGTACCGCTTAACCTCGGACGCATCAAACGGATCGTGCCTTACAAAATCATCGTTCCGGCTCTCACCGACCCACAACAAAGCGCGCTGGTCGGTCAATACATTACCGCCACGTTGAAGGAAGCAGCTGGTACCTAGTCTGAGCCATAACCCACAACATCAAGTGAATCGGTTCTTGGCAGCGAACACTGCCCGTTTCGCGGGAGTAACTATGGTTAAACCTGCGCCCAATCTTATACACGCAATTCTAATCGCGGAACCTGTGATCAAGGTTGGCCCACCACCGCCGCCGCCGCCGCCGAGCCTACCACTCGTCAGCTCGCGAAATGGGAATTTGTTTCAGGGTCGCAACGATCCGAACCTGCATTGGTACCTGCCGGACTTCAACCTCGCCGCCGACGTCGACCCCGGCTTTGCGTTTGTAGCAAGCCAGTCAAGCCAAAGCGAGGGAGGAAGTCCATTTAACAAGGCCCGGCTTACGTTACGCCTGCATAAGTCTCAGCCGGATGACGTGTCAAATCCGGATGCGAAGCTGCAGGAGATTAGCTTGGCTGAAATGTCTGCCAATTTGAGCACGTCGTATACGGACGACAAAACAGGTCAAGAACACCAAAAGCCGTTTGCTGCAACTATCGAGGATCTAGGCAACGGGGACTTCCAACTAACAGTAGATCCCCTTTTAGGTCCAGAGGTGATTTTGCTGTATCAGGATCTCACATTCTTTGGCAAAGCGACGCTCAGTCTTTCTGCGTCGTATCAGGCATGGTCGCAACCCGGGGCTGGGTATTTGCTGGCTCGGAAACAGCAACTGTTCGAATCGAACGCAATTGTGGCCATGAAAGTGCAGACTCTTTCCGCCCCGACAGAGACTTCAGCGGCCGCGCCTCGCCCTTTCGCCGCTCAATCATTCATCAGGAAGGACATGCCCTCCGCCATCTCGCAGCGTGGCGGCGATACGCTTGTGCAAACAAGCCAGGCATGGGCGAAGCAGTTGCCCATCGGGCTAAAGTACAAACAAGATAGGTACCAACTCAAATATACCATTTCTACCGACACAGTTACCGATCATGTAATCTTGAACGCAAACGACCTTAAAGATTTCTCCTTGAGTCAGTCGGAATTTACCGAGCTAAAGGCTGTTGATGTGAGCCAGTATCCGACTTTAAGCAAGCTATACATGGGCGTTCTCAGCCGAACGATCGTGATGGTTCCTAAGCGCTATTCGGTCGTCCGTGGTCGCGCCGGTTGCGCAGCGCTGTGCGTGGCAGTTGTAGATAGTTCGCCTGCATCGGGTAGCAGGTGCAGGTTTGAATTCGATTTCACTATCGCGCCGGAGGTCAGCCGAATCGAGGTTTATAAGCTCCAGCAGGAAATCAAAGGCCGACAGGAACTTAAGGACTACAAGCTCAAGCTACCGGACTTTCAGCGGGACAGTCCACCATCAACGCTCGAAACTCAGTTCAGTAGCAACATACACATCGATCAGGGTGCCTTGCCCCAGACGTTTTCCGTGACTGTCTCAATTCAAGACGAAGGCGTCCAAACTCCGGCAGTTGCCAACGCTAATGCCTTTATCATGCGCCTCTCTTCCAGCACTGGCGCGGACTTGATTGGCTCGTTAAGCATCAAACTCGACGATGGCTATCCCCAGCCAGTCCTCTCGACGATTGACCTGAATTTCGCTCATACTGCTGGAAGCGATCATGAGATCGATGTCCAAATCGTTGAAGAATCTTCGGAGATAAAATTCACGAGCCAATTGCCACTCGACTTGCTAATCTCGCGTTACGCGCTCATTAAGGGCTCCGCCCTCACAGAGGTTCCAACGAATGTTGTGCTTCCAGCTAAGGGCTCCTTAACCATTCCCCTGCCACCTGATCACATGGACCTAACAGTAGCGGTGGATGCGCAGCTCGTGATTCCTCAACAAATGGCAAAATCAGATACCATGAAGTTCCTTGAGATCCGCACTGCTGACGTCCAAGAAACGCAATATGTCGTGGCGGTGAACGGCTCGGGGATCGATTTTAATAAGGTCGATTCCGTTGAGGCAAGCATCACGTTCACTACTCTTCCGAACGTCACGCCGCGGGTCCTGAAGCTCAATACGAACGTCCATGCCGACAGTACGCACATCGTTATCCCGCTGGAGAACGCAGTATTTGCTTTGCCGGGCACGGTTAATCTCGCTGTCCACTTTAGCGACCCCGAGATAAGTGACCTGAATTTCACGCTCCAGAACGACTTTACAGCGTCGCCCGTGTTAATTGTTCTGCAAAGCGACATCGATAAGAACCTTCCAAAACCGCAGTCATAATTTACGCCATTACCTTAACCTACTCCAACGTAAGCAGGTTAGTTCAGCCATGAGTGATTCAGATAAAACAACAGACGCCTCAAGATTAATTACTACTGGCACAGTCTATGTTGGCCCGGACGGTGGCACCACCGACGAGGCATTTCCGAAGCCAGACGTCGAATACGACTTTTGCGCTGGAAACGATTTTGACCGCGCCCCACCCCCCAAACGCCAAACATCACAACTCAGCGGGCACTCGTGATGAAATCTATTCTCGCGTTCATTTGCAAACGATTTCAGAAATGCCCAGACCCGGACCCCTCGCTTACTTGGTAACCAATTAATGGCCAGCACTCGACTGTTTCGCTTTTACGTCACATTCGACGCCACAGCTGTCCCGGAGTCCATCCAGGACGATGACCGCTTTTCTTTCGACATAACGGGGTATTGCCTCAATTACGACATTGGCGAGCTCGCTGGACCGGTGCACATGAGCGAGGATTTGGGCGGTTGGCAACGGGTTGATATTCAGGGCATAGTCGATGTAGCACTCGGCACCGTCGAAAAGTCCCACTTTTGGATAGGAGTGACCGTACTTCCAAATTCCAAACTTGACCCGGACGCGCCTGAGTCGAAGCCACTCCTTCGCTCATTGGGCATGCACACCAATGACTTTGTCCCGATGAAGCCCAAAGACGCGCCGGACTTGGTGAAGGAGTTTCCTGATGGAGTTTTTATCCTCCAGATCACGCTCGTGGCGGTTTATCAACCGCTGTTGCTGCCCGGATTGCCAAACCCCGCGGATTTTGCGCGGCTCGGACTTCGCCAGGAGGACTTTGTCGATCACCGTGTCCACCCTAACCACGATTCTGCCGGCAATTTGGTTAGCACGAATCATGATATAGTTTTTTGGTCTGATGAACTCCGCCTCAGCGGCAGGAAATACGTCCCATGAAATGTGATTAACGCTCCTTTATTCCACACCTACAACAAATAACCCACAGGACCTTAGCTATGAGTAATTCAGACACCAAAACCGATGATTCGAAGTTAGTTACTACCGACACTGTCTATGTTAGCCCTGACGGTGGAACTACCGATGAGGCGTTTCCAAAACCAAACGTCGAATACGACTTTTGTGTTGACGTTGCCAATGCCGGCGAACTTCCAAGCGGATCCTTTTTCGTGCGCTTTAATCTGAGCGGTGATCGAGATCCACCCTTGGATCTCGATTTTACGCAGGATGACGGCTTGGATGCCGGAGCTACCGCCAAAGCCGTCGTTCACTTTGGGATGTTTCCGAACAAGTTTGCCACGTATCATCTCGAAGCCTGCATTTATTCGAATTCAGCGCCAGAGAAGCCGATCAATTGTGCAGGCTCGTTTGATATCACTATCAATACGGAATCAACAAGTGATTCCAGTCCGAGTGGTGGTAGCGACACCACAAGCGCGAGTGACTCAACAAGTGAGGCCGGAGATTCGACGGCGGAAGACTCACAGTGAATAAAACGGAAACCCCGACGAAATGACAAACCCGACGGGAAATAACGTATGGCTAATCTAAAATTCCTAAAACGAATCGGCTATTCAAACATAAATACGCTTGATGACGACGACTCCGCCTTTTTTTATGCGTCGGGGATGGAGATCGATGCGGACGGCGCTTACCATGCGTATAATCCTGATGGGAAATCCGGCCTGGATTATCTCGCCAATGCGGGTCATCCCGGAAATTGGTGGGCGCTAGTCACAGACAACGGTCAGCCGAGCGGCACTCCGCTTGTTCAGACTGATGATGACCCAGCGCCCGGATTTTACATTTCGACGACGTCGTTGGAGGACGCGAATTGTGACCCAAAGGATCCGCGCAGATACGTCAACGCAGAGGCAATTAACTTCATCGTATTACCCGGCAGGCTAGGTTTGGGCGCCAAGCTTGGCGATTTTGCGGTAGTCATTCGGTCATATACCGGAGCGTATGATTATGCAGTTTATGCAGACGTAGGACCGGCGAACAAGATTGGCGAAGCATCAATTGCGCTGGCTAACGCCTTGGGAATTCCTTCAAGTCCAAAGACCGGTGGGATTGGACATGGCATAGCCTACATCGTTTTCCCAGGTAGCGCTCAGAACTGGCCGCTGTCACAACCGGACATCGATCAGTATGGAGCGCAGCTTTTCTCAAAGTGGGGAGGGCTCGATAAAGCAAAAGAATGCTTTCCAGATTTGAATTGGACTCAATGAAAGCTGGAGTATCAGGGTACATTCGAAACTCGTTCGAAAACACGGACGGCAAAGAGCCCTCAGGCCGGATAGTGTACGAATAACATGTTTGGCTCAGCGATACTTGATACGGCCATCGGCTTGATTTTCGTCTTTCTCGCCGTAAGCCTCGCTGTTAGCGCCGCGAACGAATTGTTGGCAGCATTGTTCAAATTGCGCGCAAAGAACCTGTTCCTCGGCATTCAAGAATTGCTACAGGATCCATCCACAGAAGGACTAGTGACTCGTTTCTATGAACACCCTTTGATTGCGCGCTTAGGTGCGAAGGGGGGCAAGCCGTCGTATATCCCTTCCCGAACGTTTGCCTTGACACTGCTTGACATCGTTGCGCCTGTAACCGCAGCGAGTAACAGAACTATGGACGATTTGAAGGCCGGAATCGAGAAACTTCCCGCTTCCCTTCAGGTCACGTTCCGCGTGCTTCTCGATGAGGCTGGACATGACAGTTTAGACGCAGCTGGAGATCTGGTTTAATAATACGATGGACCGCGTTTCTGGCTGGTACAAGCGCAAAACACAAGCGATCCAGCTGGTGTTAGCTCTCGTTATTGTTGTCATAGCCAATGTAGACACTGTTCGAATCGCCAGAAGCCTTTCTGGGGTTAATTCTCCTCTGCGTGATTCAATTAAGGACGCGGCGCATTCTTTTGTCGAGGCAGGTTTACCCCAGGGACCTCCAGGGACACAGCTAAGTGCTGCCACAGAAGCAATTGGAAATCTGGCATTGCCAATTGGCTGGGTTAAGGGCGGCTTTGGACCGACTACTATTTTTGGTTGGGTTATCACCGCGCTGGCCGCCTCGCTTGGCGCGCCGTTTTGGTTTGATCTCCTGAACAAGTTTATCAATGTACGGGCATCCGGAAAGGCGCCTGAAGAAGAACCAAAGTCGCCCAAAGAAGTTCCTCAACCGGCGCAACCGGGCGGCTAAACTGATCGCTTCCAAGAGATTAGAAAGAGAAATTATGAATCGATTCCGTAAACATAACGCGCGGCTGGCGATGTTGCTGGCAGGCTTCTCATTGCTATTCGGATTTTCCAGTTGCGAGACCGCTACCAACTTAGTTTCGTCTACGCAGTTCAGTCAAAATGCCTACGACACGGACAAGCAGCTCAAAGACGAATCGCTGGCGTTAATCGACAAAGCCACAAACCGGGCATCTTACACAAGCGTGGCGACCGATGTAGCGGCGCTCATGCAAAAGATCGATAATGCGATTGGCGCTGAGAAAAGCCGAACGAAGAACCAGCCCACCATTGCGCAATGGCAAACGATTAGATCACAGGTAAGTCACTTTTTTGATCTGTGGAAGAAAAAGGGGCACTGTCGCCAGCGTTCGTGGATGAGGGCAAGAAACAAGTCAGCGCTCTCTTCGATACGCTGATTGCGACCGAAGGAGACAAGCGAGCACGCGGTTAATAGGAGGAAAATCTATATGGCTGATTTCAATAAAGTATTCGACGACATCAAAAACCAGGTCGGTGCAGAAGCACAAATGGACTTGAAAGGATTTTCCGATCAAGGAAAGCAGGATGCGCAAGCCTTTCTCGATCAGTCGCGTGACAGGTTAGAGAAATGGATGCAACTGCTGGCGGATAAACAAATCGACGAGGACGAATTTGCCTGGCTGGTGGAATCGCAGAAGGCCGTCGCGCAAATGGCGGCGCTGCAGAAGGCCAACGCAGGAAGCGTGCAAATCGAAGAATTCAGAGATTCGGTGTTCCAAATCATAGTTAAAACCGCAGTCCCGGCAATCATCGCAGCAGCATGATTTTTGCGCCGAGGGGAACACCAAACTCGTGCTCCTCGGGACCCGACCTACGAATACCCCGCTCTGTGAGATTACTGCGCAATTACGCCGCTTTAGTTTCCGGAAGCTTGAAGCCGATATAAGTGCCGGCACTGACTCCGAGCAGACCAAGCAAGGTCGCACTGAACTCCGGCATCGCCAGTTCGTTATAAACGTTCACGACAAAAATTATTCCAAGGATAAGTGTCCAGACAAAGATCTGGAAGCGGTGAAAACTGATCTGGTTGTTTTCCGCGAGAAGGTCATACATCACCCCCCTCCAGGTCGGCCATGCGAAGTAGGCACTTTGCCAGCGATAATTCGCCAGCCGTTTCCGCAATTCATTCTGCTGCCGCTCATTATCGTCCAGCGCTTGCTTGTCCGAAAGAGATATCAGGGTCCGAGCCTTCTGTAGCGCCTCCAGCTCTTGCTGGGTCTCAGCCCGCAGTTTCTGCAGCTCTGCCAGCACTTCGTTGTGCGGCCGTGTGACATCGACGACCGGCTGGTTGCCAGAAGAGCCGGTTGGAGCCGGTTTGGCTGCATCGACAAAAGCGGAGCCCAACGCCGTGCCAGCACTAATCCCAATCAACGCTAACACCGAACCATTAAGCGTATCCATGTCTCCCGTTACAATCCAAAGGAAGAAATAGGCCGCGATCACGAGAAAAAACCAAAACGCCATCTGTCCGCGGGCCAGGCTGTAAGGCCTCCGACCATCCGGTCGGCGGGGCGCGGCCGGATCGAGAATAATATGGGTGTACCGAGCCAGTGCGAGAAAGGCGATTAGCGCGCCGAGAATAACCGCCAAGCCAATGCCGGTGCTGAATTTTGGGATGATTGCCAAATAAAACTGCTGATCAAAAAGTCGTGCCTGCTTTACCTTCAGTCGTTCCTGCTGCCGCTCATTTTCCTCCAGCGCGTGCTTATCAGAAGAGGATATTGAGACGCGTTTTTTTTGAAGTTCCTCTAACTTTTTTTGGAGTTTCCTTAACTTTTTTGTGGCTTTGCTGGTTTTGTCAGGAGTCAGCTGCGACTGGATCTCCTCGACATTTTCGAATCCCACCGAGACAACCACCTTGCGGTTAAATCCCGGTTTGTTGAGCAGGTGCGACCACCCTACCTTCGAGTCCTCATTGCGGACTAGCGAAAAACCGAAGGTCGTAACCGGGTACTCAACGGATGCCACGTTACCCGTCCATTCCTTTTCTATCCAATCAGTCCAGTAAAATGGGTGAACGCCCCGGAGCGGGACATGATTGAGATACAGAATGAGATCCCTTCTTTCGTGATTTTCGGGTAAGAGTTTCTTGTCTGCGAGAGATTTCAGCCAGTCCTCGAAATTGACAACATCGACCCAAATTTCATCGCCACGTCCCGCGTAAGCCTTGGGCACCCCTCGCTTTTCCCCGTTCGAATCGCGCACTCCGACCCAGCGCACGGCAGGAGGCTCGGGCGCAGGCGTGGCCGTTGGTGAGCCAGCTGCCGCTGTTCCGCCGGGCGTTGCTGAAAAGACGGACGTCTCCTCCGCTCGGAGCACGCCGGATGAAAACTGGAAAGCTAAGATACTGACAGCAAGGAGAAATAGCAGAGACAGAGCCAGAGACCGCCGTTCCATCATTAGCCCCTTTCGGATATTCCGAATGTAAGATTCGCATCCGATTTGATTCGCGAGCGTCGTCATACCGAGGGCCAACTGTTGCGGAAGAGCCATTCTGGTCAGCTCGCATCAATTTTGTCAATTTTCGTTTTGACTGGGCTTGCGATGTGTTTCGCCCAAACAAAGCTAAATCCTGAGCTCGGTAGCACACAGCAAGGGAAATTGCATTTGATGTCTTGCCCCCGGTGGCCCTCAAACACAATTACTGTGGGCTGGATTGGAGGCGGCTGAAGTCTGGCTGCTTGTGCAGATTGGCTCTGGGCCTGGCTTTTGGATTGAGCATGGGGTTAGACATTCGAAAGATCGCCGCCATCATTGCTTCGGCTCTTTCATTCCAAAGGTCGCCGTGGTTTGCGATGATGCTGGGATCAACTTGCACGTCCCAATATGGCACGTCGACGCCGCCAATTCGTTTAATCTGCCAGAGATCAAGTTTGCCGTTAGCTCCATCTAACGTGAAAACTTCGCCAACGAGATTGTGCTCCAAATTGGTTTCTAAAGCTGGATGACGTTGCGGTGAATTGATCGTTTTGTGTAAGTCCACCGTGGCACGGTTAATTAGCGTACGGTTGTGACCTGGCGTCGAGGTGTAAAAGTTGCGCTCGCTTTCCGGCAGATTGACTGGACCTGGCGGCCGGACCTTGTTAAAGCCTTTGGTCACTGACGCCAACCCCGTGCCGATCGGGAAAAACATGCCTGTTGCCCAGTCCCCCGTTGACGTTATCGAGACAAATAGCGGCCGCGTGTGTTCGGTTCTTCTACTGTACAAAGCGGCCATCATCTGCCGCGCGAGAATAGAGTCTGACGCGGGATTTACAGCAATCATCAGGTCAGCCGGCATGCTACGATCGGAGTCAGCGTGTCCATGTATTTCGGCGTTAACAGCGTGAGCGACAGCACGTTCAACAATCAGACCACCGAATGAATGGCCTAACAAAACTGTGTAATTCCGAGCTCTCCCATGTTTCCGTGCTTCTTCGGAAATCGAAGCAATAGCATCGTAACAGTCATAATTGCTCGCGAGTCGCTCCGCTGTCGCTTTGCGGTTCCCAAAACTAATCTCTTTCAAAATCGGAACGGGCGTTAATTTACCACGCCACCCCAGATAAACACCGACAACGTCAAATCTAACAGCTCGAATGGCAGGGGCTCGGTTTAGCCGCGCCAGCAAAGACTCGAATCTCTCAACATCGGCCGATTCGACGTTGTTCTGCCAGCCGTGCACATAAGTGATAACAAGCGGCTTGTCAGTGATACGGACAAGATCGAGCGCATTCTTCAATTGCGTCGGGTCCTGATAAGACCCCTGTTCGCCAAACTCGATGAACGCGATCCGGTAACCGTTTTTGGTGACGACCGAATTGTTCGGATTTGCAGCAGTATTGGGCCGCAACGGGGAAAGAGAAGTGCAGCTTCCTAACCAAATGGCTGAAAGACCGAAGGTGAAAATAGCGGGACGAAATAGCAACAACCTTCTGTCTAGATTAACGATCCTCATGTGGCAAGCCCGAAAGAGGCAGGCGTTTCGCCCGGAAGCGTTATAGCTGTGCAACAAGCGTCGCAGGCCGCAATTACCCTTGGAACCGCAACGCCAGCGATCGGAGATTGCTTTGCACCACTACAGCTAATGAAAGTAGGCACAGATCGAGGTTTGCCCCAGAAAAACATTTGACCGGCATAGAGCCGTCTGCATGGCGATTTTTTTATCGGCGGATTTTTCAAAACGATGTGAGGTGCGCTACCGCCGACTGGTGCGCCTCCGTTACCAAACCGAAGGCTCGCAGGCGCGTCGTTGTTGCTCAAACTTAACCCTCCGGAAGCTGGATCGCTTTCTCTTCTCGCTCCATTGTCGGGCCACGGATCTTCGCTTTTCGGAAAATTATCCACACCCCCGCAAGCACCAAACACGCGCCTAATAAGGACGAGAGTGGAAATGTTTCGTCGCCTAACAACCAGCCGAGCATGACTGCTCCGGGTGGGGTGATAAGCGAGATGCTTTGCAGTTGAGCGACAGTAAGGCGCGGGAGCAGCCAATAAAGAAGTAGAAATGTCAGGGCTGAGCCAATAACAGCCAGATACAGAAGACAAAACACGGACGTGGCAGTCCAGTGAAAGCGCGCCGGATTTCCATCGACAGCGAACCCAAGCAGTAACAACGGCGCAATTCCGAAAATCATCTGCCACGCAGCGAGCATTGCGGGCGCAAGCTGCATCGAGCGCGCCTTGACGAGCACATTCGCGAACGCCGCGCTCGCAGCGCCGACAACAACTGCCACGCCGCCCCAGAAAGCAAGCGGGCCATTGAATCCGAGCAGGCGCGCACAGATCATGGTCACGCCACCGAGTGCGATGATTGCGCCGGCGAGCTTCTGTAGGCGCAGCGGTTCATCGGGCAGCATCCAGTGGGCGAAAACCATGCCGAAAATTGGAATGGTTGCCTGCAGCACCGCAGCAAGACCGGACGAGACATGCAACTCCGCCCAGAACAGCAGCGTGTAGTTCACAGCGAACATGAGAATTCCCGTGATCGCCAAAACGACATAATCGTTGCGCCCCCGCGGGAGCAAACGCGTCCTCCCGAGCGAGACAACTAGCAGCACAATGACCGCGACGAGAAAACGAATCGCTACGAATGAAATCGGCGGCAGGTCGCGGAGGCCAATCTTGATGGCGAGCCAGGTCGAGCTCCAAACAACGCAGAGCGTCACCCACGCCAATGGCACACCCCACCCCGCTTTTGGTCGCCATCTTTTTTCCAACCGTGTGCGGTTTGTTTTCACAGGCGCGCGAGCATCGCGCGTTGGCTGCGACTCGTAAAGCAAGCTCGCGCTTGCCAGCGCACAGATCCAGTCATTCATTAAGAGTTGGTGAGCACCCCGAGACGCTCCGTGCCTATGAAAAAATTCGTTGGTCTCCTCCTGTGCCTCGCACTTAGCTTCTTTATCACGGCACGCGCTGCGAAGCCGAGTGGCACGCCGGCTGCCGCTGTGAAGACCGCTCAAAAAAACGCAACGGAACAAAAAGCCGACGCCGAAACTTTACTCGACGACGCCAGCAAAGCACTGGCCGCAATGGTCAAAGCTGCGCGCGCCGACAAGGGCCTTGATCCTAAAACTGCGAAGAACAAACCGTTTTGGAAATCGACGCAACTTGTCGCGAACAATTTGAAGCTGGCGCAAACAGGGCTGCAGGCTAAAAGCAACGACTTTTTCAAGGGCATCACCGAAGCGCGTCAGGCGGAAGAGCAGATGAAAGTCGATTGGCAACTGACGGATTCTGAAAATAGCAACGTGATTGAGAACGGAAAGAAACTCGGCCACGCCATCGATCTGTTGCGTGCCAATTACTCGAAGGAAGCGGCGCGGAAAAAACAAGGCGGCGAGCTGACCGCGCAAGAAAAGGCCGAATTCGAGAAAATCAAAGCGCAACAAGAGGATCTGCTGGCGAAGATTTCTAAGCTGGAGAAATCAGCGCAAAAGGACAAAGCACTGGCAAGGGGGCTAAACGAGATTCAAAAGCAGGCCGAGCGCATCACGAAGCAACCGACGACGCTTGATGCATACATCGCCACACTTTACCTGCTCGATCTTCAAGCCGGGCTCATTCGCGGCTATGAATACTACGTCGATAAGCCGTGGCGCGCCGGCTACCTCAGGCTGGCGGACTGGATCACTCGCTACTACACCTGGTACGATAAGGTTTCGTACGACTGGGCATGGGTCGATACAAGCGTGGATGTTTACGAAGACGTCACCGTTTTAGAGGCAATCTCCGAGCAGGAAATCAGCTCGGAAAAATCTTACGCCCAGAATGAATCGTTCGACATGTCTGACGCCGAGCAGGAGGAAGTCGCTGGCGAGAAAGACACAAATGAAGCCGTCGCCTCCGTCGGTGGCGACAGCATGGAGGACGCTTCGGACGAGGCAGCCGAAGGCTTAAGCGATGATGCCAGCAGTGACGAGAACGCCGTCGATGAGGATATTGGCGATGATGACGAAGCGGAATAACCCTCTGGGTCAACGCGGCCTTGCTCCTGACCGCGTCTTGCCAGCCTGCACGCGATGCAGTATTCCTAAACGCATCCCGTTTGTGGCGCGTTCGTCTAGTGGTTAGGACACAGCCCTCTCAAGGCTGGTACACGGGTTCGACTCCCGTACGCGCTGCCACCTATGAAACGGCAACCGTTCTCGCCTTTTAAAATTCTTCCGGCGGGCATCCTAATACCCGCGGAGAGAGGTTGGCCGCCTGAAATCGCTCGCGTTTTGCTGAAGCGTCGAGTGTATACCGGTCAACTCAGATTTGTTAGCGCTGACACCGATGCTCGCATCTTCCGAGTCCGGATTGACCCAGATTCGAAAAATAGCCCGTGTACGATTACGCCGATGGATTAGAGTTTTGCATGACATATAGGAGCTGGAATCAGCGATTCGGGGCAACTCTTAGACAAAGTGAATATCGCCTGCTGCCGCGCCTACTTGAATGCGCACTTTAGGCATCCTTGTGAGGATGTTATCCCCGTAAACGGCTAGCTGCAGTTCCTAGGTTTGGCCGGGGTTAAGCAAATGAGTCAGCTTGTTACCGGTGATGAAGGAGAAAACTTCGACTAAGGAACCTTGGGCCGGAGGTCGTGTAGCAATGTTGAAAATCAGGTGTTCTTGCGAACCGAGCGTTACGGGTTCCTGACTTCCGCCTTGCCACTCTAAGTAACCATTTTCTATTTGGCTCGGCTGACCTTCAATTCTGAGCACCTTGATGCGGCACCGCTGTACCGCACGATCACCGCTGTTCATAACTTTGCCGCGGATCCACAGCAAATTGTGTGCAGGATCGATCAAGTGGTCTGCGACGTAAACACTGACGGTGGCTCGATATACCAGCTTCTGAATTTCACCGGAGAACAATGCGATGATGACTGCTAACGCTGTCGAAATCGAGGTAAGAACATCCCATCGGTCATCCGGCCCAGCGAGGTACCATGCACCGCCGCAAACACCTGCATATATTAAAACTATGATTGCTATGCGCACAGCTGGGGGGGCCTACAAGCCACAGTATAGGGCAAGCACTAACAACGCGAATATCAGAGCATCTAGGTACATTTCGATTTCACCATTCTTTGAAATTGCCTTTTGTGCTCGTGCGTCTGTATAACGTTGCCAGTTTCATTCGTTAACGTGAATCACGGCATCACAGTTTCCGATTCGCGTCGTCGAAGGGAATGATACACTCAACATTGCCCGTTGAATCGAAAATCCGAACCTCGCCTGAGCGGAAGCAGGCACGGCTTTGCGCGTAATCGAGGGCCTGATCTTTCTTTGGGAACACAGGCTCGACGCCGGGGGCTTCAAACGCTTTCCAGCCCACCGGTGTGGTCTGATTTCAATTGAGGTCATTGGTCACCGCCCCGAATGGATGCGAGATAAAACGTCACGGTTAGCACCTCACGTTCGAGTTCAACTAATGCGCTGAGCTTTTCATCTGCCACCACGATAAAGCGCCTGCCGTCGCCGCGATGCGCGTCAACAATCCAGATTGTTCGCCCCTCGGAATCAACGGCTGACACACAGCCCCAACTCCAACTGGCTCGGCTGAGATAGTCCGCAATGATTTCCCAATACTTCACCCGATGAAATCATGCCGTTTTTGATCTTCACACGGCAATGACAATGTGATATGAACGGTCGCAATGATGCGGGCCACAACGTGTGCGATTGGCGTGCTGCTGCTCTGCGCAGTCGCAATTCCAGTGCACGCGACGACGATAACGGTTACCAACACCAATGACAGCGGGCTCGGCTCGTTGCGTCAGGCGCTCGCCGACGCGAGCGACGGTGACACGATTACGTTCGCCGTGACTGGCGCGATTCAACTGACCAGCGGGGAGCTTGTAATTAATAACAGCATCACAATTAGCGGCCCCGGAGCGGGTTCGCTCGCGGTATTTTCAAACGGGTTCCGAATCTTCCACGTCATGCCCGGCCCAACCGTCACAATAGCGGGTCTCACGATTATGGGCGGGTTTGTTCAGTTTGATTTTGGCGGTGGGATCTTGAATGATCATGCGACGTTGACCCTCACCAACTGCGCGGTAGATGTTAACGAAGCATTTGGGGGCGGTGGCATCTACAATGATGGCGCAGGCGGGAGCGCAACACTGACGATTGTCGATAGCACTGTCACCGGCAATAGTGCCACCGGCGGCATCGTCGGCATCGGCGGCGGCGGCATTTACAACGACGGGTCGCTGACGATCATCAACAGCACCATCAGTGGCAACTTTGCCGACTCGGGATTTCCATACAACTTGGGAATCGCGGGCGGTATTTTCAGTCAGGGCGGTACGCTCACGATTACTAACAGCACGATCGCTGGCAACTTTGCCGGCAACAGGGGCGGCGGGATCTCGAGCTGCTCTACACTCGCAATCACCAATAGCATCGTGAGCGGCAACGGGGCTGGCGGCGGCAAGAATAACTGGCCTGGCTCCGGCGGCGGTATCGAGGCCTGTGGGACAGTAACGATCAGCAATAGTACTATTAGCGGCAACTCGGTGTCCGGGAGGGACTTCAAAGAGCCTGGTTTCGGCGGTGGTATCTACGCCGTTGGGACAGTAACGATCAGCAATAGCACTCTCAGCGACAACTTGGTCCTTAACTACGGCAACGGCGGTTGTATCTGGAATGGCGAGACCGTCGAGATTGGAAACACCATCTTGAACAGTGGCCAACCCGACAACATCTTTAGCAGCTTTGGCACGGTGACCTCGAACGGCTATGATCTCAGCAGCGATAACGGCGGAGGTTATTTGAACGGGCCGGGCGATCAAATCAATACCGATCCGCTGCTTGGTCCTTTACAGGACAACGGAGGACCGACTCTTACCTACGCCCTGTTGCCCGGAAGTCCGGCAATCGATGCGGGCGACCCGAATTTCACTCCACCGCCTTGGTACGACCAGCGCGGCCCCGATTTCTGGCGCTTGCGTAACGGTCACGTCGACATCGGGTCGTTTGAGGTGCAGTCGGGCGCGAAAGTGACGCCTACCCCCACACCAACACCAAGACCTAGCCCAACACCGCGGTCTCGCCCAACACCGCTGCCTCGCCCGACACCGCCGCGGTGAAGGCGGAGGTAATCCCTGATTAGTAAATAGTGAAGTACGCAACAACGTTCACGATTGCTGCGATTGCTCTCGTTTGCGGTACGTCAGCGGCCACTTCGCCGCCAGTCACGTTTGAATCGCCGTGCGAATGTCGAGACAATCACGGCAAAGGCCGATGGAGATTAGATGAACGCCGCGTCGATCCGTACACACTTGGCGCAGTTGAGGCAGAATGAGAGCGTATCCCGGCGCAGCGCGATCGTACGAATGAACATATGTACCGTCTTTGCGGTAGTAACCGTTGACATGAACGGTACCGGCGCTGCTATGGCTTCCACTGTGGTCTCCGGCGCAAGCGATTTGAGCGGCAAGAGCAACGATGAGGGAAACGACTGATGTGCGGAGTATCCACCGCATAACGAGTCGCAAGTTTTACCCGGATCACTGCAATTTGGCGAGACTTATTTTTGACTTGCCGTTGCTTGATTTTTGCCGCTAAAACCTAGCGTCGCTGAAATGAGTACCCCCACCTTTTTTGTAACCTTGATCGTGTGCTTCGCGTCAATCGCGCTGGCCGAGAACTTCAAAACGATTAACGGCAAAGAATACAAAAACGTTGAGGTTGGCCGCGTCGAGCCTGACGGACTTGTGCTATGGAGTAAGTCGGGAATCTCGAAAGTCTATTTCAGTGAACTACCCAAAGAAGTTGTCGATAAATGGCTTCCGCCGGAGGAGAAAGAGCGTGTTGCGGCAGAAAAAGCTGCGGAAGAGAAGCGTATCCAAGAACAAAAGGCTGCGGAGGCTGAACGCGCTCTGAAGGAACACGAACGCGAAGAGAAAGAAAAGAACGCTGACGCCGATTTGCGGCGCGCGGCGGAGCAATTCCAAACGACCGAACAACGCGCAGCCCAAAGTCATCGAACCGCTGCAAAAGGGACGTTATCCGGCCAAATTTTTGTATCCACGATAGGAGGCGAGAATTTCAAACTTGGGGGGGGTTCAGTGTCGCTTTTCGAGCGCAAGGCAATAGAGGCTCTTATCGCGGCAGAAAAAATCTATGCAGACATCAAGATTCAGCACCTGAGCTTTGACGTTGATGCTGCTAAGGCGGTGCAAGATCAAGCAGATGCTGNGGTTTGAAGCAGACCTTGCAGTCCACTACAACGACCCGAATCGTGACACTGTGCGGCAGTCGTACACCCAGGCGAGAACGGCCGCAGATCGAGCTGAAGCTGAGTATCAAAAAGTCCGCGAATCCCGTGACTTCTACTATTCCGGCGCTTTCTATTTTGGGCTTCTGTCAAACCCAATTCAGACTGCCGAAACGGATGCTGACGGAAAGTTCGCAATACAAGTTCCCATAACAGGCGGTTTCGTCGTGGCCGCTAAGGCTGAACGTTACGTACCGTTGGGCTACACAGAGTACTACTACTGGCTTCAGCCAGTGTCACTCGATGGTCAGCAACAGCTCGTTCAAAACTTATCGAGCAATAATCTCACCAGCACGAAGGGAACATCTCCTTTATTACACACGCAGGATTGAGAGCGTTATAGCGCTCGCAAGATGAAGGACTGGGAAATAATCGCCGACAATCTCAAGAAAGCCGGTTGGAGTTTGGGCTGCGTCTCAGCCGTCGATTGCGAGGGGCGCATAATCTGGATTGCAGATGCGCATCGCGGCGACAGAAAGCGTTTCATTGTGCGCGCCGATGAAAAGTTGACCGCGTTTTTTAGAACTCGAATCGGCGGCTCGTAGTTGCGGCGAGTTGCCTTGACACGTAGACGAGATTTTTGCCAAACTCGGCATCGCCAAACGGGGTCTGAATCAGGTGAGGATATTTCCCCGCCACGTTCTTCGCCTGTTTCAGACCTGCAATTTGAACAATTAACACTAGCGGGGAACAGAAAGGTTTGTTTATGGAAACTAAAACGTCACGGTCAACAAATTCGATGAACCTGTCGCCTTTGCGGCTTGCGTAAAGCGAGCATGAACCCACTGCCATCACTGCCCACTGACAATCTTTACAAGTTTTGCGCGATTTCAGGACTCGTGATCGTGATTTTCGTTGGTTACACCACTTGGCAAAAATGGAGTGACCTTCGCCAACGAGGCGAAGCAATCGAAGCTGAGGCTGAAGCGATGAAACTAAGTGTGGGTTGGTGGCAGACGCTCGAGAGAGAACGCTCCGAGGCCCTAAAGACTCTGGCGAAAAGTGATCCCACGATGCCTACGATAGTGCTCAACGGCGATCCAATCCCGCGAGATCAGTTTTGGAATTACCTCGACAATCGCGAAAAGGAGATTGAAACGGGCAGACTGAAAACTGTCGACAGCGTGGCAAGGTTTGGAAAGATCGTGTCCTTGCAGCAGGAAATGATTTGGATGCTCTGGGTCGCCGGCGGCAGTATCGCGTTCGGTTTGCTTCTAATGGGCTACGGCTTTTGGAACTGGCGAGCTATCCAACTAAAGCAAGATACACTGCTAGAGATGCAATTAAAGAAGTAGCGGTACATCCGGCTTCTTGGCAACTATCATTCTTTACAGCCCACCGGCCTTTGCCGTGATTATCTCGACATTCGCATGGCAGCAGTCGTATCGGAGCGGGCGCGGTTCGCTGCAGCGCATGGTTAGGCGGTGTGCTCATGGCTGTCAGAGTTGCACCTTCTTTTCCGGCTTGCCAACAATGAACTTGAGAACCGCTCTCTTGTTCGAGTCTTTGCTGAGCGTCCTCTCTACATCTTTCGCCACGGTGACCATCAGGTCGTCAACAACCTGACGCAGATAACCGATCTCTGGAATGCCTGTGGATACGAAAGCAAAATATCGAAATCCGTGGACTTCATTTTCGGACTCCAAGAGGTGAATAACGTTCGCAAGCTCACGATTTACGTGCAGACCGTGTTTTTGACAGCTCTTGCACAGAGATTCGAGGTCGTGAATCTGCGGCACTGAGCAGCCATGCGATGCCAAATATGCCTTGAATGCGAGCTCAAGTGTGTGGGCGTAAAGAAAGTAAATCGGCGACATTACATCCTTGGCGATGTGGAAGAGCGTGTTCGCTGCGCTCTGATATTCCCGCGCCATATTCAAGAAGGCACCAAGTGAGGGTTTCGGCACTTTATTTGCCTTTGTCATGGTCTAAAAGGAGAGGCAGCCGCCGCAGGCTCACGGATGCACCCTGACCGGAACGGCTGCCTCTCGTTGGCTCCATGCTCTGGTTCGGCTCTGCGCTCATCCTCAGCATCATTTGATCGGCCGAAGCATAACCACCGAGTCTTTGTCCCCAACTTCCCGCTCGTAGACCTTCCACCCGTTCTTTTCGTAAACCGGCGCGGTTGCGGCGAGGCAGTCAATATACAAGCCCCTCACCTCAGCCCTCCGAGCGATGGCTGCCGCCTCTTGGAGCATGGCCGACGCGATGCCGCGATGGCGCATTTCCGGCTTAACAAACACCGCGGCTACCCACGGGGCATACTGCGGTCGGTGCACGCAGTCGCTCTCGATGACGGAGCAGCTACCCACAGGACTCCCTTCAACAAGTGCGACTACTGTATAAGGAACCTTGTCCTTTTGCGTGTGTGTGCGCAACCAGGCTGACACAACCTCAGCAGAGTCATAGCGCCGACTCCACCACAGCTGGAAGATCCAGTTTGCAACTGCTTCCAGATGGTGCGGACACTCCGAGAGTTGTTGCACTTGACATGTCATCGCCGGTCGCTGCGGTTTGCCGAACGAGATATGGATGGAATTTTTCCGTAATATTTTACGGGATTATTCCGTCTAATCCGCCTGATTACCTGGGGAGAGGCCGACACAAGCGGAGTCATGGCGACAATTGTGCCGAATTATTCGGCATTTAGGAAGCACAATGATCGGTAAACGTGCTGCAGGAATCGCCGACGATATAGTGATCCATCTGCCATCCAGTAATCAAAAACGACGGGCGAACGATGTTCGTTGCTGACACGCATCGCTCCGACGGAAAGCGTTTCGTTGTCCGGCTTGCCCCCATTCCTTTTGCACGCTGCGCTCGCTCTGACGCGCGGTCTTCAAGACACGGGATAGTGCGCTACGCGACGAAACCCAAGCGCCGTGAGATTCTGGTGGCCGGTCAATGCTTGTTCGCAACCCCAACCCTCGAAGGTTCAGCAATCTGCCACCTCCACCAGAAAAAGAGCGCGACGCAAAAACAAAGAGCGAAGCAAGGTTGAATCGCATGGACGAGATAGACGTCTTTTTTGATGTGAAACCAGGAGTTTATTACATCGGCTGCAACGAACCCGAGATACGTCACGCTACTCATTGCTCGAAGGGCCATCTGGGAAGTTTCAAACAATCCGAAAACCAATAAGTAAGAGGATGGAACCGCGATGAGCACGTAAGTGGCGGCTTCAGTGGCAGGCCCAAAGAGCAACATCCAGACAATGGCCAGGCACAGCGCAGTAAAAACGAGCGTAACAGGCGGCCAGCGGCGTATGCTTCCAAGAAGGCAAATCGCGGCAGCGACGACTGCGGCAATTACTTCCACAACCTTCCACCACATTATCGAGATCGGAATTCCTATCAGCCGGAGCAATAAATAAAAGTCGCGCCATTTCCCGTAGTATTCATTGCTTCGACGGCGATCGGATGCGAGATGAACGAGCCAGCTACCGTACTCCCGTAGTACGTAAGGCGGCTTTTGAAGCGTGAGCGAAATAATAAACAGAGCGACCACGGCCAAAAAGATTCGAAGCGTCAGCTTCTTTGGAAAAATAGCAGTGAGCAGCAGCGCAAATACGACTGGATATATCTTCCAGTAAACGACCAGGGAGGCACAAAGAGCACACGTCCACCACTGAGATTGCAACGCGGTGGCGGTCGCGACGAGAAGAAGCATTATAAGAATGAGGTTCGCCTGTCCTTCGTTCAAATTACTCAGGGTCAGCGGCAGAATCAGTAAGAAAGCACAGGCGAACTGGCTTTTTGAGAAGCCAAAGAGAGTTCTCCCGTGATACCAGAGTGACAACGGCAGGGTCACACCCAGGAGCAACCGCCAGAGCACTTCCGAAAGACTTTGAGAGATAAGGGCAAAAGGCGAATAAAAACCAGCCGCGAGCGGGCTATAAAGGAACTTACTTCCAGCGGTTCCGTAAATCTGTCCTTGCTGAATCCAAGCGACTCCCGCATTGCGATACACCGCGAAGACAGAATGAAAACCCGGTCGTTGATAAACGCGAACGCAAACGACAATCACGCAAAGAAACCACAGCGACAGCGCTGCGAGGAGCAATCCGAATGTCTTGCGGCTTCTCACGTTATGCGGTTTGGCGGGAGCCTTCGCACAGCTTGGACTTCGGGCGCGAGCCCTGCCATCGAGCGGGTGGCCGATCCTTTTGTCATTAAACGTCGGAGCGGCAGAATTGATTGCTAATAATCAACTGCCGGGCGCACAGTATCTCAGCGTCCGCTTATTGTCCCACTCTGAAAAGAATTAACTCACGTTGGCCGTGGGTGTGTATGCGCGCAAGCGGATAGGGGCGCCGCGGAGCAAACTTTTGCGCCGCCGTCGCTTCAGCTTCGTTCTGTGCTTGAACAATAAAATAACGAGTGTTGGTCGGCAGATTTTTGACATAGCTGACGTACTTAACTGGTTCGTTCAGATAAAAAAATACCGGCTGATTATCCGGGTTTACGGCATAAAGCGTCTCGTTCGCGGGCACCAGCGAATTGATTTTTGCGGCGGCCTTTTTTACCTGCTGCCGGTTTTTCAAAATGACCCCGGTGAGCGGATAACCGATTGCCCCAATTACAAGCCCCAGCCCGACGAAAATCGCCACGATTTTGGTCCAGTCCCAATCATTCCTTGTCCACGCTCGCGGCCACTCCAGTGCATTGTCCGCGCAGATCATCGCCAGTAACCACGAGGCTGGAACTATCGTCGGCATGCTATACCTGGCGACGGCGCCGGGAACCAGATTGATCGTCGCGAACGGCACCGCAATTCCCCAGCACAACGCGCGCGCGAGACGCCGCTGCGATTCGTCTGGAAATTTTGAAAAACACGCGAACGGAAACAGGAGAAGCCATGGAAGAAAATAGACGAGACCGCGCGGGATGTTTTGAATCCAACTGAAAAACTTGAAATCAACGCCTTTTAATCGTCCGGTGTACTGAGCCGACCACTTATCCATTGCTACCTGTGCTGTCGTGCTGTGCACGAACGGAATCGCCCATGCCGCTGCGATGCCGAGCATAATGGCGAGCGCTGCAAAGTGCGCTGGGTGAATAAGAAGTCGCCAATCCTTCGCATGCCAAAGCACGGCCAATACCACTCCATAGAAAAATACCAGGTGCGCCGGCCCTTTAGCCAGCAGACCGAGACCCAGAAAAACAGACGCCGGAAGCCAGATGAGCCACGGAGATTTCTTTTGAAACCAAAAGCTCAGCCAAAAGATAATCGCGAGGCCACAAAGAGAGACATAAAGCGCTTCGATTTCGATTAGTCGGCCTTTTTCGATCATTCCGATATTCGTCATCCAGATCAGGGCTGCGATCATCGAACCTTTCGGGCCGAGACCGGCGCGCGCCACCGTGACAAACGCGATCGAGACCGCGAGCACGGCGAGGGCCGACGGAAGACGCGCTGTCCATTCGTTACGCACTCCGAAAACTTTGAAAGAGCCAGCCACAATCCAGTTCACGAGAGGCGGCTTACGGTAATACGGATAACTGCCTACTTGGGGGACGATGTAATTGCCCGTCTCCAACATGCGGATTGCGGGCAAAATCCGGCGTCCCTCTTCTCCTTTGGTCGCAATCGAGCCGAGCGACGGCAAATAGATCAGCGCCCAGACCAGAAAAACCACAGCGACGGCTCGGAGGGGGGATTTAATTAGAGGTTGGACGTTGGAAACCACGCTTGCGATTTATCGGAGGTGAGCGCTGAACGTCAAATGAAACCGAACTGCGCTTGACGAGCGCGTTTCGGGCAGATGACATCGAAGCGTTTATTGGCTGATGAAACCGGTGTGCTGGCTTTCGGGCCGCCTCGCGGAAACGAACGTTGAATTCCGGCCTTCGGAACAGCGAATGTCGAGGCGCTCACGGCAAGGGCCGCTGGTCAGTAAAGAGCGATTCATCGCCGCCGACAGAGGCGAGCGCAATTCAGGCTGTTACACCTTCGGACATTTATTCCTTGGCCGGGGGCCGGATGCGCGTTTGACTTGGCAATCCGAGCGTACCGGCATCGAAAATAAATGGTTCGCCCTAACTGGCCGCGTCGTTGGTGTGAAAGTCGAAGCAGACGGTGACCTCCACATCGCGCTTGCAGACGCGACGGGCAATAAGCCCGGAGTTGTTGTCTGTGAAGTGCCGGCGAAACCGCAATGGTGTGAGATTCGCAACACGGTTTAGTTGGACGCGAACACGATTCCCTTTGCACATTCGCTCTACGAGAGAACTGACGATCAACGAAACGCCAGTCGTGACGATGATTGAGAAAGCGTTTTGGGACATCGGCCACGCGCCCAAAAACCAATCAAACCGAAGAAAGCGTCTGCCGAATTACGCTGTGTGGGAAATTCATCCGGTGATGGCGTTGCACGTGATTCGGTAAAAGAATTGCGGTCTTCTGTCTCGCCAGCGCGGGCGTGGCCTTGTACGATTCGCATCATGAAAACAACAATTCTCCAATCAAGAAATTCGATGAACCGGTCGCACGTCAGGCTTGCACTTCTACTCATTTCGCTCGCATGGTTTGCCCTTTCGCCGTTGGCTCGGGCGGTTGATCCACCACCGGATGGAGGATATCCCCACCGGAATACAGCCGAGGGTACTGATGCGCTTTTCAACCTCGACACCTCACAACCATATGTAAGCGATAACACGGCAACCGGTTTTGATGCGCTTTTCAGCAACACAATCGGTTTCGGCAATACGGCCAACGGTTCTCAAGCGCTCTATAGCAACACCACCGGCGGCAACAACACGGCCGATGGTGTTGACGCCCTCTATTTTAATACAACTGGCAGCGGGAATACCGCCACTGGCTGGACGGCACTGCAAAGCAACACGACCGCCAACTTCAACACGGCCAGCGGTTATGCTGCGCTCTCTAAAAGCACAACCGGCGAGGGCAATACGGCTAACGGCGCTCTTGCACTCTTTAGCAACACAATCGGGGCCAACAATACGGCCAGCGGTTTTAATGCGCTCGAGTTCAACAGCGCCGGCTCCGCCAACACAGCGACCGGCGAAAGTGCGCTTCTTTTCAACATCACCGGCAGCGACAACACGGCCACGGGTTCTCAAGCGCTCTGGGGCAACGGTTTTGGAAACGAGAACACCGCCAACGGCTCTTCTGCGCTCTTCAGCAACACCAGCGGCAACACCAACACGGCCATCGGTGCTGGTGCGCTCCATACCAATGAAATTGGCAGCAACAACACGGCTGCCGGAGTGAATGCGCTTTATAAAAACACCGGCGA
Organism: Verrucomicrobiota bacterium; assembly: GCA_003219465.1. GTDB lineage: Bacteria > Verrucomicrobiota > Verrucomicrobiia > Chthoniobacterales > UBA10450 > Udaeobacter. The sequence continues at coordinate 18,716 of QHOX01000006.1, read as the reverse complement.
CAATAACATTGCACTGGGAGTTTCAGCCGGCTTTAACCTCCACACAGGCGACAATAATATTTATGTCGGCAATGCCGGAAATAACGGCGACCACAATAAGATCCGCATCGGTACGGTGGATAGCCATAAAGCTACATTCATCGCTGGCATCAGTGGAGTGACCGTGCCGGCAGGCGTAGGAGTCATCGTGGGAACCGACGGTAAACTGGGCACGGTAGTCTCGTCTGAGCGTTTTAAAGACGCGATCAAGCCGATGGACAAAGCGAGCGAAGTGATTCATTCGCTCCAACCTGTGACCTTCCGTTACAAGAAAGAACTCGATCCCGATGGCATCCCGCAGTTTGGCCTGGTGGCCGAAGACGTAGCCAAAGTCAACTCGGACCTTGTAGCACGCGACGACCAAGGCAAGCCTTACAGTGTGCGCTATGAAGCGGTAAACGCCATGTTGCTCAACGAGTTTCTTAAAGAACACCGCACAGTGCAGGAATTGAAAACGACGGTCGTGCAACAGCAACGGCAAATTGATGCGCTTACTGCTGGCCTGCAGAAAGTCAGCGCTCAGATTGAACTGAACAAGTCCGCACCGCAAACCGTTCAGAACAGTCAGTGAGAAGCGCGGCGGCATGCGACTGCGCTATAGCTTTCGTTGAAATCGACGGAAGGTTACGTGCACATCACGGTTGGCTTCAACGAATCGCTTAGTCAACTGCTTCAATCCATGGGCGGGGATGTATATCCGCGCCCAGTGTCATGGTAGGGCTAGTAGCCGTCAATCTAGACAGAGGCGTGCAAAATCCTCTGGAACGGGGCAAATGGTTGCTTGGTTTTGGACCAGGACAAACCGTGTAGGGCGCGGGGCGTTGCCTTCAAATTCCGCTTTAGCGCGTCGCCTTTGTTCCTCATGGCTGAGTGTCTCCCAACGCTCGTCGCTCTCTACCTGCGATGCAATCGTCAGGATGCCGCTGACTTCCCGAAAACTTTCATCGCGTTCGTCAAAAGAGCGCGGATAACAAACCAGATAATCGGCGTAGAAATCGAAGAAGAAGGCGACCAGCAACGGCAGGTCGGCGAAGCTGGAATCGTCCTCGACCAAAGCTTTGCGCTTATCAATAGCGTCCGACAAACCTTTATCAATCTTCATCAGGTCGATCGGAACGTTTTTGAACGTCCCACAGAATTTCTCATCATGCGTTGAAATATGGACGTTCTCGACGCCGTACTTTTTCTTGTCGCGTGGATAGAAAGCGGAATCCACTGTTTTGACTTCGCAAAGCATTTTCGGGCGGACGGAGGACGTTGAAATGAGGAAGTCGGGTCGTCTCCTTTTCGATGATTTGCTATCAAGTCGTTTGACCAAGTAATTGAGCTTTCTGAACTGCTCCGCAACGGCGGCTTCATTACTTTCGGAGCGGCGGTTTGATTCCTTAAAATCCAGCATTGCAGGTCAGTTAGCGGCGTTGATTCGTGGAATCGTAGAAAACCCGTATTTGAATCGCAAGCCCATTTCGGCTGCGGACCGTCCGGGCAATCAAAACGATTCTGGCGCGATCTACGGCCCTGCGCAGGGCGATTCGATCAATCATCATAAGCGTCTTTAAGACGTTTGTCAGCCCATTGTTCACTGCGATGATAATGCGGTTCCCTCTTTGAGATAATCGCTTTGCAGTTGCGATTGCATTGACAAGCAGGCACGATTTTTGCCAAACTCGGCATCGCTAAACGGGTCTGAATCAGGTGGAGAACATTTCCCCGCCAAGTTCTTCGCCTTCATCGCGAATGTTTCACGTATTATTGCGGCGTTACATATCATTTTGTCATTGCCGTGTGGAGAGCAAAAGAGGCAGAATCTGCGCATCATGAACACGACAACTCTTCCATCAACAAATTCGATGAACGGCTCATCTTGCCCGCTCGCTTTGCTACTCATTCCACTCGCGCTCGTCTTTTTTGCGCTTGCGCCGGCAGCGCAGGCGGTCGACCCACCACCGGACGGAGGCTATTTCTTCCAAAACACCGCTGAAGGTGAAGCTGCGCTCTTCAGCCTCACGGCCGGCATCGATGATACGGCAATTGGTTTCGAGGTCCTCTATAGCAACACAACTGGCAGCTTCAACACGGCCATCGGCAATGCAGCGCTCCATAGCAACAACGGCTTCGACAACACGGCCACCGGCTCCCAGGCACTCTATAGCAATACCACCGGCGGTAGCAACACGGCCAACGGTATTTCTGCACTCTATTCCAATACCACCGGCTTTGAAAACACAGCCATTGGTGTTAGTGCGCTCGCGTCCAACAGCACAGGCAACTACAATACGGCCACCGGTGCTGGTGCGCTTGGTCAGAACACTGCCAGCAATAACACCGCCACCGGCACAACTGCGCTCTATCTCAACACAACCGGCAGCAACAACACGGCCCACGGTTATCAAGCGCTCTTCCACAATACCACCAGCTCTGAAAACACAGCCAATGGTGCTAACGCGCTCTTTACTAACAAAACCGGCAGTCACAACACAGCAGACGGTTCAGGTGCCCTCTTTTCCAACAGATTCGGCAACTTCAACACTGCCGTCGGCCGGAATGCGCTCTATAACAATAAGACAGGTGCTTCCAATATCGCGTTGGGTAATAATGCAGGCTTCAACAGCACGGGCAGCCAAAATATCGACATCGACAACGATGGTGTCGGAGGCGAATCGGCGACCATCCGGATCGGTGGAAGTCAAACGAACACCTACATCGCGGGGATCAGCGGCGCGACGGTGCCGGGAGGCATCGGCGTGATCATCGATTCCAGTGGTCACCTAGGCACGACTACGTCGTCAGCGCGCTTTAAGGACGAGATCCACCCGATGGACAAGGCGAGCGAAGCGATCCTCGCGTTGCAGCCGGTGACCTTCCGTTACAAAAAGGAGCTCGACCCAAAAGGCATCCCACAGTTCGGCCTCGTGGCCGAAGAAGTGGAAAAGATTAATCCCGAGCTGGTAGCTCGCGACAAAGACGGCAAACCTTACAGTGTGCGCTACGAGGCGGTGAACGCGATGTTGCTCAACGAGTTCCTGAAAGAGCACCGTGAAGTCCAGGAACTGAAGAAGCAAATCGCAGCGCTGACTGCGGGCCTTCAAAAAGTGACTGCCCAACTCGAACTGAGCAAGATCGCGCCGCAAACGGTCTTGAACAATCGGTAAAGTTCTTCAGTCCGGCAGGGTTGGTCGGCGGCGCACAATCTGGAATGCCTACGCACATCGCGACGGAAAGCGTTCATTGTGCGCGCCGATGACAAGCTGACGGCATTTCTGGAACTTCCGCGTGGAACTGGATTGCAGTTAATTGCAGGTCAATAGTCCAATCGGGGAAAACAGAAAGATTGTTCTATGAAAACGAAAACTTCACTTATGGGAAATTCGATAAAAACAATTCCGTTCTTCGGAAGAGTCTGGCTCACATCGCGATTAAGCAGGATTTGTTCGATCGCAATCTCGTTGCTTTTCGTCAGCACACTTGGGGCAAGGGCTCAGGGCGACGCTATGGGAAGAAGAGCTGTGCTTTATGCCGCGTCGGGAACGTTCGGTGTTCAGGGTATTCTTTACACCCTTGACCCGGCCACCGGCGCCGTCCTTACAACGGTCGGGCCGCTGAATGATGCCGCCGGCAATAATTACGGCATAACCGGCCTCAAGTACCACCCGGCCACTGGCATCTTTTACGGTGCGACTGGACACCAGTCTCCAACCAACCCGAACTTTCTCGTGATCGTCGATCCGGCCACCGCTTTGGTTACTCCGATCGGCCCGTTGGGGGTCGGGGTTCTCCTTACAGATATAGCGATCGATCCGACGACGGGGATCATGTATGGGCTCTCTGAGTTCAATCAAAACTTTTACACCATCGATACCTCCACGGGCCAGGCAGTTCAGACCGGGTCAACCGGGATTGGCGACGTAAACCAAGGAGGCCTGGCGGCCGACAGCAGGGGAGCGCTTTTCGGCGTCAGTGATTTTTCCTTCTACAGGTTCAACAAGACGACGGGCATGGCGACGCTAATCGGTCCAACGGGCCTTCGAAATTTGGTAAAAGCGGCGGACTTCAATCCGAGCAATGTGTTCTACGGACTGGAAGGAGGAGGCGGGGTCGACTACACGCACTTTCGGTGGCTGGACACGTGCGATGTCACCACAGGCAACTGTACTCGGGTGGGGCAAATCCCCGTCAATGATCTCGGTGCGCTCGCCTTTATTCCAGTAAGGAGGTAGACCCAACTGACTGCATTTTGCCCGTCATACCACAGGCGACCGAATGGCAGCGCATCGGAAATCAGATCGACGCAGCGTTTATCTTTGCGAGGTCGGACTTCGTAAACGTGGAGGTCATCTTTTGCGAAACGCTGCTGCAAGCTTCGTAGCCATCCATCGCAGTACCAGCCAAATCAGCCACAAAGCGATTGGGAACCCGACAATCCATAGGAGCAAGCCAATGAACTTCCAGAAAGACCATGCGCCGCCTGGAATATATGATGGTACCTGCACAATCCCTAAGAGCGCTTCGTACACGTTCATAGGGGCGCACACGTTTCAATCAAGTTGCCTGATTCATTTGCCATCCGATTCTTTCTCGAACATGGCGCATAGTCCGGGCTTGTAAAAGATCAGACGGAATCCGTATGCCTTCGCAAATGCCGCAATCTTTGCCCTGCGATTTTTTCGTTTAGCGGCCAGAGGCGTTGCAGTTGATGTTCGTAAATAGCGCAGTGTCCCAATACCCCAGTTTGGCGTTCCAATTTGCGTTTGATCAGGCTGGCGAGAATTTTCATACCGCAGCGCCTTTGTAATGTTTAGGTGGACGAGGATTCTGGTCAGGCTACGCCGTTGTTGTCAAAAGGATTCGTCGATGACATCATGGCCGGATCATTTGCCATCCGGCAATCAAAAACGATTCTAGCGGCAAGCGTCGCAGCAATCGCCCTTCAACGCTTCGATGCCTTCACGCGCGATGATTGGTACCATGAGAATTGCGGCTATTGAATCCGCCCACCACCATCCAAAAAGCGCGTTGAGAATAAGGCCGACGAACAGGAGGCCTGATAAATAAGCGCAAAGGTCGGTCTGACGTGAATCCGCCACGAGCGCAGGGCTATTCAATCGCGCTGCTACACGGCGCTTGGCGCGAGCGAGAAGCGGCATAACGATAATCGAGACGGCGGCAAGGCAGACGCCCACGATGCTGGCGTGTGGTGGCTCTCGTTGAATAAGCGTTTTGGCAGCATCAGCGGCAACATAGGCTGCCAGTACGAAAAAACTTATCGCGACAAGTTTAAGAGCAAGTTGCTCGCGTTTTTCGTCAGCCTTGTGGCGTTGCAATCGCCACAGGAGAGTCGCACCGGAAAAACTTTCGATAATTGAATCCGCGCCGAAACCAATGAGCGCGATACTGCCAGCGATAACGCCCCCACCGATGCCAACAAGTGCTTCGGTGAGATTCCAGCCGAGCGTGAAGTATTCTAGTCGGCGACCTTCGCGCGTATCGCTTGCACGCAAATCAATCTGTGCAGAAATCGTCGATGACATGAGGCGCTATATTGTCCCGTCTGGCGATCAATTCGCAATCTGGCGCGATCCTGCAAAGCGGGACGGGCCATGGCAAAATCTAGCAACAATCTAGCAGCGGCAGAACGTACACGAGGGAAGGCATAAGCTCTCTCAAGGCTGGTACACGGGTTCGACTCCCGTACGCGCTGCCAATGCGAGCATTAAGCGCGATTTTCAAAGAATCGTAAAAGTTGTTCGTTAGGGCTGGCGAAAAATCCAATTGATAGGTATAATCTGTGTCATGAAATCAAAATGCAGCTTCACGAGAAACGTTCTTCTCATAATTGGTTTTGGGTGCGCAGTTCTCGTCAGCACTGCTGCCCAAGGAGGTCCCCCGGGTGGTTACCTCCACTCTCGTCACGTTCCGCCTGGTCAACTGATCGTGGACAGAGTGCCGAACTTCGGATGGAATCTTGCCTTCAATCTTCAGATCGATGGCCGGCCTGTGGCGAACATCGTACAGGGTCACAGCTATCGCACCTGGCTGGCAGCTGGACCGCACGTGTTGACCGTCCACAAGGTACCGGTCGTAGGCTACACCGAGCCCACCTCGACAACAGTGCACATTCAGCCCGGCGCGGAACATCTCTACATTGCGATGTGGGATTCAGGTCTTGTTTATCTCCACCCGGCAGGAGTTTCGCTGACGCCGGGCGCGTACTGGCAAAATCACGGTGATGGTACCCCATAACGGCGTTACTGATTGTTAAAGACCGTTCGCGGCTTAGGCCTTACTGCGCACTGCTAATCGCGAACGTTTGCAATGCGTTGTGCTTCATTTAGCAGCGTGCTTGCGCTGTGTTTTTGCCTATTGGGGAACGGATGCTCGAAAGGAATCACTCGCGCGACAGCAGCCACCGTATTTTTTGTAAGAGGCAACGTCGTTTTCGGCAATGCGGAACGAAATGATTTCCAACCGGTCACGTCCAAAAGCAAAATTCGCGTGGGCGACATCGTCCGGACATCAGACGGTGCCTCAATTAATCTCGCATTGATCCCCGGCGCATTCGTTCAACTATCCGAAAATTCCGAGATTAAAATAGAAGAGCTCAGGCTAACGAAAGACGGCAACGAGACCTCCGGAGGCATGCTTGATCGACGCGCGTGGATACGATTGAATCGTGGAAGAATTGTTAATTTGTTCAGCCAAAGTAATGAAAGCGCATCAGAGTTTGGCGTCACAACGGGCCAGGTAACGCTCAGACCGGATTCCGATTGTCTGTTCTCGACCTGGACGGATGGCACGACGAGCAGGGTAGCGTGCGGGCGCGGAGAAGTGCGCGCAATCACCGACGCGCAACCGCCGATGAAAATTGCTGCGGGGTATTTCGCTCTATGGCCAACAGTGTCCAAGGAGCCGCTAGCCGCAACTGCTGATGCGGGCGCGCAAATGGATATCAAAATGGCACTCGACGTCGAACCGGAACTGCTGGATCAAGCGGCCGGTTGGCAAAACCGCCGCGTGTTTTAGGATCATCGCTCGCGACGAAAATGCTTATCGTTTCTGAAAATGATTTGCAGTCGTGTGTCGAATTTTGGATGATCGCCGGACATGACGCAGCCAGCTCTCGATCTTGTCATCGCAGCGCTGCAGACGATTCGAGAAAATAGTGATCGCGCGCCGCGCGTGTCGAGGGCTGCACTGGCACGATTGCAAGCTGCTCCTGCAACCGCTCAAGCCCCTGCGCTGAGGACAGCGCACGCTGCACCCGCCGATGCTGTAGAGTCCGCTGTCCTCAGCGGAGTTCCCGGCGCACAAGATAAAGCACAATTACTGGCCGCGATTCGTGAACGTGTTCGCGCTTGCACGAAATGTGCGCATCTCGCCTGCTCGCGCACGCAGACAGTGTTCGGTGTAGGGAATCCGGACGCCGACTTGATGTTCATCGGTGAAGCGCCCGGCGTGGACGAAGATCAGCAGGGCGAACCATTCGTCGGACGCGCCGGACAATTGCTGACGAGAATTATTAAGGCGATGAATTTCGCGCGAGAAGACGTTTATATCGCGAACATCCTCAAGTGTCGGCCGGACGTGCCGCCGGGCAGTTTTGGGAATCGCCCGCCCACGCCGACAGAGATGCAAACGTGCCGGCCGTATCTCGTGGAACAGATCGACATCATTCAGCCAAGAGTGTTGGTCGCGCTCGGCGCGGTCGCCGTCGAGGGGTTGCTCGGAACGCGAGCTACAATGCGTGATCTGCGTGGCCGCTGGCACACTTACAACAGCATTCCGCTGATGATCACGTATCACCCCGCGTACTTGCTCCGAAACCAGGCGCCTTCAGAGAAACGCAAAGTCTGGGAAGACATGCTCCAGGTGCTCGAGCGCCTCGAGCAACCCATCAGCGAACGACAGCGAAACTATTTTCTGTAGCGGCGCTGACCGCTCGATGCACTCGGATCGATATGTCGAGCCTTCCAGAAGCCTTCGATGTCCCGCAGCTCTTCCTCAACTCCTGGGATTCCAGTCTTTCTGCAAACGAGTCTCTCCCAATTCAGGCGTAGCCGATTCGTGAAATTCGTGTCCATCTTCGGCCCTCTCTGTAGGTCGAAGCCGATCCAAAACAACGCTGGAATCGGGGCTTCTCTGATCGCAGTAAAAAGATTTGCGGTTATGTAAATAAAATACCTAATCTCGGTGAAGCCACGTCGTAGCACCAAGAATGCCGCATGGATAAAGGCCGCTGGCGGTAAGGAAATGATTCCGTCATTAGCCAGAACTAACAGCCCGTGATATTGATCGAGCTTGAGTTCTCGCTTTGTCTCACGAATCTGGGTGTTTGCTTTGTGAATTCGCTTCTTTATTGATCTCGTCGTGACGTCGTAAATTTTCGTCTGAAGCTCCTGCGGCCATTGAGTCCAGTTACTCTCATTGATTTCTCGGGATTCTATCCTTCCGTTGTCGTAGTACTCATCGATCAGTCTCTGGGTCCTCAGCTGGTTAGCCGGGCTGTAAAGATTGTCTTCTGTTAAACATTTTAGTTCGCAAACAATCTTCTCAAAGTGGAACACGTAGTCTGCGTTTTTGAATCTCGGCTGTGGTAACCGCTCGCTTAAAACGACGCCGCCACAATCCCTGACAACCTCGTCGAACATTGTCGCTACGTTTATTCTCGGGTACGCGGTAGCCATAAACACGTTACCTCTTGGCGATCTGTTGGTCCAAAATCGCACGAACAGTTAGCGATTTGATTCCGCGGTGTTCTTTGCGCCGGAAGCGGTCGATCTCGAAAAGAGCGTCGCCCGTGAAATCCAAGCCATCAAGATTTTTTGTAAGAGTGATATCGTCGTCGGTGCTTTTCGTCTTATTGCTGATCGCTGGTTGCAAGCCGTATATCATCTGCCTGGAACGTCGTCAGTTCGTCACGTGTGATGTCACTATCACCGGCCAGCCTGTCCGCAAGACACACACTGGCTTGCTCGAACATCGTTCTAGCGAGCCGGCCATTCCCAAAGGTTGCAGTCCGATCTCCGTACGCTGTCGTAAGCAGTGCTGACGCTCGCTGACGTGCCACATCGCTCAGTTTGTATCCCGCCGCCATCGCTAAATTTTCGAAAATCCGTAGTAACTCATCGGGCGAATAATCTGGAAAGTCGATATAGCGTGTGAATCTCGAACGAAGCCCCGGATTAGAGTTCAGGAACTGCTGCATCGGTTCACGATAACCAGCAGCTATGACGACTAGCTGGTCGCGATTGTCTTCCATGGCCTTCAACAGAGTATCAATCGCCTCGGCACCGTAGGCGTCGTTCTCTTGGTTCTTGGTCCCACGAGCAAGCGAATACGCCTCGTCAATAAACAGCACTCCTCCCAGAGCCTTACGTACGACCTCCGCCGTCTTAAGGGCAGTTTGCCCAGATACCCGCCCACTAACCCAGCTCGATCGGTTTCGACGAGATGTCCCTGCGGTAAAAAGCCCATAGCCTTATACATCTTCGCAAGAAGTCGCGCCACAGTGGTTTTGCCGGTACCAGGATTGCCTGTAAAAACAAGGTGAACGGTTAGCTGACCCGAAGGAAGACCTTGCTCAACTCGAAGTTGTTGCACTCGAAGATAATTCACTAAGCTGCGCACCTCGTGCTTTACTGGTTCAAGGCCAATCAAATCGTCGAGCTCTCGTAATAGCGAATCGATAGGGGCGGATTCTATTTTACCAGCAAGTGCCGGTGCCTGAGCAGTAATGGCGACATTCGCTTGTTCCCGGCTTGGCTCAGCCTTTGAATCAGCTGTTCGCTGATCAAGAGGCGCAGTTCTATTAGTTTTCCCCTCCTGCACGAGCTCTATAACGCGGCCAGCTGCCTCCAAATCCAGGTCATTCGTGAATGCAAATCGATGACTCTTACCCGATACCTTTTGCAAGACCAAGTACTCCTTGTCGTTGAACGTTCGAACGACGGTTCCAAGATCGACCGTTTTGCTTGCGACCGCACCAATAAAGAGGATACGCTTTGTGGTGACGTACAGCGGACCACTGTCAATGTGCTGGAGCTGATCTACCGTTGAACCGCCTCTACGTACCTTTCTCGTTTCGAACAGGTACGAGTAAGCGCCAAAGCCGCATTGTTCCCCACTCACTAATGCGATATCAACCTTCTGATCGGGAAGCACTCCTCTATCGAGCAGAGCTAGATGCCAACAGCGTACAAGCTTGTTCTGTTCATCGCCTTCAACCTGCACGCCATAATCCTCCAGACAAAACTTTACTATTCGGTGAACTTCCTCCTCTGATATGCGCCTCAGAAGAAAAATACGTTGTAACTCGGCGACGAGTGCTCGCCGTGCCGGATCCTTCAGGAGCGCGGCTTCCTCTTCTGTGTCGATTCTAAGGTTCCGCGCTTCTTGCGCGATGCGATTGCGAGTTGCGGGGTCGGTGGGTTGATCGATCAGCATAGCCTCAGCACGGTGCAAAAACTCGCGGTTCACAATCGCGGAGCGTACTTTCGCCACTTCCTCGTCCGTAAGTCCAAAGCCAACCTTAAGCTTGTCAAATACGTATTCTCGGCGTCATCTATTTTTCCGTCGTTGAAGATCAGATTTTTAAGCGCTTCCCCCCACACCTCAATTAGCATCTCGCGCGCTTCACCGCCGGTGATGCCGAACCCCTTCAGCAAAACCTGCACGGAGTCTGGAGATACGCTCTCGACGCCGTGCTTTGCTAGTTGAGTCTCCAACGCCCCGCGCGCGTCTTCTTCCCGTGAAGGGTCCCAGAGCGTCCTTATTAACGAACGTTTACGGATTGGCACGGACTCGAAGGGCCTCGGAGATGGCGGTTCATTCGGTCGAGCTGTCATACTGAATCCAAAAGTTTGCTTGATTATTCAACTGAACTCAAGACTCGCAGAAAATCGATAATTCCCATGGCCGTCCTCACGGTCTTCGATTGGTCTGTATCCTCCGCGGCCATAGCTATAACCAGCGGCTATGCTTTCGTTCGCTCGAAAATCGCATTGATCACTCTTCGCGACACGAAAGTCGCCGCCAGCCACAAAATCATTGCGCGTACTTCACGGCGCGGGACTTTCACCGCGCGCTGCAAGGCCGCCGGGCCGGCCGCATCCAAGAGCGCGAGCGTGCGCGCGCCGATCAATGCCGGCAAAACCGTCGCAGCGCGCACGCGACGATTTTTGATCGCGCGCGAGTATTCGATGCCGCACTGGAGTCCGGCTTTTGCTTTCTCCAGCCACGTTCGATATATCGGCTGGAAGCGCTCTGGCTCGGCGAGGATTTGCGCCGGTGTCAGATGTGCCGCGTTTAATTCGTCTTCGGGAAAGTAACATCTGCCAGCTCGAAGATCGGAGCCCGCGTCGCGCAACACATTGATCAATTGAAGCGCCATGCCGTAACGTCTGCCGAGAGCAAGCATCTCATCCTCGGTACGGCTTGCGAAATTGCGAACGTGCCGGAAACAGAGTCGCGTCCAGAATTCACCGACACAGCCGGCAACGAGATAGGTGTACTCATCGAGATCGGCAGCGGTGCCAAGCGCGTGAACTTCCTTCGGCTCACCAAAGCGCTCGAGATCGAGAATCTGCCCGCGCGTAATTTGCTCGAGCACGATGCGAATGTCATTGCGGTCTGCATGCTCCATCTGATTGAGCCAAAAAAGGCAATCGGGTAACGCTTTGAGGAGCTGTCGTTCGCACGCGTTTTCCTGAAGCGAAACAAATGACGCGGTCACGTCGGAAACCACATCACGCGAAGCGGTGCCTTGAATTCCATCGGAGAGCAGCCGCAAAGTTTCCATTCGCACCGTTACGGGGATTTGAGAAGTGTCCGCTACAGTGTCGCTTGTCCGCGCGAGCAGATACGCCAGCGCAATCGGTTCGCGTAAGAGCGCCGGTAAAAATCGGATCGACAGGTAAAACGAACGCGAGACGGAACGCAGGAGTGCCGTCTGTAACCATCGCGCCCGATGACCGGGGTCACCGCCCCCGGCTACAGTATCAGAAGTCATCGCCCAAGCTTCCTGATTTCGATCTGATTCGGGGCTGAGTTGCCGAGGCCGAGCTGGCTGGCAAAATCGATGTACGACGCCACCGGACCGACCGGGCGGAGAATTCCGCGTTTCCGCCACTCTTCCAATCGTCTCAACGCCGTTGCGTCCAGAGCTACCGGGTCCTTGCTCGCATAGAGCGTGGCATGGTGCAGTGCGTAATTCGGCTGCGGCTGCGGACCGCCCGCATATTGCGCGATGAGACCATCCATCAAATTGAACACGACCTTTTTCGCGATCAGCGCGTTGCTATAAATTTCTCCAAGGCTTTCCGCACCGAACCGGGAACCCTGCGCAAACCGGCGCCAGTTGTCGATGTTAGGGATGGTCATGTTGTACATGCAACCGGCGATCCCATTCGTTTCACTGACACTCATCACCGGGACATTGATGACCTTGTCCACCTCGCTGGAGATGATCTTCGAAAAATGACTCACGTTGCTGGTAGCCTCGGCATCGGCGAGAAGCGGCATTTTTCCGGTGTCGCCGACATACTCGAAATCGCCCCATACGAGTTTTCCTGCCAGAGGAGCAGAGAGGACGGCTTTCGCGTCATACCCGTCGTGCGGCGCGATTGATCTTAATTGGTAGCCATCAGTTCCCGGCCGATAACCGGCTTCCTTAATTCCACCGAGGGAGCGGTCCCAAACGATAATGCTACTGCGGGGATGACCTGCCGCCGCCAGACCATCTACGATCGCATTCACAATGTCGTGGTGCGTTGTGAAAAGCTCGCCACCCGCTGCGCAGATCTTGATTCCAACTCTGTCATTTGGAGCGACCAGCGACGCCCAAGCCTTGGCAACATCAGACTGCCCGGTCACAGCGAGCACGAGACGATTCACCATTTCGCGCACGACGCGGGGATTTGCTTCGTAACTCTTGATCGCATCAGGCTCGTGGACCGCGTATACAATCGACGGCGTCGGCGCAGGCTGCTGGCCTCGCGCCAGCCCGTAAGAGATGGCGCAAAAGAAAACGAGAGCTACCTTTCGCATCAGCATGATGGCGTCGACGGCACACCGATTTTATGAGTAACGACGCGAATCACAACTGTGAGACTGTAGCGGCAGCCGTGTCGGCTGCGGGCCCTGTTACAGCAGGCGTCACGCCTGCCACCACAGAATTAATTCGTCACATCTATGTTCACATTCCCTTCTGCGCGCGCATCTGCCCGTATTGCGCTTTTTACAAAGATTTGCTCGATCGGTCGCAAACGTGGCGATTTTGTGAGGCGGTAGTGAATGAGTTGGGACAACATCAATCGTCTCGGGAGACTGAAGAATGCCGCTCCTTGCTTCGTCCATCGACGATTTATTTCGGCGGCGGCACGCCCACCGCGCTCAATATTGCGCAACTGGAACTGTTGCTGCGCGGCTTTCACGAAAGACTCGACCTGTCGCGACTAATCGAGTGGACGATGGAAGCGAATCCTGGAAGCGTTTCCGCGCGAAAAGCCCGCGTCCTTAAACAATTCGGAGTCAACCGGATCAGTCTCGGCGTGCAATCGTGGGACGACGGACTGCTAAAATTGCTCGGTCGAGAGCACAACGCGCAGCAGGCAGAACAATCGTTTCGGATTCTGCGCGACGCCGGCTTCACGAACCTCAACATCGATCTGATGTTCGGTTTGCCGGGCCAAACCGTTGATCAATGGCGCACGACTTTGCAGAAGACAATGGCCCTCGAACCGGAACACATTTCCACTTACTGCCTGACATACGAACAGGACACGGAATTTTTCCTGCGCCACGCTCGTGGCGAATTTCGGCAGGATGCGGATGCAGACGCAGAATTCTTCGAAATCACAATGGCGACGCTGGAAGATGCCGGTTACGAACATTACGAAATCTCGAATTACACCCGCCCCGGTTTCGAATCAGTTCACAACCGCGCATACTGGTTGGGCGAAGATTATCTGGGTATCGGCCCGAGCGCGGTTTCAACCATCGGTATGCGGCGTTGGCAAAATGTCTGTGATTATCGCGCCTACATGAATCGAATGTTTTCCGGCCAGTCCCCGCGTAAATCGAGCGAAGCTCTAACACCCGAAATGAAACGCATCGAGCGCGTTGCGCTTGCCCTGCGTACGCGGGATGGAGTTTCCGGTGCGGACCTGAAACGTTTCGCCAAGGAAACGCATGAGCTGATCGCACTCGAGTTGCTTCGGCAATCGCACGGCAATTTCGTGCTGACTCGCAGAGGCAAGGCTCTCGCCGACTCCATAGCCGAAGCATTTCTGTAGGCGGAATCGGCGAAGCCGCTGCTTAAAACGCGATGTCTTGCCAACTTTAGTCTCGACAAAGGCCAACATTTTTCCCAAACTGTGCCTATGAAAACGATAATTCCACTAATTCTACTTCCCGCGTTCCTCTGTCTCGTCGTTGCCGCACCCCAAGCGCAAGCACAGGGGGGCTGCGCAAATTTCACGACAAAAGCAGGATGCGATGCGCTTAAGTCCAACACCACAGGCACTGGAAATACAGGGCTAGGTTGGCGTGCGCTGTTTTCCGATACCATCGCCAGCTTCAACACCGGTGTCGGCGCTGGAGCGCTGTCCCTCAACGACGCGGATTCCAACACCGCACTGGGCGCTGCAGCGCTTTTGCTCAACACCACTGGCACACTAAACACCGCCGTTGGGACAGACGCGCTTGTCTTCAACGATAGCGGCAGCTCCAACACTGCCAATGGAGCGAACGCGCTTTTTAACAACATCAGCGGCAACTTCAACACTGCCAATGGAGCGAACGCGCTTTTTGACAACATCACCGGCAGCCAAAACACGGCCATCGGAAATTCCGCGCTATCTGTCAACACCGGCGACAACAACACCGCCGTCGGCAGTAGTGCGCTGGCTAGCAATACTACCGGCAGCGGGAACATCGGCTTGGGCGTCCTTGCCGGTAGCGCCGTCACTGATGCTACTAGTGTTATTGCCATCGGCGCTGACGGTGAGAACGTGAGCAACAGTTGCTATATCGGCCAGATTTATTCCAATATTCAGCCGCAGGTTGGTGTCGATCCCGATCTGGTCACCATAAGCAGCAGCGGACGACTCGGCCGGGCGAACGTCTCTTCGCGCCGATACAAACATGACATTGAGCCAATGGACACAGCCAGCGAAGCGATCTATGGACTCAAGCCAGTGAGCTTCCGCTATAATAAGCAGTATGACGCGACACAGACGCTTGCCTTCGGTTTGATTGCCGAGGAAGTGGCCGAAGTGAATCCCGATCTGGTGGGGCGCAATCGGGAAGGCCAGCCGGAATCCGTTCGGTATGAGCAGATCAACGCAATGTTGCTCAATGAGTTCCTCAAGGAGCACCGGAGAGTCGAGCAGCAAGACTGCAAGATTCAGCAGCAAGAGACGATGATTACAGAGCTGAAATCTGAATTGAAGACTTTGGTTACAACGGTAAACGAGCAAGCGTCACAACTGCAAAAAGTGAGTGCGCAACTGCAAATCAACAACGCAACTGCGCAATCGATTGCAGAAAGTCGGTAAATCCCGGCGGCTTGTAGCAGTGCTCGCTGCGGCGAGCAACCGAGGTCAATGATTTGGCAGGCGTTCGCCGCGGCGAACGCCTCTGCAAACTCGGCTAATAGATGTCGTTATCCGAGGTGTAACCGGGATCGCCGCGAATGGAACGCAAACGGGCGCGGCTGCCCCATTCGGACTCGGGACGATTGATCTGGCCGATTGTGATTTTCACCAGCCACGGCGCGGCTGCCAACGCGCCAATTGCCAGTAACGCGATCGCCGTTGCCTGACGCAGCGGAGGCTTGATCTTCTCTGCCATCAAGATTCCTAACCCGAGTCCTATTGCCGTGCGCGTCAGCACGAGCAGAGGCGCAACGGGAAGGTCTTCGGAACTTTTTGAAATGGATATAAGGGAAGACATCGCCTACCATATACGTCGCGTTTGGGAAAAATAAACGGCAATTTTCGTGACGCGAAACCTTCTGCATTTTGCACAGACATGCCTGATTCGATCTACGCGCTCATCCTCGCCGGCGGCAGCGGCGAGCGCTTTTGGCCGTTGAGTCGGCGGGCGCGTCCTAAACAACTTTTGCGCCTCGTTTCAGACAAAACTTTGCTTGAACAAACTTTGGCGCGCCTCGAGGGGCTTATCGCGCGCGAGCGCATTCTGATCCTAACGAACACAGAACAGGAAAGCGCAGTTCGCAAGCTGCTGGGAAATTTCCCGAAGGAAAACATCGTAGCCGAGCCAGCCAAGCGCGACACCGCAGCGGCGATTGCGCTCGGGACCGGCTGGGTGGCAGTGCGCGATCATGCAGCCATCATGGTTGTCCTTCCAGCCGATCACGTCATTACAAATCGGGCGGTCTTTCAGGAAACACTGGCTCTGGCTGCGGACGTGGCCCAGGAGACAAACGAGCTTGTCACAATCGGCATTAAACCAAGTTGGGCGTGTCCCGGATTCGGTTATATCGAACAGGGTAAACCCGCTAATTTGCCAAAGCGCCCAAACAACGATGCGATCCATCGGGTCGTACGCTTTCGCGAAAAACCAAATCCTGATCTGGCGGAGTCTTTCTTGCGCAGGGGAAATTTCCGGTGGAACGCCGGGATGTTCGTTTGGTCGGTGCCTACGGTGCTTCGCGAATTCAACCGTTACGCGCCGGAGCTGGCTGACTTCATTTCGCAACTACGCGCGGCGGGAAATTTTGAGACAGCTTTGCGTGAGCGTTTCAGCAAATTGCCGCGCATCTCATTCGATTACGCAATCATGGAAAAAGCCGATCGCGTTCTCGTCGTGGAGGCCGGCTTCGATTGGGACGACATCGGAAGCTGGCGAGCAGTGGCGAATTATTTTGAAAAAGACAAACGGGGAAACGCCGCGAACCGCACCATCACAGCCGTGGATTCCAGCAACAACATCGTTTTCGAGGAAAACGGAACAACAATCGCGCTGCTCGGAGTGCATGATCTCATCGTCGTCCGCACGCCAGATGCGCTTTTGGTTTGTCACCGGCACGAAGCAGAAAGAATCAAGGACTTGATCGGCAAACTTCCGCCGGAATTGCAATGAAGTGATGCGCGATGAATCCGATTTTGGCTCTCGATTTTGGCCGGGCGCGGATCGGAGTTGCGATCTCCGATGAGTTACAGTTGCTAGCGCATCCGCTGGAGACCATTCCCGCAAATCAACGACCGGCAGCGCGCGTCGCGGAAATTGTCCATGAAAAAAAAGTCGACCACGTCGTGGCCTGAATCCCGAAGCGGATGAATGGAGAGATCGGCTCCGCTGCGACCGAGGTTCTCCAGTTCGTGGAAAAATTACGCGCGATTCTCCCCTGCCCCGTCGTCACATGGGACGAGCGCCTCA
The DNA here is from genome assembly GCA_003219465.1 of Verrucomicrobiota bacterium. Lineage (GTDB taxonomy): Bacteria > Verrucomicrobiota > Verrucomicrobiia > Chthoniobacterales > UBA10450 > Udaeobacter. Next base: position 1,280 of record QHOX01000006.1, on the reverse strand, counting down.
CCACCGTCGCAGCTCAACGGGCATTACGCGATGCCGGCAAGAAAACCCGGCATACCCGCGGCTACGTGGACCAAGTAGCGGCGCAAATGATTTTGCAAACTTATCTGGATCGCCGTGCCGCGCGCCGTGATCAGTGATGCGTCACTTGTGATCAGTCATTTGCTGCCCCGAACAGCTGCTCACTAATCATCGATCACTAAGGTCGCGATGTCGCGAAGGTTAAAACTCATCGTTGCTTACGACGGCGCGCCGTTCGCCGGCTGGCAGAGCCAATCTCATCGCAACACGATGCAGGACCACCTCGAGCGCGCGTTTGAGCGAGTCACTGGCGAAGCTGTGCGCGTTCACGGCGCGGGACGAACGGATGCCGGTGTTCACGCCCTCGCACAATGCGTGCACGTTGATGTCTTAAAATTCTTGGCAGCTGATCGTTGGATCAAAGCGCTCAATGCGTCATTGTCTCCCGCAATTCGCGTGCTCAGCTGTCGATATGTGTCGAAGGATTTTCACGCGCGTCTTTCGGCAAAAGGGAAAATTTACCGCTACAGAATCTGGACCGCGCCCGTTTTGCCTCCATTTGAGTACGGTCGGGCATGGCATGTCGCGCGACCGCTCAATCTAAAGATCTTAAAATCGGCGGCTAAACATTTCGCCGGCAAGCATGACTTCGCGAGTTTTGCGGCCAACCGCGGCAAACCCGAACCGAGCACGATCCGCACAATCAATTCTGTTCGTGTCCGCCAAAAAGGTCCGTGCATCACAATCGAGTTCGACGGCGAGGGCTTCCTCTACAAGATGGTTCGACTGATGGTGGGCGCGCTGGTGAACTGTGGGCTCGGCAAAATGCGCATCGAAGAAATCACTTCGCGACTGCACTCCGGTGAAGTCGGCTCTGCCCGTTTCGCCGCGCCCGCCGAAGGATTGTACCTCGTTCGCGTGCGTTACTCACGAATCAGGTAGCCAACGCGACGAGTCGTGTGCGACTGGGCACCTGGAGTTTGCGAAAGACGGCGTGCAGATGCTTTTTCACCATCGGCAAACTCAACAGGGCGTCATCGGCGACCTCCTGGTTGCTCCGGCCCTGGCAGACAAGTTGCGCAACTTCCTGTTCGCGCCTTGTCAGCCCGACAAGGGCCGGCAAATACGAATTCGCTGGCGCAGACCGGGCGGTATCAGGACAAAGATTCTCGCACCTGATAAGGAAGTGCGGTCGCGCTACACCGGCCGACTTGAGCTGCTTCAGATGAATCGTCGTTCGCAAATGCGGCAATCGCGGGTGA
>QHOX01000175.1:13611-18403 GCA_003219465.1 Verrucomicrobiota bacterium | reverse complement strand
AGATCGGTTTGCCCTTCGGACAAAAGCGCTTCGCGAACTCCGCGGCCAACGACAAATCACTCGTCGCGGAACTGGCGCGAAGGTCCAAAATGAGATCATTCACTTTTTTTGCAGCGAAACCGCTGAGAGCTTTATCAAGCGCCTGAAGATTGGCGTTGTTGAATGATCCCAGTCGCACGTAGCCGGTGCGTCCCCCAATCAGCTCACTGTAGAACGCGCCTGGGGTTGCGACGGGGACGCTTTCTTTGCCTGCCAACAGAGTAATCCCACGTGGCAGCCGCACCAACAAGCCCTCAACGGTTGCCCGATTCAACTCAGTGTCGGTGATCGCGTCCGGGTCTGTAAAATTCGCCTTAAGCAATGTGATTAAGGTCTGCAGATCGGCTGGGCCTAACGAGTCAACCAACTCTTCCACGGTGGGCGTAGCCGAGGGGGAAGACGTCGGCTGTGCAGGCGATTTCGGGCCGGTCTGCGCGGCTGATGTAGGTGCTGGCGATTGGGCGACCAGGTTCGCACCGAGGACAGAGACAAGAAATGTCGTCAGCCAAAATCGAGACATCACAATAGTTAGGTCACGTTAGCTCCAATGGCATTCAGAGCAATGTCGCGCCGGTAATGACAGTTCTCGAAATGAATACGCGACACGGCCTCATATGCGCGCGCCCTCGCCGCTTCGAGGGTTGACCCGAGCGCCGTGACGGCGAGCACGCGACCCCCGGCAGTCTTTACTTCGCTGCCGTCGCGTTTGGTGCCGGCATGAAAAATCTGCACATCCTCGAGCTTGCCTGCCTGGTCGAGACCTGAAATTGATTTTCCACTTTCGTACTTGCCAGGGTACCCACCAGAGGCCAGCACAACGGTGACCGCGGCGCGCGTATCCCATTCAATCGCGCATCGCTCAATTTTTCCGTCAATCGTTGCCTCCAACAGTGGCAACAGGTCTGATTTCATTCGCGGTAAAAGCGTCTGCGTCTCCGGATCGCCGAAGCGGCAATTAAACTCCAGCACACGCGGGCCGTCGCTGGTAATCATTAAACCGGGATAAAGAAGTCCCTGAAACGTGACGTCTTCCTGAATAAGACCCCGCAACAGCGGTCTCATTATTTCGCTATCGAACCGCGATTGCAATTTGCTGTTCCAATTGCTGGCAGGACTGAAGGCACCCATCCCGCCCGTGTTCGGCCCTTGATCGGCATCCAACGCGCGCTTGTGGTCGCGCGCCGATTCCAGCAGAACGTAATTTCTTCTGTCCACGAGTACATGCAGCGAGCATTCCGTGCCGTGCAAAAATTCCTCGATGACAATCCGCCGGCCAGCGTCGCCGAAGCGGCCTTGATTCATCATGCCGTCGATCGTCGATCTTGCCATGGCCGCATCGGCGGCAATTACAACGCCTTTGCCCAGCGCAAGCCCATCCGCCTTGATCACGATCGGAAACTCCAAGCGCTCGCAGTAGTGAAGCGCTTCGCTGCTATTGGAAAATGTGCGTGCTTCCGCTGTGGGAATTTTCTGTGTGCGCATCAATTCTTTTGCAAAGATTTTCGATGACTCAATACGCGCTGCCGATTTGTTCGGGCCAAACGCCCGCAATTTCTCGCTCGTGAACAGATCGATGATTCCAGCAGCGAGAGGATCATCCGGGCCGACCACTGTCAGATCGACACGGTTTTCTTTTGCGAAGCTAACGAGAGCCTTCAAATCGCTCACCGGAATCGTGACGTTTTCGGCAACTTCGCCGGTCCCCACATTTCCTGGCGCGCAAAAAATCCGCTCCGCCTGCGGCGATTGCCGCAGCTTCCATGTAAGCGCGTGTTCGCGTCCGCCGCTCCCTATGACCAGAATTTTCACGACGAAGCGAAGATAGGAATACCGCGACGCGCTGTCGAGGGGCTGGTAGGGTCGCGCGCTGCGCCGACCCCCAAACAGCTTTGGGCCAGCGGGCGTCCCTACATCTTGCCATTCTCGGCCACTCCTGCGTATCATTTGTTCCGTGAAAGGGATTCCTGGTACGATCCAGGATGGCGGCGCCACAATTCGGGCAATTGCCAGTCGAACAACTTGCTCTCGCAAAAGTGCCGGCGCCGCTCATTGCATTTCTGCGTTCGATGCTGGCGTGTGACCGGGCTGATCGGCCGCAGTCGGCTCGGGAGCTCTTGATTCAATTGCAACGCTGTCGCCAATTGATCGAAGGAGGACCTCTCAGGCGCAGGCGCCTGCAACTTGCAGCAATTGTGCTCTTGGCCGTCGGCACGACTGGCGTACTGAGTTATTTGTGGTACCGCCAGCACGCCCAGCGACTAATCTCGTCAATAGAGCCGACCACGGCAGAGAAGAGCATCGCCGTCTTACCATTCGAAAATCTCAGCAGCGATAGGGGGACGCGTTCTTTGCCGATGGGCTCCAGGACGATATCTTGACCAAGCTGGCAAAAATTGCCGATCTCAAGGTGATCAGCCGCACCAGTGTCATGGAATATCGCGGCAAGCGAAATGTGCGCCAGATCGGCGACGCCCTTCACGTGTCTCATGTGCTGGAGGGCAGCGTGCGCAAAACCGGAGCCTTGCTCCATATAAATGCGCAGTTGATCGCGGCGCGCACCGACACGCACGTATGGGCAGAGCAATATGATCGCGATTCGAAAGAGGTATTTGTTATCCAGAGTGACATCGCGCAAAAAGTCGCCGAAAAGCTTCACGCCAAAGTCTCTATCGCTGAAAGATCCGCCATCGAGCGCCCACCAACTACCGATCTGACCGCCTTCGATCTATACGCTCACGCGCAAGATCTTCTCTTGATGACGAGCTTTAGCAGTGACGCGAAAACGAAGCTGTTACAGGCAGCTGATTTGCTCAACCAAGTTGTCACCCGCGACCCTTCCTTTTTTCAAGCGTATTGCCAGCTCGCCTACACTCATGACGAGCTTTACTTTCTCGGCCACGATCATACCCCCACGCGTTTGGCGTTGGCCGAAGCAGCGATCCAGGCGGCATTCCGCCTCCGTCCCGATGCAGGCGAAGCACACCTTGCGCGCGCGGAAAACCTTTATTGCGGATACCTCGATTACGACGGCGCTCTGGCTGAATTGGAAGTTGCCCGCCAGACGCTCCCCAATGATCCGCAAGTATTCGAGTTGAAAGGCTACATCCAGAGGCGCCAGGGACACTGGAACGAGTCCATCCGAAATCTCGAGCGCACAGTTGACCTCGACCCACGTAACTTCTTTACGCTACAGCAAATTGCAATCAGCTACCAAGTTCTCCGACGCTATGCTGAAGCAGAATCGGTGTTGGATCGGGTTTTGGTAATCAAGCCCAACGATCTCGATACCAAAAAAGAGCGTGCGGCCGTGGAATTCGAGTGGAAGGCCAATACAGAACCAATGCGTCGGTTAATCGATTCGGTTCGGGTCAGCGATCCTGCCGCGCTGCCAAGCATTGCCGATGTTTGGCTCACATGTGCGCTGGCCGAGCGCGACGCAGCTGCCGCGAAAGATGCTTTAATTGCGCTGGGTGACACCCCTTCAACGATGACGTCGTTCAATTCAACCGTTTGTTCGTACGAGGCGTTATCGCTCGTATGGAAAACGATGACGCACAGGCACGCACCGCTTTCACAGCGGCACGCGCGGAGCAGGAGAAACTCGTCGAAGCGCAACCGGATTACGGCCCGGCGCTATGCGTCCTCGGTTTGATCGACGCTGCTCTTGGGCGAAAAGAGGAAGCATTGCGTGAAGGCCGCCGCGCCGTCGAGCTTCTCCCAGCGGAAAAAGACGCAATCAATGGCCCGCACATGATCGAGTATTTGGCGATGATCGCCGCGTGGGTCGGAGAAGAAGATCTCGCTTGTAAACAGCTTTCCAACGCCGTCCGCCGCGCGAGCGATTTTGGCTATGGCGAATTAAAACTGCTGTCATTTTGGGATCCGCTGCGCGGCGCTCCATGTTTCGAAAAAATCGTCGCCTCCCTCGGGCCAAAAGGAAACTGAGCGTCTTCGCTCACACGGGCTCCCAAGAATTTTGCAATTTTTTTGCAATGCCGGGCGTTTTTTTCGTTTGGAAGCAAATGAAGACACATGAAAACACAGACCACAAACATCTCTAAAACTCATCTTCTCTGGGGAGCTCTTCTGCTCGCCCTCGTTCTTTTCCCGATGCAGATGCTGCCACGTGTATTGGGTCAGCGAAAAACACCTCCGAACACGGTCACTGGCGGCGGCGAACTGTTTGACGCCGCCCCGTTCCTGACAGTCGGGACGTTCCCGGATCACGTTGCGGTAGGCGATTTTAATAGCGACGGTACCGACGACGACGCTGTGTCGGATCGCGCTGGTGGCGTCTGGGTGCTGCTGGGCGACGGTCAGGGTGGGTTCGCTCCAGCGGTTTTCTATCCGGCGGGGCAGATACCCGAGGGCGTGGCGATCGCCGATTTCAACAAAGACGGCTTGTTAGACATCTTTCTGGCCGACGCGGATGGCAATCAAGTAGCTATTCTTTTAGGCAATGGCGACGGCACATTCCAATCCCCGCTGTTTTTTCCGGCTGGAACCCAACCGACCAAAATTACGGTAGGCGACCTCAACGGAGACGGTCTCCCGGATGTTGTGGTGAACCAGCTATTCGATACCACGATTGCAGTCTTCCTCCACACGAAGCAAGGCGGATTGGCTGCACCGGTGTTCTACCCGGTGAACCTCAATCCAAGCGGGATTGTAATTGCTGATTTCAACGGCGATGGCAAGATGGATCTGGCGGCATCGAATGCTGGAGTCGACGCCGATCCTGGTAATACGGTCA
>QHOX01000175.1:0-13342 GCA_003219465.1 Verrucomicrobiota bacterium | reverse complement strand
AATGGCGACGGCACCTTTACTCCCGACGTAAGCAATGTGCCGGGTGGACTGAACCTCGCCGCTGGCGAGTTCAATGGCGATGAGTTGCGCGATTTGGTAGTGGTAGGAGGGACGGGCATTGGTTTGCTCTTCGGCGAAGGTCACGGTTCATTCCACGCCGCACACGATTTCGTCACGTCAACCGTTTGCACCAGCGGCCCGAGTGACGCGGCTGTAGGCGATCTCAACGAAGATGGCATACCCGATCTGGTGGTTCCTAATCTGGACACATTATGTCAATTATACGCCTTCGGTGTATTTCTCGGCGATGGCCATGCGAACCTTCAGAGCGGGGTCCACTACGATATCGGCTCAGCACCATCTAACGTGCAATTGGGGGACGTGAACGCCGACGGCCACCTTGATGCCGTGTTCGCCACTCCGCTCGCAAACGCAGTAGCGGTATTTTTGGGTGATGGCAATGGCGGCTTTGTAGATCACGGGAGTTTTTCCGCTGGAAATTTCGCCTGGGCCTCCAGCTTGGGTGATTTTGATGGCGATGGTAACCTCGACATCGCGGTGGCTAATTTGAATGATGGCACCGTGAGCATTCTGCTGGGCAACGGCGACGGAAGTTTCCAAGCAGCTGTGAATTATCCGGCCAGTGACTTCGCGAAATTCGTGGGAGCGGCTGATTTTAACGGCGACGGAAAGCTCGATTTGGTCGTCGCCGACAGCACGACAGGCAACAACATTGCAATTCTCCTTGGCAACGGCGATGGAACTTTTCAGCCGGCTGTATTTTATCAGGCGGGATCGTTTCCAAACTATATCGCCATCGCCGACTACAATCACGACAGCAAACTGGATTTAGCCGTTGCAAATTCCGGTGAACTTGACGTTAGCGTTCTTCTTGGAAACGGGGACGGCACGTTCCAACCGAAAGTTGACTTCCCAGCTCCGGAAGCACCCTGGCGGATCTCCGCTGCGGATTTCGATGGCGACGGAAACCTGGATCTTGCGACGGCGAACGCGGGACTAAGCGGCGACGGTACGACAATGAGCGTATTACTGGGCGATGGCCAGGGCGGATTTGCGCCCGCAGTGAACTACCACACGGATAACGACCCACACACCGTGGCGGTTGGCGATTTCGACCTGAATGGTCGTCCTGATCTTGCGGTTACCGCATCCTTGTCAGACACCGTCGCGATCTTTCTCAACAGTCCAGAATCCCCCGCGCCACCTTGCGGAAGTCCAACCCCAACACCTACCCCCACGGCAACTGCAACAGCAACGCCAAGCCCCACGGCGACGGCTACACCTACATCCACGCCAAGGCCTACGCCCACACCGAGGACTGCACCGACGCCGAGGTCGCGTCCGACGCCGGCGCCGCGACCATAGCCGCATTTCTCGGTCGCGCTTGAAATCGCAAGCTTCGTTCGGAGTTCCGCCTTTAGGCGGCGACCGCAAGGCGTCTCAGGCGGCTTTAACGCGGAACTCCAAACGTGGCCTGTTACGTCGCTTGCAGTGATTCAGCAGGGAAAATTGGCAACTCCAATTTGTCCGTGTGCCGAATGATTGTGAGTGTTGCACTCATGCCAATTTGTTCTCCGACCAAAACCTTGTGCAGATGATGCACGGTGCCGATAGGCTGGCTATTGAACGCGACGATCAGATCGCCCTGGCGCAAACCGGCTCGTTCGGCGGGGCTTTCCTTCTCGACTGAAACAACCAGCACGCCCGTCTCAAGCGGCAGAGCGTAAAAGCGCACGATCCGCCGGTGAATCGGCACGTTCTGACCGGCGACACCGATGTAGCTGCGCCGGATTTTTCCGTCCTTGATTAACCAGCCCGCTATGAATTTCGCCGTGTTACCGGCGATGGCGAAACAGATGCCCTGCGCGGGACGGATCATCGCGGTGTTTACGCCCACAACTTCGCCGGCTGAATTGACCAGCGGTCCGCCGGAGTTGCCGGGATTAAGCGCCGCGTCGGTCTGAATGATGTTATCGATCAGCCGACCGGACTGCGCATGCATCGAGCGACCGAGCGCGCTGATTACGCCCGCGGTCACGCTAGCCTCAAACCCGAGCGGATTTCCAATCGCGATCACCAGTTGGCCCACTCGCAACTTCTCGGAGTCGGCGAGGCGGACGTGGGTTAGTTGAGCCACATCGATTCGAATCACTGCGAGGTCGGTGTCCGGGTCATCGCCTGTCAATTTGCCGGGATATTCGCGTCCGTCCGGCAGGTTTACAGTGATCGCGGTTGCGTTGTGAACAACGTGGCTGTTCGTCAGAATAAATCCATCCGGCGTGATCACGAACCCGGAGCCGTTCCCGCTGAGTTCACGGTCTCCACGCCGCGCGCTGACGCGTTGTTTTACGTCGATGTTCACTACCGCCGGTGAGACGCGGGCCACTGCACTAACTACCGAGCGCGAATACGCGTCAAGCAGATCCGAGTCGTCCGATTGTGTCTCGCGGCGAAGTGGCTGTGAAGCGCCCGCCTCTGCCTGATTGAAAAGAAAGTCGATCGAACCAGCACTATTTTTCGAAGGAGCTGTGATGCTCATGCTGTAATTTCGGACGTCAAAACCGGCAGTCAACTACACCCGATCCGGGGCTATACGCACCATTTGGAATGTTACCGTCCGGCTTGCCCCTATTACGATCTTGTTTTACACAATAGCCGTGCCCAAGGGCTCTTCGGTTCCATCTGTGCTCGATCCACGCTGTCCGTCCCGGCTGGTGCTTGACCGGATTGCTGACAAATGGACTGCGCTCGTCATCCAGATTCTGGCGGGCGGCACGATGCGTTACGCTGCGCTTCAGCGCGAGATCGGCGGGATTTCGCAAAAAATGCTCACACAGACCCTGCGCAGCCTCGAGCGCGACGGGCTGGTGCAACGCACAGTGCATCCAGTTGTGCCGCCGAAAGTGGAATATTCGCTTACAAAGCTGGGACGTACGTTGATCGAGCCGCTGCAGGGACTTTGTCGTTGGTCGGAAAAACATCTCGCTGAGCTTCAGGCGAACCGCGTGCGAGCAAGAGAAACAATGGCAATGCAATAATGGAGTGTTGGAGTGATGGAGCAATGAAATCTCATCACTCCCTTACTCCAGTACTCCATCGCTCTGGCAGTTGATCATGCACCAGGCGGAAATCATTGTTCTTTTGTTCGCAGCCGTTGCGGCTCTCGCCGTGCTGGCGCACAAAATTTCACCGCCATATCCGATCGTGCTCGTTCTTGGCGGACTCGCTTTGAGTTTCGTGCCAGGATTGCCGGCGGTTCAACTCAATCCCGACATCGTATTATATTTCATTCTTCCGGCCCTAATCTATCCTGCTGCGTTGTTCACGTCGTGGCGTGATTTCCGGCGAAATCTGCGGGCGATACTCCTGCTCGCCATCGGGTTGGTGCTGGCAACCACGCTGGCGGTTGCCTGGATCGCGCATTCCATTGAGGCGGCGCTTCCGTGGGCGGCTGCTTTTGCGCTGGGCGCAATTGTCTCCCCGCCAGACGCGGTTGCAGCGACGGCGATCATTCGCCGGCTCGGCGTTCCTCATCGCATACAGGTCATCCTCGAGGGCGAAAGTCTGGTCAATGATGCCACTGCGCTGGTTGCGTTGCAGTTTGCGATTGCCGCCGTCGTCACCGGAACTTTCTCGCCCGCGCATGCGACGGCCCGGTTTGTGTGGGCAGCAGCTGGGGGCATCGGATTTGGGTTGCTTGTTGGTGTGACGATGCGCTGGGTCCAGAGCCATCTGGATAATCCACCAGCTTATCTGCCCGCCGAACACATGCATGCCTCTGGCGTTTTGGCGACAGTTGCGGCGGGCATTTTTCTTGGCTGGCACTCGCCGCTGATGATCACCGCGCGGACCCGCCTCCAAGCTTATGCGTTTTGGGAAACGATCGTGTTCCTTCTCAACGGGTTCGTTTTTATCGTCATCGGTCTGCAACTTCCCAGAATCCTGCACGCGTGGAATCGCGCATCGCTCACTGGCGCGCTTATGAGTGCGATCGTTATCTGCGCGATGGTAATCTTAGTCCGTTTCGCGTGGGTGATACCCGCGGTTTATTTGTCACGTCTGCTGAGAAGCGAACGACAGGTGCGCGACCCAACGCCATCCTGGCAGCACGTTGCCATCGTCGGCTGGGCTGGGATGCGTGGCGTGGTGTCACTCGCGGCAGCGTTTGCATTGCCGCTGGCGTTGCCCACCGGCCGGCCCTTTCCCGGACGCGATTACATTTTGTTTGTCGCCTTTTCAGTAATCCTGGTGACGCTTGTATTACAGGGTCTGACACTGCCGGTGTTGATTCGGAAGCTCCGCGTACCACCGGATGCACAGACCGATGAAGAGGAGCGTCTAGCGCGGTTGGAAGCAAACAAGGCGGCGCTCGAATGGATCCAGGAAGCGCGCGCAAAGTCCAACTTTTCGCCCGACGCGGTAGATCGTCTCCGCACGGAATACGACGAGCGTATAGAGCAATTGGAACGCTGCGCGGACAATCCCGACGATTGCCGCGGCGAAATCGCCACACCGCAGTATCAACGTTTGCAACACCAAGCGCTGCGTGTGGAACGCAAAACCATCATCCGTTTGCGAAATGAGCGGGTGATTAATGATGATGCATTACGTAGAATTCAGCGAGACCTTGATCTGGCAGAAGCGCGCCTGACTGGAGGGTGAACGACGTCGTAAGGCGTTTCACTGCTTGCCCTGAGCGAAGTCGAATGGATGCGCGCGGTGTTGTGAATGGCGACCGGCGTGCCGAGGACTGCCCGCCCTACCTAGGTTATCCAATCACACCAGAAGAGGAGATCGATGTCGTCCAGTAGGTCCCAAAAGAATAGCAGCAATGAAAAACCGTATCGCGTTGGCCAGCTTTTCGCGCGTCCGCCAAGTTCCGCCGCGCATGCTTTGAGTTCCTGTTCGAAAAATTGCGCCATACGGTCGCGCACTTTTGCTGTGAGCCGAAGCTTCTCGCGGCCGGCATCGTTATTGTCGTTGGGCTTTAATCCGCCACTTGGCTTCTCGGGATCGCCGCCCAGAAAACTCAGAATGGATCGCCGCAGTTCTGCGGGATTTTCCTTTAGATCGTCGAAGAAATAGACGCGGAAGTTTTCTGGACGAACATAACGTTGCCAGCGCGCGACAATCTTGCTGGGGTGCGAGCGGACCAGCACCCCCGGATTCAGCAAATTGCAAACGACTTCCTCGGGATCGCTGGCATCGAACGGACTGATCATTCCGAGGCGCACACCCATGGACAACTGGGACCAGGCTCTCTCGACAGGATCGCGAGCGAGGAATACCACCTTCAAGTTCGGAAAATGATCGACGACTCTCTCGATGATCTCATCGCTCAGAGTCGAGTAGGCTGGCGAAATGTCACCCGAGAGAAGCGGTCCTTTGTGGCAGAACAACCGGCCGTAAGTATCGAGATCGATATGGGTTCGCATGCTCAAGTCTTTGATGCTCTCCAGAAAACAAGCATCACGTCCGTCCTTCGAGCGAGGAGGACGATGTCGTTTCGTTCGGTTCAGATTGTCGAGGTAATGGAGTTCCTTTACCGGGGGCATCCAGAAATCGGGATGCGGCTCGAGTTGCCGATATAGCCATGAGGTTCCGGCTTTCTGCGCTCCCACACACAAAAAGTCGGGACATGCATCGCCAGCTGCGGCGTTAAGTTCCTCCCCGTTGCTCTCGTGGCCGTTGCGGTGATTACCGTTTCGACCGTTACCGTTGCGAGATTTAAATGGCCAGGCTAAACGCACGGCGTAATATTTTCCCTTCGCCGTTTAAAAAGCAAGCCGAGAGTACCCGGTTGCAGCGACGGTCGCCAGCGTTGAAAATCGCCAACGATGAAAAAGGCGCCTGGTCACCGGATTTTTCTTCTCTCACCCGCTTACGCCGGGGGCGAACGAGCGCGAATGATTTTGCGCGACAGCAAAGGCGCATCGGTCGCCGAGGTGTTCACTTTTCTGAGCGGCCTGTACTTTCGCGGAAAAATCGCCTACGCGGACGCATTTGCGCGGCCGCCGCGAGGAATGCCAGGTGTGCTCGTCATCACGCCAACACGCGGCCTGATCGATGCGCGAACGCGAATTCGTCTCGATGATCTGCGGGAATTTGCCGCAGTCGATATTCACCAGGACGATTCGCGTTACCGGCTGCCGATCGAACGCGAGGCGCGGCGTCTGGCATTGAAACTATCGACCGAAAGCGAAGTGATTCTTCTCGGCAGCATCGCCACCGGGAAATACGTCGACGTGTTGCTGGCCAACTTTGGCCAGCGTCTGAGATTTCCGGCGGACTTTGTCGGTCGAGGCGACATGAGTCGCGGCGGATTGATGCTGCGCTGCGTTGCGGATGGTCAGGAACTTTCGTACATACCCGTGGCGGGTGCGATTGTGAATGGCAAACGGCCGCCGAAACTCACTCCGCGGCGATACACCACCCCGTTGCGATCCGTCTCCACGAACTGAGATGTCAACGTCACAAACGGGGATCGCCAAAAATTGCTTCGCGTGTCCGTTTCGACGTACAATTCCTGAATGGGCAAACGCGTTTGCTATATCCATGCCGGCCCGCATAAAAGCGGCACGACTGCGATCCAATGGTTTCTCCAGGAGAATCGATCAGAGTTACAGAAGCATGGCTATTTCGTTCCAGAGAGCGAGACTAGGCGTGGCGCGCACCATGCGCTGGTTGAGAGTCTGGCCGGGTTGGAGATTGGCGCGCACCGGGAGCCGCTCGCAGAGAGGTCTATTCGCGCACTCCGTGAGCTGCCCGCTGAAGCAATCATTATCTCCTCGGAAGCATTGGAAGGAATCTTGGGAAGCCGAAAACATTCGGGTGCATTCTTTGGCCGGATCGCAGAGCTGAACCTGGAACCGAAGCTGGTCCTCTTCCCGCGCAATCAGCCGCAATGGATCAATTCGAGCTACGCCAGTTCGGTGAAGAGCTTTCGTCGCTCCGATGCGTTCCAGTCCTGCGCGCTGGCCTTTGCCGTTTCTCGCGCCGCGACGTTTTTGCGCTGGGTGGAGCTGGCTGATGCCTACGCTCTAGAATTGATTGCTCTGCCTTTCACGAAAGAGACCATGGCCCGAAGCGTTATCCCGGAGTTTCTCCGGAGCATCGGTATCAAGCGGTCGCCGGAATTCCGGGATGTCCAGGTCCGGCGTCACAAAGGGGTAGGACCATTTACGGTAAGCGTTGCTCGCGATGTATTGCGCTGTATTGGCCAGCGGCTTACGTGGCTGCAAGCAAAGCGATGCAAAGTCGAGCTTTGCCGATACCTTGCTCAAAAAGGATTGGCTGATGCCGGTTATTGTGGCCTGACTAGCGCCCTAGCCCGACACGTCGAAGCAGAATTGCGTTCGGATAACAATGCATTTGCGAAGCGTGTCTGGGGCAGACCGTGGACGGAGGTTTTTGCTTCCGACGTCGCCGAAGAATTTACGCCAAACGATTTTGAAATGCGGCGGCCTGACTGGCTCACCGCGCGGCGACTCCGGAAGGCCATGCGCTACATGAATGTGGTTATGCAAAACATCCTGCTGGATCCCGCCCTTGCCGAGGAAGAACCTTGGAACGACGTGGCGCAGCGCAGCGGTTTGGTTTCCAACCTGAATTACCGGACCACTTTGTGTTCGTGACAACAGTCGTGTTTGCTAAAACTGCACGAACGCCGCGCCAACTAGTTTTTAGCTGTCATCTGACTTTCGTCCGAACCAACGCCGCTTTTTCGACTTCGGTTCTTCAGCCGGTGGCGCGGTGGGTTCCTCTTGTTTCGGAGCGGGCGCTTCGGCCTTTGGCTCTTCTGGGGTGGGCTGCTCAGGTTCAGGCGTTATCTGCTGCGGTTTCGCCTCTGGCTCTTTGCGTTTCGCCTTCTTTTCTTTCTTCGGTTTTTGCTCGGCGATGTGCTCTGCGTCCACCCACTCGATAAACGCCATACGCGCAGAATCGCTCTTGCGCGCGCCGAGCTTGACGATTCGGGTGTAACCGCCGTTCCGTTCGGCGGATCGTTGCGCGATGTCGTCGAATAATTTTTTCACGATGCTTTTCTGCCGCAACACAGCCAGGGCACTGCGACGCGCGTGAATCGAGCCATTCTTACCGAGCGTCACCATCCGTTCGGCAAGAGGTCGAACCGCTTTGGCCTTGGCCAGAGTCGTCTTGATTCGCTGATGTTGGATTAAAGCGCAGACCTGATTGGCGAGTAACGCCCGGCGGTGGTCAGCGGTGCGCCCCAGCTTGATCGTTTTCTTTTGATGTCTCATACGCGACGAAACGCGATCTTCGCACAGACGTTTACTGTTGGCCAGCAGCCGGTGCGGCCGTTGGCGCAGCGCCATCGCCGCTTATCGGCAAATCGATCAAGCCCGGCTCGAACTTCATGCCCAGGCTCAACCCAAGGTGTTGCAGCTTATCCTTGATCTCATTGAGCGACTTCTTGCCGAAGTTGCGATACTTCAGCATTTCGGCCTCGGTCTTTTGGGCAAGCTGCCCGACCGTCGTGATATTCGCATTGTTCAAGCAATTCGCCGCGCGCACGCTGAGCTCGATCTCGTTCACGCTCATGTTCAGCAGCTTCTTCAGCTTGAGATTTTCCTCGCTCACGCCAGCGGGCGTCTGATCGAATTCAATTACTTCCTCGTTGTAGTGCACGAAGACGTCGAGGTGATGCCGCAGAATCGCGGATGCCTGGAGCAGCGCATCATCGGGCGTCAAGCGCCCGTCGGTCCAGAGTTCGAGAATCAGTTTGTCGTAATCGGTGCGCTGACCGACACGAGTGTTTTCGACGGCATACTTCACGCGTGTGACGGGCGAAAAGATCGAGTCAATCGGAATCAGACCGATCGGCTGATCGGGCCGCTTGTTTTCCTCGCCGGTGGCAAATCCTCGACCGACGCGCACCTCGAGTTCGGCGTCGAATTTGTGTTTTCGATCCAGAGTGCAAATCACCTGCTTCGGATTCAGCACGTCGAAGCCCTGAATAGTCTGAATGTCCCCCGCAGTGACTTCGCCCTCCTTGTTTACGCTAAGCGAAAGTTTCTTTGGCTCGTGGTCCTGACCGTCGAGCTTGAACTTTACTTTCTTGAGATTGAGAACGATGTCTGTGACGTCCTCGACCACGCCGGGCAGCGTAGCAAACTCGTGCTGCGCGCCGGTAATTTTTACCGCGGTGATTGCCGCGCCTTCAAGCGACGACAGCAGCACTCGCCGGAGGGAGTTCCCAACGGTGTGACCGTAGCCGGCTTCGAACGGCTCGGCGGTGAACTTTGCATACGTATCTGTGGCCGTGCTCTCGTCTTTGGTGAGAGTTTTCGGCATTTCAAAACGACCGTAACGGATTGGCATAGGTTCTAAGGATGAAGGAAGAATTATGAATTAAGAAATGACGGAGGCCCCGCGGCACTTCATCCTTCTGCCTTCTTACTTCTTCCTTTCGGATCGCCGGGTTCCCCCTGGCGAGTGCGGTTTCACGTCCAGTGACGGAAACCCAGGGACCAACGGCGTAATTTCAAAAGCTCGCTGCGGAGCTTTGAATAAAGACGAGATCTCCAACTTTGCAAGCAGAGCCTTTGGGAGTGCGCGGACGTGTCCGCGTCCGCCACAGGACGGATTCGCCCTGGCGAACTTTGAAAGCGGCGACATGTCACCCCAATCCAAACGCTATGGTCACTGCTCGATCAGGTCATCCGGCAATTCATTTGTGTCCTGGGGCGTCTTCGGAAAATCTCTCGCCAGCACATTACCAATCTCGTTGACTGCTTCGATCATTGCGTCGCTGAACCTCTCATTTTGAAAATGCTTGCGCATTCTTTCCACAATACCTTGCCAGAATTCGTCGCCGCATATTTCGTGAATGGCTTTGTCGCCAACGACCGCGAATTTATGAGCACGGGGCACTACAAAAATCAGCACGGCGTTGCGCTCGTGCGTATTGTGCATACCGAGCCGATGAAACTTTCTCTGCGCCGCAATCAGTGGATCGGCCTTCAGTTTGCCGCGCTGAACAAAAACGCGAATCTCACCGGAAGTATTTCTCTCGGCTTCACGAATCGCCTGCACGATGCGGTCGTGGTCGACTTTGCTAAGAAATTCTCGTGTTCGCATTTGCTACCAACTGCCGCTCGAACCGCCGCCGCCGAAACTGCCCCCACCGCCGCTAAACCCACTGAAACCTCCACCGCCTCCGGACGACCAGCCTCCACCTCCACCACCCATCGGCAAAAATACCGGACCGCCTCGGCCAGATGAATAGCCGTAGCCGCCGAGTCGGCGCACCAGTCGCGAAATAATGATCAGGACAATGACAAAGATGAGGAAGGGCAAAAGACCAGAAACACCGCTGCCACGATGTTGTTCGGTGACTATTTCTCCTGATCCTTTGTACTCGCCGCGAATGGCCTTGCAGATTAGATCGATACCCGTCGCAAGACCTGCCTCGTAGTCACCTTTTCGGAAATATGGCTGGATGTGATTTGCGCGAATGTCGTAGGCCGTGATGTCTGGCAGCGCGCCTTCCAAACCATATCCAACTTGGATCGACATCTTGCGATCTTGGATGAACACAAAGAGCACCACGCCATTCCGGCGTCCTTTCTGACCTACGCCCCACGCCTGCGCTACGCGCTGCGTATAGTCCGCAACGTCCGAGTCACTCTGCATTTTTGGAAAAATGGCGACAACGACTTGGTCTGAAGTTTCCCGTTCGAATTGCGCAAGCTGCTCGTTGAAACGATAAGCAGCTTCCTTGGAAACGACACCGGCGTAATCGTTGAAGTAACGGTCCGGCTTTGGCGGAATGACTTCCGCGGCATGAGAGCTGACCGCGAACAGAATCGCAAGTGCGACTACAAGATGGAGCGCGTTCTCAGAACGCGATGCCATCAGTGGGCGGCTTCGCCGCGGTTGGTTTAACATCGTCTTCGGAGAAGCCGATCCACCAAGATCCAAAGTCACGTCACGGTGAGGTCGCTGGAGCGGGTGTCCCAAAATTGAACTGTACCGGTGGCGGTTTTTCCGCGCCCGGTTGCGCAGTGAAAAATGGTCGCGGCGCAAAACCGAGCATGCCTGCGATGAAGTTTGTAGGGAAACTGCGCACCGCCACGTTGTAGTCCTGCACCGTCTTGTTGAAGTTGCCGCGTTCGACCGAAATCCGATTCTCGGTTCCTTCCAGTTGCGCCTGTAAACTGAGAAAGTTCTGATTGGCCTTTAACTCTGGGTAGCGCTCCACCACGACCAATAGACGCGACAACGCGTTGCTCAGTTCTCCCTGCGCAGCCTGGAATTTCTCAAGCTGTGCAGCGTCAGTAGGCGCTTTATTCGGATCGATTTGCGTCTGCACGCGCCCCACGCTTGCGCGGGCATTCGTCACTTCGACCAGCGTTGATTTTTCAAAGTTCGCCGCGCCGGAAACCGTGTTCACGAGATTCGGAATCAAATCTGCCCGCCGCTGATACACATTTTGCACCTGCGCCCAGCTTTGATCGACGCCCTGTTGCAAGCGGACGAGACGATTGTAACTGCCGCCAATTGCAAGGGCCGCGACTACGACGATAAAGAGCACGATGGCGACCACAACGCCGCAACCGATGGCAAATTTGTTCATAGACCTGTGAATGGTTCAGGAAATACGGCGCTGAGTCAACCTCCGCGCCCGAGCACTAGCCGTAGAAACTGTGCATCCGAAAAGTTTCCGCCCGAGCCTTGCCGCACAATGATTGCTTTCAACGACGGAATAACGAATAGCCGCTGGTAATGCGAGCCGAGCGCCACCACCATGTCCGCAGGCGCATCCTTGCAGATGCAAACGCCCATCCACTGGGCGTTTTGCCAGGGCAAATCCAGCATTCGCTCCATGTCGACCTCGCCCCCGTTCGGTGCCTGGTGATTTAACCAGAGCGTGAGCCCGTACGCCGGGTTCGCCTGCGAACCGATAAACGCTTCTCGTAACACATTCGACGGCACAATTTGGCGTCGCTGGTAATTGCCGTCCCCAACTACAAGCTCGCCCAGTCGCGCCCATTCGCGGGCCGTCAATTCGAAGCCGGTCGCCGGAAGCGGATTGCCGCGCGCGTCTTTTTTGTATTTGAGATCGTGCAGTCCCAGCCGGCTCGAGACATGTGCTTCGAAGTAGCTGATCACGCTGCGTCCTTTCAGTTTCCGGCGCAGCAATTCCGAAAAAATCTGGAGATGACTTGGACCGTAGATGAAAGCTGTGCCGGTCTCGGCAACCATGGGCAACTTAATGGCCATCGCGTTTCGGTCACGGATCGTTGGACGCTGAAGCCGCGACGCACCTTCAATGCCGTCGGTTTGGCTGAGCAGATGGCGAATGGTGATCTGCGATTTGCGCGGATCATTCTTCCACTCAGTGATCGTGTCCGACACCGGATCGTCGAGTCTAAACAGGCCGTCTTGCACAGCCGCGAGCGCAGCGATTCCCCAAAAAGTTTTTGTTCCGCTGAAGATCGGCCATCTTCGATTCGCCGAGCCGCCATTCGCGTAATGCTCGAAAACGGTCCTGCCGTTTTGGATTACCACCATCGCACTGCCGCGCCTGCTCTCAGAATATTTTGCGGCACGCGCGCAATCGGCGGGCTGGATTTCGGCTGGTAAAGACGCCGGCCGGGCAAGCGTTAACACAAACAACCCGCTGTAGCCACTTCGCTGCGCGAAGCGCACCCATGACCAACCCTTCATATGCAGGCCGCGTCGCCCACAAGGCGACGGCTACAGATTCGTTCTAGCCGGAGCCGATTTGTCCGCCGTAGCTTTAGCGGAGGCGGATGACCCTGGCCTGCCGGCATCACCGATGCCAGCTACAGGTTGCGCCACCGGCAAATAACGTCTCCGCAATTCTTCCGCGTTTGGCAACTCGTCGAGATTACGAAGCCCAAAGTGATCGAGGAAAAACTGTGTCGTTGCGTAAAGTAGAGGCCGGCCGGGAATCTCAGCGCGTCCGGCGATTTTCACGAGGCCGCGCTCCATCAAGGTTTGCAGCACGCCGTCGATGTTCACGCCGCGCACCGCTTCTACATCCGCGCGCGTGATCGGCTGGCGGTACGCGATGATCGCCAGCGTTTCCAGCGCGGGCGCGCTTAGTCGCGCCGGCTTCGGCGCTGGGAAAAGCTGCCGGACCCATTTCGCAAAGCCGGGATCCGTCGCGAGCTGCCAGCCTTCTGCCTTTTCCACCAGTTGAAACGCGCGGCCCTGCTCAATGTATTCCAGTTTTAGTTGCTGGAGCGCTGCGGCAACTTCCGCATCTTTGACGCGCCCAAACTCGTTAGGCGTCTCACTCGCGAGATCGTCTTCCGCGGCTTTGATTGCGGTG
>QHOX01000395.1 GCA_003219465.1 Verrucomicrobiota bacterium | reverse complement strand
CATCCTGGCTGTGTGGCCAGCGGGCATCTTGCCTGCCGAATTTTACCTGGCAGTTAAAGCATGCATCGCTTTGAGCGGCGGTTTCAGGTTTCCTGAAATTCGTGTTTATTCGTGGTTACCCATGACGTCGGCTGAAATACGGCAATCATTTCTCGATTTCTTTCGCGAGAAACAGCACACCATCGTGCCGTCATCGTCACTTCTGCCCGACGCGCCGAATCTACTCTTCACCAACGCCGGCATGAACCAGTTCGTGCCGATATTTCTCGCGCAACAGAAACCGCCATGGAAACCGCCACGCGTCGTTGACACGCAAAAATGCATTCGTGCCGGAGGAAAACATAACGACCTCGAAGATGTTGGCCTCGACACGTATCACCACACGTTTTTCGAGATGCTCGGTAACTGGAGCTTTGGCGATTATTTCAAAAAGGAAGCAATCAAATGGGCTTGGGAATTACTGGTCGAACGCTGGAAATTTCCCGCGCAACGCCTTTACGCGACGGTTTACCAGCCCGGGCCCGGTGAGCCTAGCGAGTTTGACCAGGAGGCGTACGATCACTGGGCGCGTTTGTTCCGCGAAGCCGATCTCGATCCGGCTATTCATGTTCTGAACAGCGGCAAAGCCGACAATTTCTGGATGATGGGCGACACCGGCCCATGCGGGCCATGCTCGGAGGTGCACATCGATCTGACGCCAGACGGCGACACGCGTGGCGCGCTCGTGAACCAGAATGATCCGCGCTGCATCGAAATCTGGAATTTGGTTTTCATTCAGTTCAACGCCGACACGGTATTTGTGCTGCCTGGCATCACCAAAATCGGTTATTTGCCGCTAGCTCAACGGCACGTCGATACCGGAATGGGTTTCGAGCGCGTGACCGCAATCATTCAAGGCACAAAGAATCTCACCGATTTTTCCGGAGCAATTTCGAATTACGAGACCGACATCTTCCGCCCAATTTTCGATGAGATCGAAAAGCTGAGCGGAAAGAAATACGCCAGCACGCTGCCAACTGTAGGGCGTCTCTGCGAGATGCCGGCGGCTGACACAGCCGCCCTACAAAATCGGAACGACCAGGAAAAAGTCGACATCGCGTTTCGCGTAGTCGCCGATCACATTCGCGCGCTGAGCTCCGCGATCGCAGATGGAATCATCCCGTCGAACGAGGGCCGTGGTTATGTTTTGCGGCGCATTCTGCGTCGCGCGGTCCGCTACGGTCGCACGCTCGGCTTTCACGAACCATTCTTCTTCAAACTTGTCGATGTCGTCGCGGAGACAATGGGCGACGTTTTTCCCGAAATCCGCGCGAAACACTCGAAGATCAAAGAAACAATTCGTCGCGAAGAGGAAGCATTCAACAGGACACTCGATGTTGGAATACACGTTTTCGAAGCCGGAATCCGCCAATGGAATCTTGACCATATTCCCGGCGATTTCGCTTTCCTCTTGTACGATACCTACGGCTTTCCGATTGATCTCACCGAGTTAATGGCGCGCGAGCGCGGGCTCACTGTCGATGTAGTTGGATTTGAGAAACTCATGGAGGAGCAACGCGAGCGCGCGCGCAAAGCTCAGAAAAAGGAGGAAATCAATGTCGAAGATGGAGAGCTGAAGGTCGCACCGACGAAATTTCTCGGTTACGATTTCCTTGAGGCCGAAGCAGTCGTTGAAACGGTTCTCCCTGGGAAAAAGCCGGACGAAGTAAATATTGTTGTCGATCGCACCCCTTTCTACGCCGAGATGGGCGGTCAGGTCGGCGACCGAGGATTGCTTCACGTTCCGGGACACGACTGGACGGAAGTCGGTCAGTTGCGCGTGATCGACACCCAAAAGCGCGGCGACGTTTTTGTTCATCGCGCGCAGGTTCTGGAAGGTCGCGCGCCAGAGCCGGGCGAGGCGGTGCGGATTTCAGTAGATGAAATTGATCCAGGGGCATCACACCGTCACCCATTTGTTGCACTGGGCATTGCACGAAGTGGTCTCGTACGATGCTTCGCAAAAGGGGAGCTATGTCGGACCCGACAAATTGACGTTCGACTTTTCAAGTGCACCGCTTACGCCGGAACAAAAACGCGATGTGGAAAAACTGGTGAACGAAAAGATCGCAGAGAATGCGCCGGTTTCGTGGACTGAATTGCCATTCGCCGAGGCGAAACAGCGAAAAGACATTATTCAGTTCTTTGGTGAGAAATACGGCGACAGTGTAAGAGTGTTGCAGATCGGCGGATCGCCGCACGCGCTCAATGGGTATTCAATGGAGCTGTGCGGTGGCACGCACGTGAGGTCCACCGGCGAGATCGGGCCGTTCCGTATCGTGAAAGAAGAAGCCATCGCAGCGGGAACGCGTCGCATTGAAGCCGTCGCCGGCGCCGCGGCGCGGGTCTGGGCGATGCAGGAGGCGGCGCGACAGCAGGAGAAGTTTGAGACACTCGCGCGAAAGAAGGCAGACATCGCGCCGCTGCCCGCATTCGAAGATGATGCAGCGACAACTGAAATACTGAAACAAATTGACGCGCGTGCAGCGCACCTCGAAAAAGCGGATGCGGAGGTTCGTGAGTGGGAAAAGAAAACAGCGAAATCTGCGGAGGCAGAACTGAAGAGCAGGGCTGCTCACATCGCCAGCGAACTGGCGCGATCGCATTCTGGAAAAGACTTTAGCGTCGCGGAAGTACCAGATGCGGATGGAAAATTGCTCCAGGCAATCGTGGATGCGTTGAAGCCCAAATTCAAAGGCCCCATTTTCCTTGCCGGCACGCGAGACGCATCAGTCGCTTTGTTCGCTTATGTCCCTTCAGCGCTGACCGAGAAATTTCAGGCGAACAAATTGATTCAGCAGATCGCGCCAATCGTCGGCGGAAAAGGCGGCGGGCGTCCGGAAAGCG
>QHOX01000005.1:30548-52495 GCA_003219465.1 Verrucomicrobiota bacterium | reverse complement strand
CAACTTCTCCGAGGAGGTATCGACGACTTCATTGAACCCGAGCGCCTTCGCCTGCTCTGCTTTCGCATGATTGGTCGTGCTTGACATGGCGTGTTTTGCGCCCAAGGCGCGCGCCAATTGCGTCACTGCATTACCGATCGATCCTCCGATCGCCGGTGCCAGAACCGTTTTGCCTGCTCGAAAACCAGCCAGAGTAAGAGCCACCTGCGCGGTGAGATACGCGACCGGAATACCTGCGGCACTTACGTCGTCGACATTGTCAGGAATCAGGCAAAGGTCTTCCTTCCTTACGGCAACCCACTCACTGTCGGTTCCGTCCTCAAAAGCGCCGTAGGCGCCGAAGAACATCACGCGCGATCCGACGGGAAAGTCCGTTCCACCTCCTTGCTCTACAACGCCCGCTCCTTCGTTGCCCAGCACTAACGGCGCTTTCGAGCTGTGAAATTTGCCGGAGAGAATCGTATGGTCCAGCGGCGTGACGCCGGCCGCGGTGATTCGCACAAGTACTTTTCCATTTGTAACCGGCGGTTTTGGAAGGTCGACGAGCTTCAGCCCTTCATAACCACTAAATGTTTCGGCTCTCATTGCACGCATGTCATTTCTCCTTTGATTCAGGCATTCGTTCCGCCATCGACGGTAAGATTTGCCCCGGTGATGTAGGAAGACTCCGGACCGGCAACAAAGCCGACGGTCCAAATTCCTTCTTATCCACCTCAGGCTATTTTTTCAGCATTCTCGCCTCCATCTTTTGAGCTATCGAAAGAGGAACGAGGCGATTCATGATTCGATTGAGTAGGCCTGGAATGTATACAGCGCGATTGGCTCGCAGCGCTTCGAGCCCCTCTGTCACGCATCTTGCGGCAGACATTGGCTTCATCGGGAGCGCTCCAGGGTCTTCGAGAAGCTTGGGAATCACGGGGGTATCTATAAAGCCCGGAGTTAGGACCGTCACATGAACTCCCGGGTCTTTCAATTCGAAGTGAAGAGCTTGGCCTAACGCCGAAACATACGCCTTAGCCGCACCGCTATTCGCCATATAGGGAACCCCGTGGCTCGCTCCCATCGCTCCAACGAGAAGAATCCCGCCGTGTCCGCGCTTCACGAGGACAGGCGCGAAGTGGTGACACAGCTCCAGGTGGGCCGTCACACTGAGTCTCACATCCATCAGTAAATCATCTCGATTCTTTTTGGTAAAAGATCCGGGATTTCCAGTGCCGGCATTTGAGACGACAAGACCGATATCGAGATCCTGCGTAGCTTCTTTGATCGTACCGATAAAATTTTCATCGCTGAGATCCACTTGAACCGCTCGGCACTGTACGCCAAACTCTTTCTCCAGATTCTGTCCCAGCTCCTTAAGCAGTTCGAGCCTTCTGGCGACTAACACGATGTTTAAGCCGTTCGCGGCAAGTTGCCTTGAAAATTCTTTTCCGATGCCGGAAGAGGCTCCCGTTACAATAGCCCAGGGTCCAAATTTTACTTTGTCGATTCTTTCTACAATTTGATTCATACGGGATTGCGTTCCTCGTTGTGGCCGCCACGCCGTCGTGTTGTCAGGCATTCATTCCGCCATCTACGGTAAGATTCGCCCCAGTGATGTATGAAGACTCCGGACCGGCGACAAACGCGACCATGGCAGCGATCTCATCGACGCGCCCGAAGCGGTCGAGTGCGGTGGCGGCCTTCTGTGGCACCGCCCACTCGCTCGTGGCGGGATTCAATTCCGTATCGATCGGACCCGGCTGCACGTTGTTGACCGTGATGTTCCGGCTCGCGACTTCTCTGGACAGAGCTTGAGTAAATATCTTTACCGCTCCCTTCGTGGCCGCGTAGGGCACAAGCCCCGGCACAAGAACACGCTCACCCACGGACGAACCAATCATAATGATGCGACCGCCGCTCTTCATATGCTTCAGCGCCGCCTGCGTCGCGATGAATACTCCGCGGACGTTGATGTCGAGCACGCGATCCATCTCTTCCAGCGTCGTCTCCTCAAACGTTTTCGGAATGGCGGTGCCGGCATTGTTTACCAGGACGTCGAGTCCGCCGAACGTCGCCACTGTTTTCTCAACCGCGGCTTTGCCCGCCTCGGCATTAGCGGCGTCTGCCTGAATCGCGATCGCCTTTCCGCCGTCGCGTTCAATCTCCTTAACTACCGCCGCCGCCGCATTGGCACCTTTCGCGTAGGTGATGGCTACCTTCGCCCCGTCTGTGGCCAGACGTCTGGCGATGGCGGCGCCGATGCCGCGCGAGCCGCCCGTGACAAGCGCAATTTTTCCTTCCAGTTTCCTATTCATGATTTGTCTCCTGTTTGTTTCGAGGTTGAATTCATTTTGTATCGATTGGTATAAAAAGATCGGCCTCGACAAACGACTGTCAAGTGATTTATTTACCTATCAGTATGAAATCAGACACCGCGGCGCCCCTTGGACGACCGCGCGCGTTCGATCCTGACGAGGCCCTGGATCGCGCCATGCACGTTTTTTGGGCCAAAGGTTACGAAGGCGCCTCGCTCTCAAACCTGACCCGCGCCATGCGCATCAATCGGCCTAGTCTCTACGCTGCTTTTGGCAACAAAGAAGAGCTCTTTCGCAAGGTTCTCGATCGATACATGGACGGGCCGGTCGCTTTTTTTGGCAAAGCTTTGGCGGCACCGAAGGCGCGGGATGTGGTCGAACAAATATTCCTCGGCACGGCCAGGATGGCGGAAGATTCCAGGGTTCCAGCAGGATGCCTCATGGTTCAAGGCGCCTTGGCGTGCGGAAATGCGTCCGCTCGGAAGGAAGTGGCTGCGCGGCGGGTGGCGGCGGAAGTTGCATTGCGTCGCCGCCTTCAACGAGCAAAGCGAGAAGGCGATCTTGCGAAAAACGCTGACCCAGCCGAACTGGCCCATTACGTGATGACTGTCGTGCGCGGGATGGCAGTGCAGTCAGCTGGCGGCGCCAGTCGCGATCAACTTCATCGCGTCGCGCAAATCGCACTGCGTGCGTGGCCGAAAGGTTAGCGCAGCGGAAAATCTCGCAGGTCGTCTCGCCGCACTAAAAGCGGTTCACGCCCATCAGCCGCGCGGATGGCCAAAGATGGCAAGCCACGCAATAACGAAAATTATAGGGACGATTACTCGGCAGTAGCGATCAAGCTTCTTCGCCCGCGCGACTTGGTCATTGTTATCGAGAATGGTCGTGACCAAGACTTCGATCAGCGACAAGAAAACGAGCAGGGTGCTGACTAGAAAGAAAGCATCGAGCCGCGTAATGTAAGGCAAGCGCGGTAGTTGAGTATCCACGGCAAAGCGATAGGCGATGAGCGTGAGCATTGAAGTCACGGCGATGCTGAACTGCGTGTTCGAGTTCGTCGGTTCGGTCCAGAACACGGACCATGACATCATCACGATCAGAATGAGGGGGAGAATTATTTTCAGGATGTAGTGCTGGACGTTACGCGAAGCAGTGAACTCGAAGACATACCCCGAATACTGCAAGCCAGGGGTTAGCGCATAGACGTCCGGTTTGGCATCCCATCTCTCCACCGTCCAGTCGGGTAGCGTGATGGAGCGCGAAATTCCGGCGGCTTTCAGGAGTCCGTCATGGATCCAGTTTTCATCCGCCACAAACACTACTTCGTTAGGTCGATATCGAATCGCAACGAACTGAATACGAAAAGTCTGCCGATCGAACGGGAAAGATTGTAGCCGTAATGGTTGCGTGAACGAACCGACGTAACGCTGCCGATAGAGAACAGTTCCATCAGGCTCCACCTCAGCCGACTCCGGCAGTTTGCGAACAACCGAACTGGTTTCATTCGCGATACTCACGCGCGGAGTCCAGATTTGATCGAGCGCGTAATGCACCGCTCCTGTTCCCGTGTGGGCAAGGCGAGCATCCTTCCAGCGCAACACGATAGCGATGTCGGCGGTAAAGTTTTGTTGAGCGCTGTCGATATTGTTGATGTCCACGATCCAGATTCCGACAGAGACCTTCCTTTCATGCGTCGAAATAGCGTCCGCTCCCAAGGTCGGAAATTAGCCCGGGTTGCTTTAGCTTCCAGCCCAGCAGTGTACGCGTTCGCTCACTCGATGTCGGATTGTCGAGAGCGGCAAAATGCGCGAACCAATCGAAGTGTTTGTTCGCTTCCTCGGGCGATTTGCTAACGACCGGCACGTTCAGGCGGCGGCCAATGACTTCAGCGATTTCTCGAAACGGCACACCTTCTTCAGCGACACCGTGATAGTTAGCGCGCGCGGCGCATTTTTCCAAAGCGAGCCTGAACAAGCGGGCGGCATCAAGTCGATGCACGGCGGGCCAGCGATTTAAACCGTCACCGATGTACGCCGAAACGTTCTTTTCGCGTGCGATGTTAATCAGAATTGGAACGAATCCGCGGTCGCCCTCGCCATGCACCGATGGAGGAAGACGAACCACCGACGCGAGCACGCCCTGCGCCGCGACCGCAGCTGCTGCCTCTTCGGAAGCTGCGCGTGGAAGTGACGAAGCATTCGAAACAGGCAGATCTTCGGTGGCAACTCGACCTCGCCCAACCAGCGCGGTGACGGATGTGACAATCAACGGACGATCAGAGCCGACCAGAGCCGAGCCCAGAGCCTCGATTGCGCGGCGATCAATCTCGCAGTTTTCTTTATACTTCGAGAAGTCGTGGATGAATGCCGTATGAATGACACCGTCCACAGCGGCCGCTCCGCTGCGCAGACTCTCGAGATCCTCAAGCGAACCGCGATGCACATCGGCGCCTGCCGCGGCGAGCGATTTGGCACTTGCGTCTGAGCGAGCGAGACCGAGAACTTTGTGTCGCGCATCGATTAATTCTCGAACAACGGCGGAGCCGACGAATCCCGTCGCTCCTGTAACAAAAATTCGCATGTTACATTTCCTCCTTAGCGCTTTGTGCTGGCTTCGCACAGATGGCGTTTAGTTTGGCGAGCGCATTCGCCGGAAGCGTTATGGCAGCAGCGTGGAGATTCTCGCGCAGGTGCTGCACTGACGATGTTCCCGGGATCAGCAGGATATTTGGCGACCGGTGAAGCAGCCACGCCAGCGCCAGCTGCATCGGCGTTGCGCCTAACGACTTCGCGGCATCATCCAGCGCACCAGATTGCAACGGATTGAAGCCGCCCAACGGAAAGAAAGGCACGTAAGCAATGTGTTGCCGCGCGAGATCGTCGATGAACGCGTCATCGTTTCGGTGTGCAACGTTGTAGAAGTTTTGGATGCAAACGATGTCGGTGATGGTTTGCGCTTCCTTTAATTGCTTTGGCGTAACGTTGCTTAAGCCCAAATGACGGATTAGTCCTTGTTGTTTTAGTTCGGCCAAGACCGAAAGAGGTTCAGTGAGCGGCTCTTCGCCGGGGGCCTGACCATTATCGCCCCACGCACGAAGATTAACTACGTCCAGCGTCTCGATCCCGAGGTTGCGCAGATTGTCATGAACGGAATCAATCAGATTCTTGCGCGTGACATCGTGTATCCACGATTTGTCCTTTCCGCGACGAGCGCCGACCTTGGTGACAATCACCAATCCTTTCGGGTACGGATGCAACGCGCGCCGAATGATTTCATTTGTAACATGCGGTCCGTAGAAATCGCTGGTGTCGATGTGGTTCACGCCTGCTTCTACCGTCTCGCGCAGCACGGCGACGGCGGCGTCGGGATCTCGCGGTGGCCCAAACACGCCGGGACCGGCGAGTTGCATGGCGCCGTACCCCATCCGGTGCACGCTCATTGAAATACTAGGAAACGTGAATTTGCCACCGAGTTTGGTTTCATCATTACTCGTTGGATTCATCGCCATTTCATCCTTTTAGTAACCTGTTAATGTCTGAGGCATAAGTTTTCCAGCCCACTTCGCAAGCCAGTACGGGATCGCGAACCGCTTTGCATCCTGCATGGTCAAGACGATGTGATAACCGCGTTTGTCGCTCCCGTTCTGGTAGACCGCGCGGATAAGTCTTTTTTGGCGTGTTTGTGCTGTTTCCATTTTCATCGCGAGTTTTCTGCCTGACACTTGTGCGCTTCTTATCCTGCGATGAAGCCGCCATCGACGACCAACGAAGTGCCGGTTGTGAATTTCGCAGCATCGGAGGCCAGATAAAGAACTGCTGCTGCGATATGTTCGGCAGCGCCAACGCGTCCAACCGGAACGATGGAGGTAATCTGATCCCGCATTGCGTCACCCGCGAAACGATCCCACATCTCGGTGGCGATCGGCCCCGGAGCGACAGAGTTAATGCGAATGTTTTGTTTGGCGAACTCTAGCGCGACGGATTTAGTCAAGCCTTCAACCGCGTGCTTGGACGCGATGTAAATGCTGACCTCCGGAAAACCGACGTGCCCGGCAATGCTGGAATTGTTTACGATCGCGCCGCCACCGTTCTTGAGCATGACCGGGATTTCGTGACGCATCGAATTGAGAACGCCCCAGACGTTGGTGTCGAACACGCGCCGATACTCCGCTTCGGTCGCTTGATCGAGCGGTGCTTTCCATTCGACGCCGGCGTTGTTAAAGGCGATGTCGAGCCCGCCGAATTTGTCGATGGTGAAATCGACCATCTTTTTCACGTCGTCATCTTTGCCAATGTCGCCGCGAACGAATGCTGCCTCGCCGCCAAGTTTTTCGATTTGCCTAACGATTTCTTTGCCCTCTTTTTCGCGGCGGCCGCTTAGAACTACTTTCGCACCGGCGCGCGCGAACTGAATCGCCGTTGCTTTGCCGATGCCGGAAGTTCCTCCGGTCACCAGTACCACTTTACCTTCAAGTGAGTTGTTGTTGTTCATTATATTTCGTTTCAGGTTTTCGTTTTAAAACTTCATTGCGAAGAAACGCTGTTCGCCCCTAGCTGGCCCTCTGCAGCAATCCGAGCGATTGAAGCGTCGCCGAGGTCAGTGTCCCTGTGACGCTTAAGTCGTGGTCCTCTTGGTAGCGCGCGAGAGCAGCCTGGGTTTCATCTCCCTCAACTCCGTCAACCGCGCCGTGATAGTAACCAAGCTTTGCAAGCTCTGATTGGACTGCGCTTATAGTCGCACTATTGCCGTCCTGATTCGAGTCGTAGGCCGGCTCCTGATCGTAGTCGTACGGGGAAGAATCGTAGTAGCTGTAAGGGTAATCATTGTAATAGTCATATGGGTAACCGTTGTCGTAGTCGTAAGGATAGCCGTAAGCGTAGTTGGGATAGTAATCCCACGGGTAAAGTCCCCACCAGAAACCGTTGATAAAAACAAACACCCGGTTGTTATGGAAGTGAGCTCGATGCCTGTCCCAATCGCGATGCCAGTTGTTCGCGTCGTGTCGCTCGGACGCGTGGTTCTTGACGAACGACTGACGGTTTGCTGCCGTTGAAGTTCGCGTATCCGACACCCGGTTCCGGCCTGCAATTGAGCCCGTAGGATTTGGCTGCCGATTTGTCGCTGCAACTTGCGAGTTTGCGACTCGCGTGTTTTGCCTCGCCAGCAAAGCGGCGCTGTCTTGTTTGCTGCCAATCGAGGGGGTCCTGCCGGCAATTCGAATTGTTGGTCGATTGCCCGACGCTATGACGCCGTGGGAGCTAACAGTGGGCATTCCTGCGCCACGGTAGTAGAAGTGCGGTGCCGGACTTACTCCGCCGACACTTCGACCGGTAAAGTATGCGCCTTGGAAAACTGGCGCTGCTCGCAGTCCGCCACCGGAAAAGGCTGGCGCGGCACGAGAGACTCCACCAGCAAAGCCGCCGACAGGGCCGCCACCAAAGTGGCCGCCACCAGCAACCCCGCCACCGCCGCCATGCGGAGCCGCCCACGTTACGGGGCTAACTGCCGCGGTCGTAATGACAGCTACCAGGTTAATTATGCGTTTTGTTTTCGTGTATCGAGGTTTGAGGGCGGATTCAACCGCCGTCGCTTTGTCGATCCGGGATGTTGCTCCGGTCTCGAATCGAACTTTGTCTGAGAATGTTTTGTTGTTCATTTGTGTTCCTTTCGTTTGGCGTGCTTAAGAAATTTCGTGGTCAGCCTCTCATTAGTGAGATGATGTCTTCAGCGCCTTCCAGAAGAGCGGCATCGTTGCCGTTCCTTTTATGTTTGTGATTGCCGTTGGCGCCGAAGTCCTGTTCTTCATTAGGTCGAGGAAAAGTTTGAGGTCGCGTAAATTCATAACGTGCGTGATGCCTTCTATGCACATAGGCCAAAGGCTGGTTCAAAGTTTTTTGCGACGCTGAACCGATGCGGTGTGGCAACACTGCCGTGCGCAGTGCGTGCTGGCTCGAGGTTCAGTTTCTCAATGTGCGCTTCCACTAAGTCGGGAAGCAACAGATGCGGGAACAACGACAAACTCCAGGCGCGCGACGCCTCTTCATCGACAATGAGATGAATGATGTCGCGCAGCTGCGGGTAGGCTCTTTCGTAATCGCGTTGGAGCTGTTGTTTCAGCTGCCGAACGGCGACTGAAACCGTCTGGAGGAAAACTGTCAGTTCTGACTTTGGATCAGTTATCATGAGTCGAGTTTTTTCGGTTTCTGTTAGGTTTATATTTGACTGGTCGTCTATGAAATTGGCAAAAAAAGAGATTACGTTGCCATAGCCTCAGCGCGTCTGACGCCCAAAACATCGCGGGCTACCTGCTTAAATTGTCGGAGCAACTCGACGTCATTTTGGATCCGCGCCTGCGCCACTGTTCCCTGGTAACAGGCAAACAGCGCTTTCGCTTTCGCCTCCGGGTCCGGCGCATCGATCAACCCCTCGGCTGCCGCGTCGCGCACCGCCGAGATAAAGAATTGCAGCTTGCGGTCCATGATTCGATCTATCGCTTCGCGAACGACTTGATCTTGCGTGCTCACTTCGCTCCCGACACTCACGAAGGGACAACCCAGGGTGGCGCCGCATTTTTTCTGAAGCTGCGCCAGGCGATTGTAGACAAAATCGAAGTAGCGATCCAATCGCTCGAGTGGCGGAACCGTTGGTGAAAACATCGAATCCATTTCCGCTCTCTTTTTCTGCCAATCCGCTTCCAAAGCGGCGGCGGCGAGCTCCGATTTCGATTTGAAGAAGTAGTAGAAGCTGCCCTTTTTGGCTCCTGCGCGCTCGCATATCGCATCGACCGACGCCGCGCCGTAACTGTTCTGCCACATGAGCTCCATCGCGGCCTCCATCAGTCGGTCTTTCATGTCACTAACTCTTGGCATAAGCACTGTTTAAGCTATGTAGACCGACTAGTCAACTATTTTGTTCAAATTTTTTCCGGCCGGATAGGAGTACCCGACTGCCCATTGACCGTCGGTCTTACAACATTGATCCGCGCGGGTCGCGTTTCTCGACCGCGGCGTCGCGTCGTTCAGGCACGCGGGCAAACAACATCCCCAAACCTTCACTCATCGTCGGGTGAGTGAACACGGCGTCTCGCAGGAGCGTGTACGACTGATTTGCAAGCATTGCCACCTGAACATTAGCCATTAATTCTCCTGCCTCCGGCCCGAGAGCAGCGAAGCCGAGAATGCGATCGCTGTGCGCATCGATAAGTACCTTCATGAAACCACGGGTTTCAGAAAGAGTCAGTGGCCGGAAGACGGCATTCATCGGCAGCGACGCTACTCGATACGAGCTGTTGTTCGCACGAGCCTGGGACTCGTTAATGCCAACGCGCCCCAACGGTGGATCAATAAAGAGACAATAAGGGATCAGGCGGTCGCGCGTGCTGCGGTTTTCGCCATTTAGATTCGCGTGAATGATGTGGAAATCGTTCTCAGATACATGCGTGAAATACGGGCTGCCGGCGCATTCTCCCACCGCCCATACATTCGGCGCCTTCGTTTCCAGGCGATCATTTACTCGTATGTGCCCGGCCTCCGTGACTTCAATTCCCGCCTTTTCCAAGCCGATTCCGTGAGTGTTCGGGACACGTCCGAGCGCAGCCAGAATGTCCGTTCCGGTTATCGCGCGCGTGCCGGCTTCGTTTTCAATTAGCACTTCTACACGTTCTCCCGAAATGCCTTTTACACTCAGCACTTGGGTGCGCAGCAGAACCTCGATTCCCTCATCGCGAAATAATTCCAGAATCGCTTGCGCAACATCAGCATCTTCTTTTGGCGCAAGCTGCGGGTCTCGAGCGATCAACGTTACGCGGCTACCAAATCGGCGCATCGCCTGCGCCAACTCCAGCCCGACGTAGCCGCCGCCCAGAACGATCAGATGTTCGGGAAGCCGCTGCAGATCGAGAACCTCGACATGCGTCATTGGCCTCGCGTCCGCAAGCCCAGGTATCTCTGGGATTGCGGCGTGGGTTCCGATGTTCACGAATACGCGCTTACCGATGAGGGTCCGTTCGCCACCTTCGCGAAGAGTCACCTGGAGAGTACGCGGTCCGATAAATCGAGCGTTCCCCCAGATCAATTCAGCTCCCGATGCGCGGTATTGGTCGAGATGAACTTTCATCAAGTCGTCGACCATCTTTTTCTTGCGCGCGTAGACGCCGGCCATGTTGACCGTGAACGGTCCAGTTTCTATCCCAAATTCCTGGTGTCGCCCAAATAGCGACGCCACTTTTGCTGAGTGAATGACGTTCTTGCTCGGCAGGCAGGCAATGTTTGGACACGCTCCGCCGACGTACTTTCGTTCGATTGAAGCTGTTCGATTGCCTTCGCTGGCCATTGTCCAGGCTATCAATTTGCCGCCCGTGCCGCTCCCGAGCACGAGCACGTCATATTTTTCTGGCTCACTCATACAGCAGTCCTCCCTCCATCAACGGCGAGTTTTGCTCCATAGATGAAACTGGCACGGTCAGTGGCTAAAAAAACAATTGCCTCCGCGATTTCGTCCGCTGTAGCCGGCCGGCGCTTGGGCGGCTAATTGCTCAAGACCCTCGCCCATTGCGCCGGTCCCCTCCGTGCGCGTTGGTCCGGGGCTCACCGCATTCACACGAACGCCACTCGGGCCGTATTCCGCAGCCCAGACCTTCGTGAGTAAATTGATCGCCGCCTTGCTCGAGCCGTAGAGACTCATGCCGGGTGCGCCGTAATCAGCCGCCATGGTCGATAGATTGACGATTGCGCCTTTGCCTCTTTTCGCCATTAGCGGAGCAAGTTCTGCGACGAGGAAGTATGGCGCCTTGACGTTGAGCGAATAGACGCGCTCAAACATTTCTTCTGTCATTTCGTGTGTTGGGCCGAATGGATAAATCCCGGCGTTGTTGATCAGGATATCGACATGACCATTTCCGAGCTCAATCGCTTTTCTGGCGACTTCACGCGCGCTCGCGGCGTCCTGCAAATCGGAAGAAACAAAATCTGCTTTGCCTCCGGCGGCCTGAACCTCCGTAACTGTTTTCTCCCCGCGTTCGGCGTTTCGGCCGACAACGATCACATGGATGCCAAGCTGAGCCAGTTTGTTGGCCGTTGCCTGGCCAATCCCGCTAGTTCCTCCTGTAATAAGTGCTATCTGTGACTCGTTAGACATTAGGAATTGCTCAATTGAATCTCGTGCGATCGTCTGGCGAGAAAGATTCGTGTAGTTCCTAGCAGCTTTTGTTTGTTCTTTTGCCCTGTTCCACCGCCCCCGGATATAATCCCCTCAGTCGTGCCCCATCGGAAATCAACCAAATAAAGCAGTCGCATGCCATTTGAAGAATTTGAGGACGCTGAGACCATCGACAACGAGCGGCGGAAAGCCATCGCGAAATCGATCCGAATTATCAGCGTTGAGGAGCTAAAGAAGCTTGGCGAAGAGATGTTTGATGATCCTGATCGACCGTGGCGGCAAACGTTCCTTCAGTTTATCGCGGAACATCCGGGCGCTACTTTTCACCACGCGTCCGCAGGCGAAGGCGTCATTTTCGTTTACTCTCGGGATGGAGACAAGGGCTTGTGGTATCTGCCCGGGAGCGGCATAGGGCCATTGTCTGAGGGGGGCCGGCGGCTCATGAAGGAAGCCATCGCGGCAGGTCGTTAAATCCTGTTTCGACAAGCGCGCAGGACAATCGAATACGTCGTGTGAGCGGGTCTAGAGCGATCGGTTAATCCCCGCGGCTGAGGGCGCTCACTCGCCGCGAAAGTGGTCGATCACATCGGCCACCGTCGTGAAGCGATTTATGCCGCCCAATTTGATATCAACGCCTTCCCGGCGGAGGCGATCGCGCACTGAGGAACGCGGTTCAACGGCGTGGAATTGAATACTCATGGCAGTGAGTTCATCTGCCATGCTGGCAAGTGCGTGTGCACTCTGCATGTCAACGATCGGTGCAGCTGAAAGATCGAGTACTACCAGTTTTGGCGGTGTCGCCTCGACGCGAACACGGCTAAGTATCGCCTCGCATACATTGTCCACGTTAAAATAAATGAGGGCCGATTCAGGCCGGAAGATCATGACGTTTGGAATTAGTTCGTTGCCTTCATGCCGGTCCCGATCCGAGAAACGGCGCGTGCCGGGAATTCGACCGAGAAGAGCGACGTGGGGACGAGACGAAACGCGTACCAGTTGCACAAGTGAAATCAAAGCGCCTAGCATTACACCGCGGAGCAAACCGAAGGTGAGCACTCCGGCGAAAGCTGCCGTCGCCACCACAAACTCAGAACGATCGTCGCGCCATAGCTCTTTTAAGGTTGAAAGATTAAGCAAACCCGCGATCGCCACCAAAACCACGGCCGCGAGCACTGGTTGAGGCAACGCGCTTAAGAGATGGGAGAAAAAGAGCACGACAACCAGGATAAAAACCGCAGCGAGAGCGGTAGAGAGCGGTGTCTTCGCACCGCCCTCTTCATTGACCAACGACTGCGATGTGCCGCCGCTCACTGGAAAGCCGCTACCAAGCCCAGCGACCAGGTTCGATGCAGCGAGCGCCAGATTTTCCTGGTTAGCATCGAATCGTCCGCCGCGCTTCGCGGCAAACATTCGGCCGATCGCGGCCGTTTCGACCGCGCCGAGAAGAAAGCAAGCCAGGGCTAGTGGAAGCAATTCGTTCAGGTCACGCCAGCCGAGAACAGGAACTTTGAGCGGCGGCAGTCCCTGGGGCACGGCGCCAATTAGTTTCACGCCGCGCGCCTCCAACGACAGCGTTGATGCAGTAATTATGCCTCCGATTACAACGAAGAGCGCGACCGGTTTGTGTTTGAGAAAAATTTTGCCAAAGATAAGCAGCGCGAGCGCAATTCCTCCGACTAATAATGACGTCGCGTTCGTCTCGTCAAGATTTTTGAAGAAGAAGCCTGTGTTTCCCCAAAAGCTTCCATGAGCGCCATGAAATCCGAAAAGCTTTGGCAATTGCGTGCTGGCAAGGAAGAGCGCCACACCACATTTGAACCCAGTCATGACACTCTCGGAGATGAAATGTACCAGGACTCCAGCTTTGGCGAGCCATGCAACGAAGGAGATGAGAGAGACCAACAACGCCGTGCCGGCTGCGAGCGCGCCAAAGCGCGTCGAATTGCCGCCGGTAATCTCGCCAAGCGAGAAGCCGATAACCAGCGAAATTGCAGAAGTAACCGAGGCTGCAGTGTAGCGCGACCCGCAAAAGATCCAGAAAACCAGTCCTCCGAAGAGACAAGCGTAAAGACCTGCTTGCGGCGGCAGGTTCGCGAGCGACGCATCCCCCAGCGCCGCCGGGAGCAGATATGCGGCGAGCGTAACGCCAGCGAGAACGTCACCGCGCAGCCAAGTCCGATCATAGGCGCGCAGCCAGGCGAGAGCAGGAATCCAACGGGCAAGAGAAGGCGAACTCATCGCGGCACGTTCATACCAGATACTGTTGAACGGCAGCCCTAACTACTCGGCAGCAACGTTCAGATTTAGCGAAGAACAATTGCGACAAGGCCATAGTTCAAAATTCAACGGTCACGGCAAAAACAAACGTTGCTTCACGCGAACCGGGTGCGAGCCAATAGACTGTTAGATCAACATCTTTGTCTTTGCATTTGTGTTTGAAACCGACGAGCGGTCCGCGCCGGACGTCGGAATTGCCCGAGGCCTGCGTGCGTTCGACCACAAGACCGGCTCGGACGCAATCTGCCTTTGGCAGCGACGCACTGAACTCCGACCAACTGTAGAAGAAATCGCTGGAATTGTTTCCGGCATCGAAAAAATATTCTCCTTGGGTCGAGGCCTTGATGAATTTTTTGTATGAAACTTCGATTGAGTAACCCGGAGCGACACCTGTGATGTCTCCAAAGACGCCGCCGAGCATTGGAGTCACGTTTACCTCCAAATCCTTACCGATGCAGAAACCAGGGAAATTGTATCCGGTCCAAACCGAGCCGGTCTTCAGCGCTTCGTAGTTGTATCGCGCTTCGAGATGCAGCCGGTCATAGTCAGCGGTGAAGCTGGGATTGACGTAATCGCGCGCATGCTGTGCGAGGTACGTAAAAGTGGACAGGGAGAACTCCCATTTCGTTTCATTGCGTTCAGTGTAGGCTTCCATCTGCACATCGGCGGCTCCGCCTAACGACTCGCAAACGGCGAATCCCGCAATGGTCGCCAAAGCCGCACACGAGCGCATCGTTTTAACCTCCGAGGAAAATTGCCACGCCGACTAATGCAAGGCCAACCGCTACCATCGCTGATCCCACGACCAATCGGCTCTTTCCGGCGTAATCGGCCCATTTTTGTCCCACATAAAAGAGGCCGGCGATCAGGAGAAAATTGGAGACCCGGAGCGCAACTTGCGGCTCGCTGAAGATGAGAAATGGAATTGCCGCGGGCAGACACGACACAAAGACCAGCCAAAAAGACGCGAGCGCGCCATAAAAGTCCTCTTTCGTTAGAATTCTTTCTTTAATGTGTGCTCCAACAATGTGCGTAAGCACAGACTTGCTGAAGGCTTCTGCTTTTTCCGGACCAAGGAGCTCTTGAAGCTCCGGTTCGACTCGATCCTTCACCAAAATCAGCGCGGCGTCCGGATCGGAGGCGCTTTGCACGGCCTCGACTAATCGTATCTTGCCTCGACGCACAACCATGGTGTTCATGATATACATGCTCGCATCGATAATCCCCCAAGCGACGTTGGAACCGATAGCAGCGAGCAGAAGCTGACGAACCCCTTTTTTGCCGTCAGCGACGGTGAAACTGGCGGTGAGCGTGACGGTCAGCACCATAATCAAACCGAACAAAATTTCGCCTAACCGGCTGGCGGGATCGAGGTGGCGCCGAGTAAAACGGCTCATTTTCTTTATCGTTCGAGATGCAGTGAATTCATTCGCGGATCATGTCCAAAACCCGTGCTCCTAACCAGATCGGACATTCAGACTCACCACGCATGACTCTCTGAGCTTGTTTTTCTTCAACGCGGCTCAATCATTTCCGATGTAAAGTGCTTACGGCAGTCAACAATCGTCCAAACTCACTCATTCGCTCGATTCGCTCTAAGTCGCTTTGGGGCACGCCAATGTCATAAATTTGTAACACGCCATCGTTTCAAAATCTGTTAGAGAAATGTCTATGCACGCGACCGCGCAAACTGACTGAGAAGTATCTACGTGGGTTTTTCGGGCCCGCGTCAGTTCGAACCGCAGTTCTGGCATTGCAACGATCGACGTAGTCGATTACGACTGAACGGGCCATGTTTTCTATTCAAAAGCTGATCGGCCGGGACGAAAAGTTCTACGATTTGCTCGAAGCCAGTGCGCAGCAGGCGGACACGAGCGTGCATCATCTGATCGCGTTACTGCAAAAACTCGAGCAGCATGACACACCGGAAAACCTGGAGCAATTCGCCCACAGCCGGCGTGAGGACAAACGCATCACGCAGGAATTGACCGAGCAACTTTCCAAAACCTTTGTAACCCCTCTCGAGCGGGAAGACATCCAGGAATTGGCAGCTGCGCTTTATAAAATACCGAAAACCGTCGAGAAAATTGGCGAGCGCATCTTAATCTGCCCTGAAGATTTGGCCGGACAAAGTTTTGGTAAACAAGTTGAGCTGCTCGATCAGGCGGCCGAAATGGTGCTGGCCATGGTAAAACAACTGCGCAAGGGGATCGACGCCCGCACCGCGCGCGAGATGAACGCCAAGCTCCAAGGCATTGAAGGAGACGCCGACAAGCTCGAACTGGAGCGGCTTCGTGATCTGTTCAAAGGGGATCATGCCGCGAAGCAGATTATTTTTCTGCACGACCTTTACGGCCTCTTGGAAAAAGTGATCGACCGCTGCCGCGACGCGGGAAACATCATCGTACAGGTGGCGCTGAAATATTCGTAGCAAACGGACCGCGTGCTCACGCTCACTTTGGTCATTCTGGCCGCTGTCATTTTCGAATACAGCAATGGCTTCCACGACGCGGCAAACGCGATCGCCACCGTCGTATCAACGCGAGTACTAACGCCGCGCCAGGCGATCGCGATGGCTGCATTCTTCAATTTTACAGGAGCGTTATTCGGCGGTGCGGTTGCTTCCACGATCGGCAAAGGGTTGGTGGACACCGAGGTGGTCACTATGACGACTGTGCTCTGCGCTGTGGTTGCCGCCTTTAGCTGGAACATTGCCACCTGGTGGTTCGGGTTACCATCAAGTTCAAGTCATGCACTGATCGGCGGACTTTGCGGCGCCGCACTCGCTGCCGCCAGGGGCGAGTGGTCAGTAATTAAGTGGAACGAGGGTGTGTGGCCGAAGGTTGTCCTGCCTATGATTGCGTCGCCAGTTGCCGGCTTCGTGTTCGGCGCGCTCTTCATGTTTTTGTTGCTTATCGCACTCCATCGCTTCACACCACATTTTGTCCATTCGCTATTTGGAAAACTGCAAATCTTCAGCGCGGCCTGGATGGCGCACAGCCACGGCACAAATGATGCACAGAAAACGATGGGCATCATCACTCTGGCGCTGTTTACCGGAACAAAGGCCGGCAGCTTCGATCATTGGCCACGCTGGCTCGATTTTCTGAAAACGCCATCGTTCCTACTCCCGAAATGGGTAATCGCGCTATGCGCCGTGACGATGGCGGCGGGAACGGCTGCTGGTGGTTGGCGCATCATTCGCACGCTCGGGCATCGGGTGGTGAAAATGCAGCCGGTACATGGCTTCGCGGCCGAAACCACTGCCGCGCTAATTATTCAAGCCGCGAGCTACTACGGCATTCCACTGTCAACCACACACGTAATTTCTACGTCGATCATGGGCGTCGGGGCTGTAAAACGTTTCACTGGAATCCGCTGGACAGTGGTGGAACGAATTGTCTGGGCATGGGTTTTCACTCTCCCCGCAACCGCCCTAATCGGTTACATCCTCGAGCGCGCAATTGGAACTCCTCGACCTTGAACGAACCCGCACCGCATAAAGAACGTGGTCACACCGAAGCATATCCTTGGGACATTCGATGAAGCGCTGAGCGATCTCCGCAACGATCTGCTCACGATGGCGGGTCTAAGCGAGCGCGGTCTCTATCGCGCGATCAACGGATTGCTTCAGCGGGATGATAGCCTTTGCACAAAGGCCATCGTCGATGACGAAGAAGTTGATCAATTGGAGAAGCAAATTGATAAGGCCGGCCTCGAAATTTTGGTTCGCTACCAGCCGGTCGCGTCCGATCTACGGCAAGTGATTTCGGCAATGAAACTTTCGCCCAATATCGAGCGCGTAGCTGATGAAGCGACAAATATAGCCGAACGCGCTCTCAAGTTGAACGGACATCCGCCACTGGCTGAAGTGAACTTGATGGTACCAATCCAGGCGCATGCAATGTCGATGTTCAAGGACAGCATGGACGCATTTGTACGAGAAGATGTCGAACTGGCGCGGGCGGTCGTCAGCCGTGACAAGCAACTCGACGATATGAATGCCTCTGCAAACCGGCAGTTGACCGAACGGATGATGCAGGACCGCGACCAACTGCGCGGCTATCTGAATCTGATCTTAATCTCGCGCTGTCTTGAACGCGTCGGTGATCACGCGACCAACATCGCCGAAGACGCCGTTTACGCCGCTGCAGCGGAGGACATCAGGCACCAAGCCTGAGGACTGTCCCTTTTTGAGGGACACTGCGGTGGCCTTGATTACCGCAAAACCTTGTCGCCTCTTTGAGATTCATCCGCTTCACTGAACCAGTTGTGATAACTGGCGTCACGATTTCGGCCGCAGTTCGGATCAGAACTTCTGGCACAACTCTATCCGACACGATTTTCTCGACGATGCCAGGTAAGTGGTCAGCGCCATCGATTTTGCAGTGCTACTGAAGAGTCGACGTGTCCTGCCTGCTTAGAGACGGAGGATTCAACGCTTCGGGCGCCTCGATGTTATCGTCTTCCTCCAAGATCTTCGAACGGGTTGTAGACTTGGATCGCGTAATAGGTGACGACACCGTCGAATCGGCGTTCGATATTCTGTGGTTTGCCAAAGATTGCTTCCACGTCGCGTGAGGTTGTCCGGCCGCGAATTAGAGAACCGAGTCGCAGAGTGTAAAATTCATTCGGGTTCGCTTGGACGATATAAGCTGGCGGCGCGGATAAGAGACCAGCGTTATTAAAGTGGAAGGCGAGCGCGTCAGCTCCGTATCCATGGCGGAAAGGATCAGCCGTATCGATCGTAGGAGCGGCTCCAACGCCGAGTTGATGGCTTAACCGTGAGCCGGGACGCACGATGTAATAACCCGAGCGCGGTCCAAGCGAGACATAGTGTGAATCGTCATCCCAGGAAGCCGCGAACGCGATGGTGGCAATCATCAGTAAAGCGACAGCCACGAACGAGCGAGCTAATGCCGTTAAGTCAACAGCACGAAGCCTCGGTGTAACACGCACTCCCTCGGTAAATTGGTTCACTGTACGAATCATCTACGGCCCCGGGAGCCATTGCTGTGAGAGGCACTACCATGAGAGCCACGACCGTGAAAACCACCGCCATGAAAGCCATGCCTGCGAAAATCAAAGTCGCGAAAGCCGCCGCTGCGAAAACCACCGTATCCATAGCCGTAAGGATAATAACCATACGGGTAGTAGCCGTAGGGATAATATCCGTAGTATGAATATGGATAGTAGAAGAACGGGTCTCCAAAGTCGCTAAAGAAGAAAAAGCGGTCGTTGAAGTTGCGATGGTGAAACCGATCTCCGTGAAACCCACCGTTGCGAAATCCACCATCGCGAAACCCGCCGCCGCGAAATCCACCGCCGGCGAAGCCGCCGCCATGAAAGCCGCCACCACCGTGAAATCCAGCACCGCCGCCGTGACCACCGCCACCAAATCCACCTCCACCGTGACCAGCCGCCCATGTCATGGGACTTAGCGCCACTAAGGTGATGCCAACTATTAAAGTCATTAATCGCCTTATTTTCATACCTCACGTTCAATCGCGTGTTGCGTGGCAGCCATTACGCGTCCGCGGGATTTTGCGGTGCTACTTAAGTATCATACGCACTCCCTCCTTCGAAACGTGCAATGCGTCCGGGTCGGCCTGGAAGAAAGCGCTATTGCTCTTAGCGGCGGTTGCGCGAGGCCATGGCCAAATAAAATTTCTCTCTTGCCGTCTCGTAGAGCGTGATCAGCAAATCATCGGGACAGATTTCAGCAGCGGCAACGACGGCATTGTTCAAGGTCTTGGGCGGAAGCTTGGTCAAGGCTTCCGCCTCGGACTGACCGAATAGATTTCGTCTCGGGCCGGGTAGATCGGCCACGCCTCCGGGATTCAGGGCGTTGGCCGCGGCAACTACATTCAGCGACCTTCTCACCAGTCTGATTTCGCCGCGTTCGGCAGCGAGCTGTTCGACCACCAATAGCGACGAGTTCAAACAGCTCCGCTACAACCGCGGCGGCAGATGAATCGTTGCCATCATGCAGCGGGCGCTTCCGCCACCAAGTTCAATCGCAGGTAGTTCAAGCTGCATGAGCCGTGCGTAGCGGGTCAATCTTTCGCGTTGTTCCTCAGTCAATGCTCCAGCGGCGCAGCTGGAAAGCACCAGCAGTTTCTCGCCACGCCTGTTTTGTAGTTCAATGGCATTGCCGGCGAAGTTTGCGATCTGATCTGCCGATAACTCAACGATTTCCTTTCCGCTCTTCTCCAACCGCGCTCGCACCTCTTTCCGCTCGGCTTTGTTCGGTATCATGTCCAAACCAACCATCGCGAAGGCCGTGCCGACGCACATCATCACGTTGGTGTGATAAATCGGCTGGCCGTTGGAGCCGATGCTGGTGAAGGTGACCGGCTCGTAGCTGAAATCATCTGCAAAGCGTTGGATCAGCTTCGGATTGGAGCGATTTGAGAGCGAGACGTACGCAATTTTGTTCAGGTAATCGAGCACAAGACTGCCTGTGCCTTCCAAGTAGCAACCTTCATCCTCGAACGCCGAATAATCGATCACCTCGGTGACCCGATAGTGCTTACGTAGTTCCTCAACGATGTCCTGCCGACGCTCGCGCCGCCGCAGGGCTGAACACATCGGGAAAAGCGCGATTCGCCCATCGTGATGCGTGGAGATCCAGTTGTTGGGAAAAACTGCGTCTGGTTTTTCAGGCTCAGCTGTGTCTTCAAAGACATGCACGTTTACCCCCGCCGCGCGCAGTGTCTGCACGGCTACGTCGAATTCGTTTCTCGCGACCAGCGTCAACGCATCTGAGCCGCGATCGGCATCACGTTGGAACCCATTATCCGCCGCCGTTTCCGGATTGGGATAAAACCGGCCGGGACGGATCATCAGCACCGAACCAGTGCTTTGCGCGTGCGTAGAACTTTGCGTCATTGAACAATTCCATACTACCCTACTCGCCTTGATGCCGCACCTGGCGGGGTACCCAAGCGAGAACTGCTGTAACGTCCGCTGTCTCAGCGGACTTCTCGCATCGTTGCGACAGGCCTGCCCTGAGGACAGCGCACCCTACAGCCCTGAATCAATCGCCAAACGAAATGTCGA
Source organism: Verrucomicrobiota bacterium (assembly GCA_003219465.1). Taxonomy (GTDB): domain Bacteria; phylum Verrucomicrobiota; class Verrucomicrobiia; order Chthoniobacterales; family UBA10450; genus Udaeobacter. The sequence goes on along the minus strand of QHOX01000005.1, from coordinate 31,703 downwards.
CATCCCGCGCGGTTTGCACCAACTCGCCGTTTGGCGGGACAAGCTTCAGGCGATTGACGGCTTCGGCTATAGGCACGTGACGTACCTGGTAGTTTTGGTAACTCACCATCGACCCGAAATGCCCCTCGTTCGCTAACTGGACGGCCTTAACTCCGAAACGTGTCGCAAGAATTCGGTCGAGCGTCGTCGGCGCGCCGCCCCTTTGGAGATGACCGAGTACGCAACAACGCGTTTCTTTACCGGTGCGCATCGCGATTTCACGCGCGACAATTTCGCCAATACCACCCAGCCGAAACTCGCCACCTTCGACATCGCGTTTCACTTGTTCGCCGTGCTTCGGTCGCGCGCCTTCGGCAACGACAACCACAGTTCCAAGGTAACCGGCCGCCTCGCGGGCCTTAATCACGTCGGCGATCTTGCCGTTATCGAACGGGATTTCGGGAATCAAAATGATATCGGCGCCACCGGCGATACCACCTTGCAATGCGATCCACCCCGCGTGCCGTCCCATCACTTCGACGACAATAACCCGCCGATGGCTGGTCGCCGTTGTATGCAATCGGTCCAGCCCGTCCACTACTACGTCAACGGCAGAATCGAAACCGAAGGTGGTCGCCGTCGCTTCGAGATCGTTGTCGATCGTCTTCGGTACGCCGATGCAGTTGATGCCGGCCTCCTGCAACTGCTGCGCAGTCACCAGCGAACCGTCGCCGCCGACGACGATTAATGCTCGCACCCCAAGGTCTTCCAGGATCTTCCTGGCATCCGCAATGATCTTTGCCGAAACGATTGTCCGATCGCCCGCGCCGACTTTCGCAACGAAATGGCCGCGATTGGTAGTACCGAGAATGGTCCCGCCAAGCGCCATGATTCCGTTTACAGCTTGCCGATCGACAATGACGTGATTGCCGGGCGGAAGTAAGCCTTCAAATCCGTCGCGAAAACCGACTACTTCCCAGCCGAGCTTGTCCGCTGCCAGCACTACGGCGCGTAAAACCGCATTAAGCCCGGGACAATCCCCACCGCTGGTCAGAACACCAATACGCGGTTCCATGTATTTTTTCGGCGCCGTATGTCGCCTCTGCCTTTTCAAGGGAGAGGGTTAGGGTGAGGGTTCCGCTTCGTAACGACCCCTGGCCAGAAACCCCTCACCTC
>QHOX01000005.1:0-30429 GCA_003219465.1 Verrucomicrobiota bacterium | reverse complement strand
TCTCCGAATCGGTTCGTGCTGCCTAGGAGCACCACCATTAAGTGACGGGGATAAACGGTCTCCATCTGCCCATTGCGAACAACTTCCGACTCTCGATTTGCATACAGAATCAAACAGTCGCCAGCACGTGCTGAACGGCCGGTCTTCACGCCGTCGACGCCCATTTTGCCCAGGAGCTCGTTCGTGTTGCGAAGCACGTAATTCAGTTGATGACCTTGGCGATTGAATGAAATCTGGCGCTCCTTTTGCGACACATAGAAACGGAAGCTCGGCTTCTTCATCGCGTATCGAGTGAGACGCGCCATGTCTTCCGCCGTGGAATACGGCAGCGGCTTCACTTTCCAGTCGATACCGTGGGGATTGACAAAGCGCGTGCGCTCCATCTTCAACTGTTTCGCCAGCGCATTCATCTGAGCGACGAACATGTCCGCCGGTGCCAATTTCGCACCCGCTTCAACCGATTCCAGCTGCGAACCGACGTGATAGGCCAGCGTATAAGCTGCGATGTTGTCAGATTGCACCAGCGCGGCATAAAGGAGATCGCGCAGCGTGATGCTATCACCCGGTTGAAAGCCGATATTGTTTTCAGTTGTCCCCTGAAAAGCCTGCGGCGGGATGGTCACCGCCCCATTGAGATCGCCGGATTTCCTTTCCGACCAGTCCAACACCACGCACGCCGTAGCAATCTTTGTCAGGCTACCGACCTGCAGCTTTTTCCTGGATTCCTGTTCTTCCAAAATGTAGCCGGTTTCCGCGTCCGCAACGAGATATGCCTGCGCCGCTGCCGCCGAACGAACGACAGACGCGCTCGCAAGAAACACTGCGAAAACAATCAGAAATCGACGTTGTGAATGCATAAGATCCCCTGGAACGGCAGCACCTTAATCGGCGCGTTCTGATTCGCAAACGATCAGAATCGTCCAAAGGTGGATCGGGTGGAAAGCCCGGCCGTTGCTTCGCATCCGTTACGGCTCCGAAGACGATGGCAACTCAAGCGCCAGAGGCGCAGATATCAGACGGCAAGCCGCAGCGCTACCAACGCATTGAGGACAACGCGTTCCACCTTAGCCTCTTCTCTGCAGTGCTCGACCGCGACTGATTAGCAGGCGCATGACAAAGTAGATCACGATTGCAGAAGGGATCGCAATCAATAGCGAGCCGACGAACGCTGGCCAGAACGTCGGCCACACCACTCGAGAAAAAACATGCCAGTGCACGTAATCGTGAAGCCGGAATTCGCGGAAATGCACACGTCGGGCTGCTGGGCGGTTCAGGATCCAGGATCCCGCATGATACTCGCCGACATAGATCGCCGGCATCGCCCAGATCACGACATCGTGCAACGTCACCGCGATCGCAGCGGCGATTTTGTTGCAGCGGAAAACCCACGCCACAGCGATCGACAGCAACGTCTTCAGCGGATACAACGGCGTGAATCCAAAGAAAATCCCAATCGCTGACCCAAGTGCGATCGAGTGCGGAGTATCGGCAATCGCCATCAACGTCATGTGATGCGCGACGAGCCAGCGCTTTATCCGCGCGAGCGGCTTCGGCAAGCGCGATTCGTAAACGGGCTCAGTTACCTGCTCAGGGTCCGAATGCGTCGCTGTGACATCCGGACGGCGATCTGCGTCATCCCGACCTATTTCCGATTCTTTCACCAATCGTACTAATTGTGATGCGACGTTTAGAACAACTCCAGTGTCTCCGCCGGTGCATTGACGATTTGTCCGAGCGCCTTGCGCAAACGAAGCGCTGCGCGCGGCGCGTAATCGAGATTGTTATTGTTGAAAATCACATGCAGCTCGCGGGCTTCTCTTGCGAGTTTTCCGCTGCGCTCCGTGACCTCTGCGATCTCCTTCTCGTTGTAATCGTAATCGAAACGCGCCGCCACGGTTTTCCCGGTGATGTAAGCTTTCGCGTTGCGCCCATGCAAACGCAGGTACGCGACGTTTGCGTTTGTGACTTCGTCCACATCCGACCGCATGACTGTGAAATGGTCCGATTGCGGCGCGTCCACGTTCACAAAAATCGCGCCATGCTTCCGTACAAAATCAATTGTCGATTGCAGTTGATCCCCGATCGCCCAATTCCGGTTTCGAAATTCAATCGCCAGCTCGTACCCATTCAGCATCTCGATCAGTGGCTCGAGCTCGTTCAGCTCGTGTTTTCGCGGAGAAAACGCCGGCGACAGCTGGAGAAGTAATACTCCCAGCTTTCCGGCTTTGCGGAGGATTGATGTTGCGCGCAGAAAAGTTTTTAGCAGCGCTTCCTGTAAATCCGGCGTTGATGTCACGTTCTCCCTCGCGTCCATCTCGGCACGCTTTTGCAAATCCGGCGGCAACAATTTTGCCGGTGTCGAATGAAATGAAAACAGCTGGTGCAACTTTAGATCGAACGTGAAATCAGTCGGCGTCGCTGCGCACCAGCGCTCTACCATTCGCGGCTCCGGCACGGAATAAAACGTCGAATTTACCTCGACCAATTCGAAGTGCTGCGCATACCACGGCAGCCGTTCGCCTGCCGGCAGTTTCTTCGGATACCATCGCTCCACAAAACCGGGATCCGACCAACTGGCCGTGCCCACAAGAATTTTCCCCCTCACCTATTCAACGAAGTCGCGGCGGTCGAGGAAAGCAAACGCGAAGGGGTGAATTTACTGCGCTAGAGCAGAGAAAATTGGTTGCGGGGGCTGGATTTGAACCAGCGATCCCGCCTCTGAGGCGGGATTATGGGTCTGAGGAGCGCCGAACTCCTATAAGATGAAACAATCCATGGCCGCCTTTTTGTTGCCTTAAACGGTTTTCCAATTTTCGCGCTTCGGAAAGCGACAACTCGTCGCTTTGCGAGACAATTGCCCAAGGACCACGAGTTTTTGTCCATCGCGATTGACCTTTGTTGGGTTCTCGTAATCTCCGCGGCACGTCATCGCTCAGGCCGATATAGAATCTACTTTCGGAGTTTTCAAGAACGTAAACGCGATAAGCCATCGCGATTGGAGAGGATTTGGTTGCGGGGGCTGGATTTGAACCAGCGACCTTCAGGTTATGAGCCTGACGAGCTACCAGGCTGCTCCACCCCGCGCACGGAAGATAATTTGATGTCCGTTCTTCGCAACGAAAATCCGCACGATATCGACTTCCGCTAGGCGGTTGGCCAGTTCGGGTGATCAGGGTTTCGCTGATCAAACAAAGCATTCAAGTTACCGAATCGATCGACGCGGGAAACGTGTCCGCGCTGCGTTTACGCAGGTGTCGCGAGAAATTGGCCCGCCAAATCGCAGTCTATCGTATGCAGTAAAGGGAGGTTCTAATTCGTCGAGCTCGTCTACCAACCGGTGAAGCGATTCCAACCAATCGTCATTCTCAGGTTCGGGTTTGGCGAGCGCTGCCGTAATTGCTTTCACGAGCTCCTCTTTGCGTTGAATCGTCTCAGGGAGGACATCACGCAGACATACGTAATGTCCTCTCAAGTAACCGTCCCATTCTCTGATTGCATCGCGACCCGATTGGAACTGCTGGCCAAACCACTCGGGCAGCTGCTCATAACCTCCTGCGCGTCGCGGCAGCTCAAGAAGATCACGGGCGACCATCTGCGCGCCGTCGCTTCGTATGTAGCTTGGGAGCGGGAGTCGGTCAGCGAGCATCAACCGGCGCAGCTCGGACGCGGGAATGCCGGCCGTTTCGGCTAGAGCTCCCAACTCCACGTACCACTCAGACGCATAAGCGTCGTCTTCAGCCGTCATCGGATGAGTGCCGTTAACAGCATAAAACCGGGTTGCTACTGCGCTGCATAATTGAGAGCCATCCATGGGTATCAGAGTTATAACATTAAGTGGATCGGGGACCGTCGTCGACGCTCAACCGCATCCGAGGAATCCGTTCGTCGCAGTTGCTAAAAGCGGCAGCGACCTCCTGGATTTGAATTATGCATTACCAGAACATGGAAGTTTGGCTCCAGCGGTAGGATTCGAACCTACGACCAATCGGTTAACAGCCGACCGCTCTACCACTGAGCTACGCTGGATCACCCGACCGAAAAACTGCGAGTGGGTATTTTCGCGCACGATTCGCTCGAGGCAACTGCCAATCCGCCAATTGGCCTGCGGATAGACGCATATGGCGTCGGTGCTACGATACTTTAGGTACCATGAAAGCGTTGTTTTCAATATTTCTCGCGGTCGGCCTTTGCATTGGCAGCATTCCGAGCGTTCAAGCTGGGCCTGTCCGCACAGCGAGGAACGTGGCGAAAAGCACGGCGATTACCGCGAAGAACGTCGCGCACAGTGCGGTGAAGGGCACAAGGAGAGCTGTGCACACTGTGGTCAACACGTTCACGCCATAGTCGAAGCCCCAGGCTTTGAGACAAAAGTGCTTTTTGCCCGGCCGTCATACGACTGTCGGTGAGCCGAGGTACGATTAGACGAAACACAGTTTCGAACGCAAACTGTTCGAAACTGTCGAATCCGGTTTCCGTCTTTTTGTTTTTGGGGGAATGATCGCGCAATCGCTCTTGGGCCGTACAATCGTTTCGCCGCGGGCTCGTAAAATTGGTCTCCGCATTCTCGCTGGAGTTTTTATCCTCGCTCTATTCCTGGGTGGGATTCAGCTACGCCGCTGGATCGGCGAAAACACGAGGCATGTCCGTTATCAGCACGACATCGTAAACGCGTTTTACTGGAACAACGAGACGCTGAAAGAAGCGCGCCGCCTATCACCAGACGAAGCGACCGCCAATTCGTGGTCAGGATTCTTCCGCGGCTATCTGGCACTATACGATCGGGTAAAGGATGAGGCGTACGAGGATGATTACGGCCTCGATTATCCGCCGCTGCGACTTCTGGCCATGGCCATCTGGAGCAAAGAAGTGCGCGATGGATTTCCGTGGGTGGACAACGAACATCCGAAACTCGTTAATCCCCTGCTGAAAATTAACCTGGTCTGCGAACTGGTTTCGGCCGCGGCGATTTTCTTCCTCGTTCGCTTATGTGTGCGGCGCTCGTCACGCGCGCACTCGCGTTGGCCAACATGGTTATCGCACGAAAAGCGCGCTTCAATCTGCGGTCTGGCGGCGGCGAGCGCGGCGTGGCTCGAACCTTCCATGATTCTCGACGCTCATGGCTGGCCGCAGTGGGACGTCTGGATCCTCCCGTTCTATCTCTTCGCGGCGCTTGCCGCTTTAAAGAACCGCTGGTTCTGGTGCGGCTGTCTGCTTGCCGCCGGCGCGATGCTCAAAGGACAGCTCTTGTTCGTCGCGCCGTTTTTTGTTTTCTGGCCTCTGTGGCAAAAAAATTGGGGTAGCGCACTCCGCATACTCGCCAGCTTCACAGCAATGGCGGCGCTCATAGTTTCACCGTGGCTTCTGCGAACTCAGGCGGCGTGGATAGCGTTCGCTGCTGTTGCTGGTGTCGGCTTTTTGTTCGTCGTGCGATTCAAACTGCTAAATCAGGGCGCGTGGCTAGCCGGAGCCCTCGGGTGCGCCGCATTTGTAATCGGTGCATTCACCGGCGGCAGCTTCGCCTGGTTGCAACTCGGCTTTATCTATGGCAGCGAACATTACCCGTATCTTTTCATCAGCTCGTGCTACAATTTCGCCTCACTCCTCGCCGGAGCTGGATGGTCGTTAAAAGATTCGTTGTTTTCGGCTCACCTGGGATCGCTTCATTTTAATCTCACGCTTCAATGGGCGTTGCGTCTGCTTTTCCTGGGCGCGGTGGCGTTGTGCGCCCGCGGCGCGGCGCAACATCTGCGAAATCGCGATCCACGCGCGCTGATTGCGATCGCGGCGCCGTGGCTGCTGATGTTCGCGCTGCTCGGTCAAATGCACGAGCGCTATCTCGTGTGGGGCGCGGTGGTGAGCGCTGTCGCGCTGGGGGTTAGTATCCGGTTGAGCATCGTTCATTTCATTATCTCGGCCGCGAGCACGGCGATGATCGTCCACGTCATGCTCATCGATAAAAAACTTGATGCGACCCTGCGAGCGATTGATGTGCTCCAAGGCGTTCGACCGTATGCGTCGGGTTTGGTGCTTGCTTGCGTTGCTATTTACCTGTGGGACACGCTTGCTCTGCGGATTCCCGCTTTTCAACGCAGAGACGCCAAAACGGCCACGGCGCCGTCGCTCTCACTGGAGCCAGAGTTAGAGGAAGCCTAAGCAGTTCGCACTGACGATCGCGACAAACTCCTTCCAAAGGAGCTGCGCCCGAAGGCAGCGGCAATTACGGTATCAGGGAACCGTTCCCGCGACTGAAAGCGGCACATACGGTTTCAGCGTCCGCGCCGTGTCCACTCATCCCTGCCTGATGCAAGCGCACGAACTCCGCCCGATCATCTGGTCATAACCGGTGGCTTGCCTGTTGTTCGCGGCAGCTTTGTCACACACAGCTCTTCAAATGTTAACCGGCCTCGCCTCATACGTAATTCTGTTCGACACCAGCGCCTGAAATTGGTAATCGCTAGGCGACATGCGCCCTTTCGCTCCATCGCCCGCTGATCGATATAGCAGGCTCTTTCCGCCGTTTGAGGACCCGTTGCCGATCAACGTGGTCGAAGAAAAGCTCCAAAGGCTCGCCGATGACATGAAGGCTGATCAGAGCCGGATGCCCTTGGAGATTCTGGAATCAGATCCAGTGGGAGCCGGCTACACATATTTTGGGCAATTTATCGATCACGATCTGACAGAAGATCGTACGCCCTTTCGCTTGGCGGGACTTGTCGATCCAAACGATACTGAGAATCGCCGTACGCCATGGCTAGACCTTGATAGTCTCTATGGGCATGGGCCCGGATGTCCAGACTACAAAGAGCTTTACGAAGAGGACGCGGTTTCGTTTCGCCTGGGTGAAGTCCGAGTGCACGGCGAGGCATTTGATGTCCCATTGAAAGATGGCTGGCCGCAGTTGGCAGATCCCCGCAACAGCGAAAACATCATTGTCCGGCAGATTCACGCCATGTTTTTGAAGCTCCACAATCTCGCTGTGGCCGAAATCAAGAGAACCACATCAGATCTGTCGAGTCACGCCGTATTCACCGAGGCGCGACAGCGCTTGCAATGGCAGTATCAATGGCTGGTTAGACACGATTTTCTGAAGCAAATCTGCCAACCCGATATCTACAATGCCGTGGTTGAAAATGGTCAATGCACCATCGATTGGAATACGGATGGCTTCTCCATTCCTGTGGAGTTTTCCCAGGCGGCTTTTCGCTTCGGACACAGTATGGTGCGACTGGACTACAAGCTGAACGATGGTATCGCCAGGCTTCGTTTGGACAAACTTTTTGCTGAACATAAACCGGGCGCGATCGATCCCAAACTTGCAGTTGATTGGGAACAATTTCTAACCCGGAATCGAAAGCCGGAATTTTCGATGAGGATAGACACGGGAATTGCCACACCTTTGTTCGACCTGCCCGACGCTAGCATTCATCTTTTCGTCAGCACAACTAGTCCTCACGGACCGAAAGCTCTTCCACTGCGAACGTTGTTGCGCGGTTCGCGCAATAAACTACCAATAGCGGAACAGGTGCGTGAGCAACTATGTCCCGCATCGGTTCTTTTGCCGCCTCGCAAGGTCATCGATCATCCCTATGATCCTTTGGCTATCGTGAGGGAGTTGGAGCTGTACGAGCGCATTCCGCTTTGGTATTACGTCCTGCTCGAATCTGAACTGAATGAAAATGGGCTGAGATTGGGGGAGCTTGGGAGTCGATTAGTATTAGAAGTAATCGAAGGCGCTTTATCGAACGACCCCGGCTCGTTTCTCGCGGTGCACGGCAATGGCTGGAGTCCGCCCCCTTGGGAGGTGCCCGGTCGAGATCGTGTTCCAATAAGGACTTTGTTCGATGTTGCGACTCTGGTTGGATTGACGACGACGCATCCTCACTCGTGAATTCAGAATGGATGTCAATCATGTAATCATCCAAGGTCTAACACGCTCGGAACATTACGCGATCTTCAACTCAACGGCGTCAAAATTTGTCGAAGTGGAATCCGTGCGTGGAGCGCGCAAACTTCCCGCCAGTTTGCCCCTGTCCATGGCGCGTACTGGGGTGCAGTGGCCCGCTACTTTTTGCTGCCTGGTTCAATACCTTCAAACCAGTAAAAGTTTATATCAGGCCAACTTGGGAATTGCGGAAAATCTCATTTATCCCTTGGTTCGGTATGCTTGGGAGCGTGTGAGGAGGAGTCTCGAGCGACAGCCAAAGAGTTTTCTATCGGAAAAATCAAAAAGCAGCCTCAAGCAATCCCTACTATCGCGACTGAGCTTTACGGCAAAGGATGCCGTCGAATGGATCTGGCAGGTATTTCTCAACACTCCAGGACTTGCTGATTGCTCCAACTCTAATCCTCATCAATCCGTTGTTAGCAGGGTATTCGCTGATGGTGTCGAACCATGGACGCTCAGATTGTTGCACCACTTTCCCGCGCTCGCGCGTCTCTGGTCGATCCAAACGATGAACTGGATCGCTTTCACGAAGGATTTTCTCAAGCAGGCCCGGACTTTCGCTCTAATACAGCGTAAACTCTCTGCGACCAGTGCTAAAATCATGTCGCTCGACATGGACCTTTCGGATCTGCGTTCCAAGAGTCGCTCTGTCATGCGAGTCCGATTTGCTGATGGAACAGTTTGGTTTTACAAGCCGCGTTCGGGTAAGCACGAGGAAATTTGGTTCACACTCCTTCGCTGGATAAATGATCAAGGCTTTCCAGCGGCTTTTGCTATTATCGAAACGATCACCAATAAGCAGTATTCCTGGATGCGTGCTGTTGCTCACAAGCGATGTGTCAACGAAAAGGAAGCAGCTCGCTATTATTTCAGGGCTGGAGCACTCGTGTATCTCATCCACTGGCTACGCGGAGTGGATTTTCACGCCGGTAATATCATCGCGCATGGCACGCAGCCAGTCATCGTTGATTGCGAGACTCTGCTCCACCCTGAGACAAGGGTCCCCGATCGATTTCAGAAGCAAGAGGGATCACTTGTACGTACGGCAATGCTTCCAGATCGACTAGCCGCAGACCTCAGACTCCACGATAGTGTAACCGCCTTTGGTCGGAGATCCTTTGGGTCGCACACAGTTCGTGTGAACGGCAGAAACGTTTCGACGGCCGAGTTCCTCGATGCTATGGCCGACGGATTCAAGGCTATGCATACGTTTCTTACGAAACGTTCTCGCTCAAAACAATTAATTAGAATTTGCGAGCGGCTGCGCAGAATCCCGGTACGGTACATTCACCGTCCTACTGCGAGTTATTGCGCGATTTTGGAATCGTCTCTGTCAGTTCAGGCCCTTCGTAGTGGCTTCGATCGCAGCGCCGTTCTTCGCACCGCCTGCCAAATGCGAGGACGCCGAAAGCGGGATATTAAGCAGGAAATCGCTGCTCTCGAAAGTGCCGACATTCCCGTTTTTCACGGGCGAGCGGTAAGGCCCCGCGGATGCGCTTCGGCAGCCGTGACACGGCATGTAGCATTCTTACGTAATGCTTTTGTTTGTGTTCCTAGGAGACCGAAAAAGAAACGTACTTCTTCTCTGCCTGCAGTTGGAGGTACGGCGGCCACGTGCACCTCCAAATTTCGGTCGCATCAACGACGTCACCAGCGTTCAACGGTTTCTTTGGATCTGGAAGAACGATTGTGACCAGTTGATCCCGCTTCACTTTCGGATCGTATTCGAACACGCGAAAGACTGTTTCTTTGGGAATGAATCGCAACGGGTGATCGGGATCAGCCTGTTCGTCGCCTTCCAAATAAAAGCGATCTTTGGCAAAGACCTTTTTCGCGTGATCAGGATTATCCACGCACGCTTTCACTTCTTCCGGATGCTGCCGGAGGTAATCGCAGAATGCCCACGTCGCATCGATGCGGGCTGCGACATTGTCCCAATGTGTTCTCGTTTCCATGTTTTAAGTGCCTTGTTGTCGTTTTGTGTCACTTCACGGCGTGAAATTGCCGTTCGAATGATGCCACACGTGTGACCATCGCTTCGAAAATCTGTCTAAATCGAGGCTCCTGATGCAACGCGTCAAATCGCGGATCAAGTTCCATCGATCTGTAGTCAATCCAACCTGCTTCAGTAGCGGCGCGCAAATGTTCTAGCGCTGGTTCAACTCTGCTTAAGCACGACTCGATCGCTGCCAGACGATACAAAATCTCAGGATGATTCGGCGCTAAACGGAGAGCGTCCAATTCCTTGGCATGGGTGTCTTCCAAGATTCGTCTGCCGGTTTTTTCGTCACCGGCAGCGAGATGCAATCTGCCAAGTGCCGACTGATAACTCACGGCTCCGTAAAATGATCCGCCACCATTCGGTTCTTTCCCGGCAAGCTCTTGGTAAAGTTTCTCGGCCTCAGTGAAATTGCGTGAAAAGAACTCCACTTGTGCAGCCATTTGCTCACTGAAAGCAAAGTCGCGATAACGCTGCCAATTGTCTGATGAGATCTTATGCGCTGCAGCGAAGTCCTTCTGTAAGAGGGCTAACCGGCAAAGCCCGATCCATCCTTCGGGGTGTTCCGGAAGCAACGTCCAAGTTCGTCGATATAGAGCCGCGGCCCGCTCGTCATCCGTCAGATCCACGAGGCAATCTGCTACCATGAAATCGCTGACTGCTGGTCGATTGCCCTTGGTGGCCTGGAACCAAGCTGCCGCTCGAACCGGATCGCCAAGTGCCCTTAAGGTATTTGCCACCTGAGCCGTCACCGACTCCGCTGCGTCCCTGCCAGCCAATTCGTACGCGGCAAAGGATTCCTCGAGAGCTTCGCGAAAGCGGCCTTCCTGATATAGCACCAATGACATCGCTTGGTGCGCCTCAGTCATCTTTGGATTTACTTGAATTGCCTTCCTTGCCGACGTACCCGCTGCAGCAATGTGCTGGGGGTCACCGGTGAGAAATCCAAGACCGTACTCTGCCTCGGCCAAATGGCTGTAAGCTAAAGCCGATTCAGGCTCAGTCTTGATCGCCAGCTCAAACAGTTCGACTGCTCGAGTCACATCGGTGAGCGTGCGCTGCCCCATCACCGCACGTCCAGCGACGAGAAGTTCACGGGTGCTTTGATTGCGCCACGCCGGATCATCCTCCATTGATTCCAATGGAGTTGGCTTCGTCGTGCTCAGAATGGCGTAGATATTTCCGGCAGTTACCTTCGCAGCTGTGTCCGCTTCTTTGGCAGAAACGTCACTCTCGACGATTCGACGATAAAGGACTTTCCCGTCGGCAGCATCAACCAATCGCAATGACAGACGCAATATTCCATCCCGCGTGCGCCTTGTTCCTTGCAGCACTGTGCGCGCTCCCTGCCAGCGTGCTTTCGCGTCTTCATCATTGAAGCCGCTGCTCGCGATCGTTGTCGCGCTAGCAGAAACCGCTGTAACGCGAGCCGGGCCGTGCCTTGATAGTTCGCTTTGCAACGCTTTAGCGATTGCAGCGGCTAACTTTGAATCAGGTTGTGCGGTGTCCAAATCCAGAAGCGGCTCTACTGCCACTGAGTGAATCGCCATCGCTTCGGCGCGTGCAGTGATGCGATTCTGGACTTGGAATACTCCCGCCACGCCGCCCAGCAAAAGACAAGCAACGACGCTGGCGGCAAGTGTTGGGTTGCGTTTTGACCAGCGCCAGATGCGCACGGGTGGCGAGACAGGACGCGCGATGATTGGGCGGCCTTCGAGCCAGCGTTCGAGGTCTTCTGCTAAATCGCCGGCAGAGCGATAACGCGCGTGCGGTTCGCGCTCGAGGCACTTCGCGCAAATTGTTTCCAAGTCGCGATCGAATCCTGGAATGAGCGAACGCAATTTCGGCGCAGGTTTTTCAGACGCTTGCTGGATTACGGCCAGCGCGTGCTCGCCTAAGAACGGCGGGCGGCCAGTGAACAGATCGAACAGGATCGCGCCGAGGCTGTAAACATCGGCCGTCGGCGTGAGGTTCGCCGCTGATCGTTTCGCTTGCTCGGGCGCAATGTATCCGGGCGTGCCGAAAATCGTCAGCGTGCGCGTTAGATCGCTTGAGGTATCGAGCCATTTAGCCAAGCCGAAGTCGCTCACCAGCGGTTCGCCGCGCGCGTCGAGCAAAATGTTTCCAGGTTTAAGGTCGCGGTGCAGTATTCCTTGGAGATGCGCATATTGAACCGCGCGCGTCACCTTCGCCATCAGTGCCACGCTCCGACGCGGTTCGTTCCGCAACGCGGGCGCAGCATCGAGCAAGCTGCCACCGGCTGCGAACTTCATACTGAAAAACGGCAGACCGTCCTCGCTCTCGCTTACCTCATAGATTGGCAGAATGTTTGGATGATCGAGGCTCGCTGCTGCTTCCGCTTCGCGACGAAACCTAACGAGTGTTTCCTGCGAATCGGCCTGATAACTCAGGATCCGCTTTAACGCGACGATCCGGCGCGAATGTCGCTGGCGCGCCCGGTAAATAACGCCCATTCCACCGCGCCCGATTTCTTCCAGGATCTGATAATTGCCGATCCGCCAATCGGCATCGCGCACGTCGATTTCATCGAGCACTTGTTCGAGAGTTTCCTTTGCGTCAACGCCAGCGAGCGCCCCTTGCAGCAGGCAATTCAGACAAAGCCCCCGGCCGATGCGCGACGTTGATCCGCAGTCCTCACACGCCACGACATCCGAGTGGACGCGCACGGAATCGGAAATGCCGTTCATGGGGATTCGGTTTTAACCACGAATCAACACGAATAAGCACGAATTCATTTTCGGAATCCGGCGACACGTCGCCGCTTTCAAAGCGCGGCCATGTCCGCGCACTCCAAAGTGCAGCACTTTCTCAACATTCGTGTTCATTCGTGTTTATTCGTGGTTAGTCATGAGGTCGCCGCCAAGGCAGCGCAGAGATAGCGCAGCTCTTCATCCACGTCCTCCGGTTTCTCGACCGTGTGCGCCACTTCTTCGCGAAGCAGCGCACGATAACGTTGTCGCAATTGATGAACCAGACGCTTCACCGCGGTTTCCGACACGCCCAGCGTTTTGGCGAGCTTTGGATACGAGACATCCTTGCGTTCCGCAGCGAGGCAATCACTTAACACATCAAAGACACGGCGGCGCCCGCGCGCCTCGCATTCTTCACCGAGTTGTCGCAGCGCATGTTCGGCCGCCGTCGCGGCCCAGCGTACATCATAGATTTTTTCCGCGGACCATGTCTCGGCTTCGCGTGCCGAAATCGAAAAATGCGATGGTGCTTCCGCCATCCATTCATCCCACGAAACAAACTTTATGTCACCGCCGCGTTTGCGCGCGCGTTTCCGGATCGTGTCGTCGACCAAAAAATTTTGAAGCGTCTTAAGCAGTAGCGACCGAAACCGGCCGCGACCGGGATCGGCGCGTTTGAGAAGGTCGCCTTCAATCATTGTAAGAAAAAAATCCTGGGTAAGATCCTGCGCATCGGGGACGGAGTATCCGCGCCGGCAAATAAAGGCGAAGATCGGGCGCCAGTAGGTCTTGCAAAGGTCGGTCAGCGCTTTGCGCGCCTTTGCTTCGCCGGTGCCGGAGTCCGCGCAGGCGAGGATCATGCTCCAATGCGTCGTAGCGAAGCGGTCGGGTGAACGCCCGCCGTCGGTCGCGGTTGTTGGAGTCACAGGCGCGCAGCATCTTATTTACGTAATTCCTAGGCAAGCTAAAAACGCGAGGCGCCAGCGGTGTCGGGGCCGCAGCCGCCTTGTCCGCCGTAGCCCCTGATACGCCGAAGCGTTCCGGAGGCGCCTCTTCGGAGGCGAGTGACCGCGGCCCCTTATCCACTTCACACCATCCATCCACAATCAGGGAGAGGCATTGGGGGCTACCCCCTCCATCTTCATATCCGAAATCTGGGAGCCGAAGTTCTCGAATTTTTAGAATTCTTTCGAACCACGGATTTTGCGGATAGCACGGATTGTGACGCCTGGTATTGCAGCCGCTCGAAACGTAAGTCGCGGCTACAACGCGAGCCAAACGGAGAGTCAGGATGCACGCGCGGCCAGCGGCTGTTTGCGATAGCCTCTCTTCACTGTCCGCTCGGGTCAGTCAGTACCCAGGTACTCCAGAGGGGCCCTTCGGAAAAGCTGCCACCAAACATTATCATGCGGTCGTTCACGCTGTCGAAGCCGCCATTATTCCAACGGGTAGCTTGCACTGGTATTGGGCCAGGAATTGATAGCCTCGTCCATGCAGATGAGCCACCGATTCCATTAGCGTGCGAAAGTACCCAAGTATCGTTGACCGCTCCATTCCTTGCGCTGCCACCGAAGATTGTCATTGTGTTGGTATCCGGTTCGTAGATGCCAAAAGTGGCCGATCGATTGGAAGGCGCACCAGGGGCACCTTGGGGAACGAGATTAGTCCACACCGGCGTTCCGCCAGTTCCGTTCGCATGTGATAAAGCCCAAACTGCGTCGGTCAGCCCACAATGTGTGCCAAGGAGCCCGGTCCCACCAAAAACAGTCAGGACATTGTTGGTGGAGTCGTAAACCGCGGTTGAGGAATACTGTCCTGGCGGCGGCCCCCCGGTCGTCGAGAGCTGGGTCCAGTTCGGGGTACCGCCTAAGCCATTGGCATGGCTTAGCACCCAAACATCTGGAAAGGTGGCACAGGCGCTGCCACCGCCATTCTGGCCGGCCCAAACAATCATTGAATTAGTACCGGGATCGTAGACGGCTTGGTGACTCTGCCGCGCCGGGGGCGGCCCACCAGTAGGAAAAAGTTGCGTCCAAGTCGGAGTTCCGCCCAAACCATTAGCATTGCTTAAAACCCACACGTTATCGGCAATTGGAAGGCAGCCGTTCGATGTAGGAACCGCGCCGCACCCGCCATAAATAATCATGCGGTTGTTCGCTGCATCGTATACTGCCGAATGTTGGGAGCGAACCTGAGGAAGTGCGCCGCTCGGAAGAAGCTGGCTCCACGCACCAGTGCCACCTAAGCCGTTCGCATTGGTTTGTACCCAGACGTCATTCAAACGCGGGTTCCCCACATCATCAGAAGACCCGGCGAACAGAATGACCCGATTCGACGAGGGATCGTAGACTGTAGTCGACCCGCCGCGAAATAGAGGGAACGTCAAACCACCGGGACCCAACAGCGTCCAGCTAGGACTGGCTGCTGCTATTAGGGCCCAAAAACTGCAGACAAACAGAACAACACTTGAAATCAACTTTGTAAGTTTCATAAGTTTTACATCGATGAATCTGGTTACGGTTTTTATAATTTCTTCCTTTCACCATCCTTCTCCGAAGTTTTTCGGGCGAAGTTTGGAAAAAAAATGAAAATTTTTGAGACGCGTGGGTTTTTTGCATTCGGCGTGGCAGACAAGGATTTCGCAGGTTAAAAATCTAGAAGCGTTGCAGAGCGGCGCGGCGGCCTTCGTCGACCCAACTACGGCCGAATCGCGCTAAATGCTGCTAAAACCAGCTCCCCATTTGCTTGCAAGCCTTCTGTAGTGTCCGCTGTCTTCAGCGGAGATCGGCAAGCCAGTTAGCGTACCGCGACGAATGCGCTGAGGACAGCGCACACTACAGCATTTCCTCAGTCTCGAGACGCGATTGGGCGAGTTTCACCATCATTATTGGCGGGCGAGACGGCGGAACAAAAGCACGCCCAGCCCGATAAAGAGAACATTGGGAAACCAAACGAGCAGCTCCGGGTGCGCATGCGGATTTCCGCGCAACGTATCGCCAATAATGACGAACAGAAAATACGTCGTGGCAACGATCAGACCCATGGCAAAGCCGATGGAAGTCTCGCGACGGTGCGCGGTCACACCGAGCGGTACGCCAATAATCGCGAACGCAACGCACGCGAACGGAAATGAAAAGCGTTTGTTCAATTCCGTTCGGCTGGCGCTCCGTTCACGCTTGTTCTCACTCTTTAATTGGTCGAGCAATTGTTCGATCGATAGTGCAGAACGGTACGGGCGTTTTTTCTCCTTTTCATATAGCTCCTCGAGGCTGATGGGCAACGTGCCTTCCACCATGTTGATGCCATCACGGATTTTGTGAAGGTTGAATGGGTCCTTCTCATCGCGCTCCTGGTAACGCGCCTGATACAAGTGCATCAGAATTTGTTTGTTCTCTAAATCCGCCTCGAGCATGCCGGTACGCGCGTACGTGACTTTCACCGGCAGGGCCTTGTCGTTCATCTCGAACACGGTGATGTTCTCGAGCTTGTTCCCTTCCTTTTTGCCGACGTAAATCCTCCGACCCGGGAATTGATCGATCACCTGATCGCTGCCAAAAAGCGCCATCGGATTTCGCGTGGCCAGATCAAAAATGGTACTGCGCAATTTTTCTTGCGCAGCCGGGGCTACCTGCACATTGAGCCAGAGGCAAATCGCTGTTGAAACGAGCGCGATCCCAGCCAGTGGAATGGAAATCCGCGTGATACTCACGCCGTTCGCCCGGAGCGCGATTAATTCATTGTCGGCGGACAGCCGCCCGTACACGAGAAGGATCGCGGTCAGCAACCCCCAAGGTATAGTGAAGATGAGTGAGAACGGCAGCACGTATGCGATAAATGCGATGAGGTATTCCATCGGCACGTCGTGATTCACCAGCAGCGGAAGAAGTTTCCGGAAAATATTCCCCACAACGAGCACCAGACTCAGCACCGCGATCGCGAAGAGGACGTTGACCACCAATTCGCGGCTAACAAATCGATCAATCAGTTTCATTTCTCGTACGGAAATTAGCACAACTGAGATTTTTCTTCATAACTGGATATATGAGTTCCATTTCAATAAAGTCGTCGCATCCATTGATTGCGCGACGTGCAGGCAGCGGCTATCGCTAGCATCGATGGACTCCTGTTGCTGGGTCCGTTGCGCCATCGCGGGCAACAATACAATTTGCAGGTCGCAGACGCCCTATCTATTGCGCCACTCCGGTCAGTTGATCGAAAGACCGATCCACAAATCGGATATTTCCTGGTTTACGCGACGGAGCTGATTGACGCCCTACTGTCTTGTTCGCACCCCAAAACCGCTCAGCTTCTAGCGATCTGTAAGGCCTTAACCGACATATTAATGAGGTATTGGATGACATCTCGATGTCTTGTTCAACGGCCACCGTCGGGCTAACATTTTTGTCTATGGCGGGGACTTGGCCCGCGGCGCCAGGCGCATCGGTTCAAAATCTTGCCTCGCCGTGTTCGAGTGCCCAACTGTAGTTCCGAGAAGGTCCTAGAATGTGTGGCATCTGCGGCAATGTCGCTTTTTCCAACCTAAGGTTTCCCGACGCCGCTCGTCTTGGCGTAAAGGCAATGCTCCGGTCCCTCTCCCACCGCGGCCCGGATGCCACTGGCCAAGTGGAAACCGACCTGGCTATCCTGGGTGCGACGCGCCTGGCCATTCGCGGTCTCACCGATCAGACCAACCAGCCAATGGCGGACGCGAAGAGCGGCGTGATTGCCGTCTGCAACGGCGAGATTGACAATCATCGTGAGTTAGCCCGGTGGCTGGCGGATCGGGGCCGACCCGTGCAACAGGCAACGGACGTTGCGGTGATCCCAGGGTTGTATCTCGAACTCGGCGAAGCGTTCGCGAGCCAGCTCGTCGGGGCCTTTGCGATTGCTGTTTGGGACTTACGCAACCAGCGCCTCACCCTAGTGCGCGACCGCGCCGGGGAACGTCCGTTGTTTTACGTTAGGAATCGCAACGAAATCATTTTTGCGACTGAGATTGCTGCCTTGCTCGCCCACAGTCGCTCGCCAGTTAACCTCGACCAGGAAGCGTTGCGAAAATATCTTCAGTTCGGGATCTTTCTGTCACCAGATACGCCGTTCGGCGAAATCCGGAAGGTCGCGCCCGGCGAATTGATCCAGTTCGACAAGACTGGCATGCGCCGAAAGTCCTACTGGCGTTGGCAGATCACGGAGACGGCCAAACAACCGCCATCTCTTGACGCGTTTGATCAAACCTTCCGCAGCGCCGTCGGTCGCCAGAGCGACGTCGACGTGGACTTCGGGGTCTTTTTGAGCGGCGGCATTGATTCGTCGCTGGTTTCGGCGGTGGTCCGTTCACTCCACCCGAAGCGTCCATTGAAAGCCTACACCCTGCGTTTTGACGAACAATCGTTCGACGAAGGCCGCTTTGCAGCGGTAGTGGCGAAACAATTGAAAATGGAACTCGTGACAGTGCAGGTCAAACCTGATGACGTGCGAATTGGATTGAAATCGCTCATCCGCATGGTGGGTGAACCCCTGGCTGACCCCGCGTGGATTCCGACGACCCTGCTAGCCCAGCGCGCGGCACAGGAAAGCAAGATGGCGCTCGTGGGTGAAGGCGCCGATGAATTGTTTGGCGGTTATCCGACTTACATCGGGGTGGAGGTCGCCGAACGCTTCGTCCAGTTGCCGAGCTGGCTCAGGTTCGCGATCCGCCGCGCGATAGGAGCGCTTCCACACAACGAGAAGAAGGTAACGATTTCTTTCTTGCTCAAGCGTTTCGTGGAAGGCGCGGGTTTGAATGACATGACACGACACCGGCTATGGGTCTCCAACATCACCCCGGCGCTGCTGCGCCGACTGGGCGTGACGCCGATACAATTCGAAAGCAGCAACACAGGTGGTGGTGATCTACTGGACCGAGCGCAACGGTGGGATTTGGAAACGTTGTTGGCTGAGGGGTTGCTGACCAAGGCCGACCGCGCGAGCATGAGTTCTGCACTGGAACTGCGTGCGCCGTTCCTGGACGAAGCCGTAATGGAATTCGCAAAATCGCTTCGTGTCGAGGATCGCGTGCGGGGATTTAAGACTAAGGTTTTTCTGAAGCGCTACGCCCGGCGCTACTTGCCAAATAATATCGTAAACCGGCGCAAGCGCGGCCTCTCGGTGCCCATCAGCAGCTGGCTGCGCGGCCCTCTGAAAGAATGGGCGATCGCCACCTTGAAAAATGGGCGCCTAGAACAGGTCGGCATTCACACGTCTGCCGCTATGGAACTCTTCTCCGAGCATTGCCAGCGCAAAGCCGAGCATGCCCGCGCCATTTGGACCTTGCTCGTCCTCGGGGAATGGCTGGATTGGGTGGCGACGGAAACTGACTGCGGCCAGGCGACCGAGGCTACAACGATATTTTCGATGATCCCCGACGCAAACTTACTGGAAAGGCCCTTTTCTATTCACCTGTAGCTGTTCACTTGCAGCTTCCGGCAATCAGCTGTTCCAGAGGAAGTAGATATGAAAATGAGTGGTCGGCCGCCCATTTTGTTCCGACCAGAAATCGTCAACCAGCTGCGAGTGCTTGAACTCGTTCTTTAATTCTTGCGGCAATTGCGCCTTCCCAACGATAACAAAGAGTGCCCGTGTTCCGTGTCCGACGGTATAACCGGGCCAAAGCGTGAACTGGCTTGCACCGTAAGGTTCAGGTTGCACGAAGGCAAACGGATGGTCTGGCAGATAGAACTGCATCATGCTAGCCGGTACGCGATCGTTGCCGATCAACAGGTCAGGATTAGTCTGTTGGCGAGCTTTCTGTACGTGCTGCGCAAAGTCCACCCAGCCCTCGGCCCGGCGCAACGGGTCATACTTCAAGGGCAGCCGAAGAAAAATTATAGCATGAAGGGCGACCGTCCCAACCAAACTCAGTCCCATCGCGGACCAAACCACCCAGCGCCATGTTGGGTTCCGTGCCATCAGTTGCCGCCAAAAAACCACAAGCATTACAATTCCGGTAATCAGGGACGGAGCGATCCAGTTGGGTTCTCCTTTGCTGTTGAGGCCGAGGATGAGATACATGACCTGGACCGGCAAAAATTGGCTCAATAGGTGTTTAACGCGCGCTTGATCGCCTTCTAGGCGCCAGAGTCCAATCGCGGCGACCAACATGCCAGCCACGATCGGCGGCGAGACCACCGCAAAAATTCCGCCCAAATATTGGAGGAATTGCCAGGGATGAATACCGAAAGAGTGCTGGATACCACTGCGTTCGTGCAGTGCCTCAACATGGAGCCAGCCCGTCTCCACATTCCACCAAAACACCGGAAACGAACTCACTCCAAACGCACACAGCGTTGCCAGACTTTGACGGCTGAAAAGGAAATGCCGGTGTGGCTTCGACCAGCAGAGAAAAAGCGCAACCCCAACCAACTGGACTGCGTTGATGAACTTTGCGAGAAAGCCGACGCCGATGGGTAGTCCAAGCAGCACCCAATAGCGCATTTTTCCGGTCTCGAAGGCCGACCACGACAGATTCGCGCCCCAAGCCCAAAAAAACACACTCAAGGGGTCAATCGTCATCAGAATGGATCCGACCCCGAACATTGGGATTATTCCCGCGACGCCCACGCACCAAAGTGCGGTGCGATCGCCGTACAATCGCTCGGCAAGCCGAAACAGCTGAAATGCAGTACCTGCGCTGAGCAGGACCGCAAAAAAGCGGACACCAAATACCGTGTCACCGAATAGGTGCGTGCCCACTGCGATGGTCCAAGCGACCAAGGGACCCTTGTCACGATATGAAAGGGCAAAGTGTTTCGACCAGACCCAGAAATATGCTTCGTCAGGAACAAGATCGACGTAGCGGACGTACCAAAGTCGAAAGAAGGTCACTAAGACCACAGCTAACAGAGCAAGGTGTGCGGGGCGCATGCCCCAAACCAGCGTGTTTTTGGTAGGGGTTGCTGTGGTGGGAACCGTGGCGAAATTCATCTTGGAAGATGGCTCACCCTGTGGCACTTCCTTTCTTCCGGCTTCTCACAATTCCATCGCGCCATTTCGGAAAGACAACACGAGGCAAGGGACTCATTTAGTTCACGATGCGTTCACGTTGACTGAACTTGCCGATTATGTCCTCGATTGCAAAAGCTGAGGTATCTTTCGGCAGCGGTTTTACCCAGTTTGCGGGAATGTTCGATGAACACGACGCCGATGCTTAACAAGGGTTTAAGATTAGCGGCGCTAATGAACCGTCGTCAGCTTCGTTTGTGATGCAAACGTTAGCACAAAATCGTAGGGACGCCGCACTGCGGCGTCCGGTCGGCGCAGCGCGCTGACCCTACCAAACCTTCGAGAATTTGCTAAACTCAACGCACGATGAGCAGCAACATGTACGACGTCGCGATCATAGGCGGCGGACCGGCCGGCAGCACGACTGCGGCGCTGCTCGCGCGCGCCGGACGGCGCGTGATTGTGTTCGAGCGGGAAAAGTTCCCGCGCTTTCACATCGGCGAATCGCTGTTGCCATTCAGTATGAAAGCATTTACCCGGCTGGGGCTGCACGAAAAGCTTTTGCGCGCCGGGTTCATAAAGAAGTACGGCGGCGAAATCATGGGTGCATGCTCGGACACGGGAACCAAATTTTACTTCAAGGACGGCTACCGTTCGCAAACCGATCACTCTTACCAAGTCACACGCGGTGATTTCGATAAGGTGCTGCTTGATCATGCACGTGAATCCGGCGCGGAAGTGCACGAACAGACTCCGGTCGGTAGCGTCGAGTTCTCGAAGGACGGCGTTGAGCTGGCGGTCAGATCCAACGGCTCGTCTCATTCGATCCGGGCACGTTATCTTGTGGACGCGAGCGGACGCACCTCGGTGCTGGGCAGACAATTCAAAATCAAAAAAACCTACGATCATCTCCAGAAGCTATCCATCTTCGCGCATTACGACGGCGTCTGGCGCGCGGAAGGAATCGACGGCACACTGACAGTTTTGGTCCGTGCCGTCGATCGCTGGTTCTGGTTGATTCCCCTCACCGCCGGGCGCACCAGCGTTGGAGTGGTTCTCGACAGCGAAACTTTTCGAAAATCCAAGCTCAGCGCTGAAGATTTTCTCGAGCAAGCGCTGGCGGAACAGCCAACCATCGCGAAACGAATGACAAACGCGCGGCTAGTCTCGAGAGTTTATGTCGAAGCGGATTTTTCTTATCGCAGCGCACGTTTGCACGGCGATCGGTGGTTGCTTACGGGCGATGCCGCCGGATTTATCGACCCAATTTTTAGCAGCGGCGTTTTTCTGGCAATATTCAGTGGCGAAAAATGTGCCGACGCTTTGAACGCAGTGCTTGATCACCCGCGCAAGGCCAAAAGGTTGTTCGCGAAATACGAGCGATCAGTGAATCGCGCGATGGACATTTATCTTCGATTCGTCGATGCGTGGTACACGAAGGAGTTCATCGAAATTTTCCTCGCGCCGCGCAATGTGCTCGGTCTCGCCGCGGCAGTGAATGCAGTGCTCGGCGGAAATGTCGGCAACAGTTTCCCGATTCGCTGGCGGATGTGGGTATTTTATTTCCTGGTTTGGCTGCAGCGCCACCACCCGATTGCACCGAGGCTCACGCTCGTGCCGAACAAACAAGAAGAAACGCCGGCATCGCCTCAAGCCGCTGGCGTTGTGTCATGACTTTTCTTACGGCCCACAGGGCCGTCGCTACAGGTCTTCTGTTCATTATCGCTGTTTGCCTAACGAGTTGCGCGTCCGTTTCACACCATCAATTCTCCGAGCCAGCTGCAGGATGGCAGACGAGAACCGGCCAACTCATGTATCGGACACCGAAGACGACGCTGATCGGCGAAGCCCTCGTGAGCTTTTCAAAAACGGGCGATTTTGAATTAACGGTATCGAAAGGTCCTGGGATTACATTGTTGTCCCTTCGACAGGATGCGGGTTTTGCCGAATTCAACGCAAACTTTACAGACCAGCGTTGGTCTGGTTCGGTAGCGCACGCACCGCCGCAATTGCGAGGCTGGCTGGCCTTGCGCGATCAATTCATTCGCGCGCCGAACCAAAAGACACTCCGATACGCGGCAGGAAGCGAGACGTTCCTATTCCGATTCTGAGTCTAGCTCTCCGCTGAGGACAGCGGACGCTACAGCATCGCCCGTTCGCACGCGTAATTGTAGGGCGTTTGTGTCAAACGCCTCAAAGACGGCCTCTCACAGAGACGCCCTACAGATCCCGGCTGCGGCATTGGCATCTTCACGCCGATTCGTGTTGAATGGTGGCCTGCTCATGCGGACCAGCGATTTCATCGCCCGAATCGTCACCCAGCGTCGCGCGCTGGTTTGGTGCGGCGTGGCTATGCTCACCATTGTCTGCGTCGCAGCCCTTGTCACCTCATTGCAACTCGATTCCGAGATCTTCAATGTGTTGCCCGGCAGATTTTCATCGGTGCAAGGCCTCAAAATCTATGACCACGATTTTGAGCAGACGCGCGAGCTGACGTTCGCGTTGGTGTGTGATCCGCAAAACGTAGAGAAGCTGGAGGAGTTCGCGCCTGTGTTCGCGGAACAGTTGGGCCAGCAACCTTGGTGCGCGCGTGTGCTCGCTGGTTCACCCATGACCACCTCGGATGGCATTCGCGATCTGCAATCGATAGCGGTCCCGCTGCTGCTCAATCTGGAACCCAGCGCTTTCGGCGAGGCAATTTCGATCCTGCAGTCGGACAAGATTCGCGATCGTCTTCATCGTTTGCGTCAGCAGATAGAGGCGGGCTCGCCGCGTCCGCAGTTCGAGCTTTCGTTCGATCCACTTGGATTGATCGCGCCTGCGCTCAAGCCGTTTGCCCAAAGCACCGCGATTGAACAGGAACAACCGCTCACTTCGCCTGATCGGACGATGCGAATCTTTCTGGTGGTGACAAATCAAGCGTCGATCAGCGCGTTTGAATGCCAGCGCTTGATGCGGCGCGTAAACAAGTTTCGCAGAACCGCAGCCAAAGGATGGGACGGCAGCAAGCCATTACAAATTCTCGTAACTGGGCGCTCTGCGTTTGTATCCGAGATTTCGCTGAGCATGCGCTACGACGTCGTGGCTACATTGCTTGGCTCAGTCGTGCTCGTGGGCACGATTTTTTTTGCTGGGTTTCGACGCTGGCTGCCTCTGGTTGGGATGGCGTTTTGCCTGCTCCTCTCATGTCTGTTAGCGCTGACTGCGGGACAGCTTTTTTTCGGGCGACTGAGCATGATCAGCGTGGGGTTTTGCGCCATTCTTGTCGGGCTCGGCGTTGATTTTGCGATTCTTACCATCGGACGCTATCAGCAGGCGCGCGCCGACGGCGAAACGCATCAGCAAGCTATTGCCACGTCGATCGCAAAACTTGGACGGGCAGTATTCTTTGGCGCGCTCACGACCGCGGTAGGTTTTCTCGCGCTGGTCCTGAGCGGCGCCATGAGTTTTTCCGAGCTCGGCGTGCTCATAGCCATCGGCATTTTCGTGGCTGGTTTGTTCATGTGCTCAATCTTGTTTTTGTTTGTTCGCGAGCAACAGGATGCCGTCGGCCACGATTGGCTCTTTGAGCTAGTCCGAAAATATGTGCGGTGGACAGTGCGCAAACCGGCGCCCATGTTGATTTTGTCGACCGCAGTTTTGCTGTTACTCACGGCCATCGGCTTTTCGCCTGTTCCCCCGCTCGAGTTCGAAGCCAGCACGCGCTCATTGCAACCAAAAAACATCCGCGCCAGTCGTGCCCTCGACACGATCATGCAAAAAATGCCAGTGCGCTGGGAACCGGTACTGGGCATTGTTCGCGGCGCAAACCAGCAGCAGTTGCATGACTACTGGCAGAACATTTCCGCGCATTGGCTGGAGCTTCAGGCAGCCGGCAAGATCAAAGGTTTTTCCACGCCTGCGGCGCTTTGCCCGTCGCCGATCTGGATGGAACGAAACCGCGAAATTTTGCGCGCGATAAATTTTCAGGCGGCACACGAAACTTTGATGCAAACTTTGGAAGCCGAAGGGTTCAGCGTTGACGCATTCACTCCCGCGTTCACGTTGCTCGACGATTTGCAACGCGTGTCCGATCCCAGCGCGCCATTGCCGAATTGGCGGACGCAATTGCCGAAATCATCGAGCTGGTGGTTTTTGATCGACCGCTACTTCGGCCAAGACCCGTTGCTAACGACTGGATTTGTGACGACCAATGGACCGCTGACAACACACGCGCAAAGTGACGAACTGGGCCGCGATCTGTCTGTAGCCGCCGTGCCGATGGTTCTCACAGGCTGGACCTATGTGCTCGCCGATCTTCAGCCGTGGTCGCATCATCAATTGCTCCTGATCAGCGCACTGATGGCGATCTTCGACATCTCTTTGTTAGCTCTTTTGTATCGTGACCTTCGCTTGTGGCTGATCCAGGTTATCACACTCGCGTTCGGCATTGGAGCGATGATCGCTTCCATGAAACTGCTGCACATCCATTTGAATCTGCTCAATGTGCTCTCGTTCCGTCTCGTCCTCGCGATCGGTGTGGATTACGGAATTTACACCGTGCTGATTTGGCAGAAAACGCGCGATGTCGAGCATGATGTCGCCGGCGTGATAAAACCAGTGTTACTCGCAGGACTCACTGCGCTCAGTGGTTTCGGCTCGCTGGCTCTAGCGCGAAATCCTGCGCTGACCGGGCTCGGCATCGCGTGCGCGATTGGAATTCTCTGGAGTTTAGTCGCCACAATTTTCTTCACTCTACCTGCAATGGCAGCGACTAAACCACGGGATGGCACGAGGATCGCGTGAGCCGCCCATGGTTCCAGCACTTTCCGTTGAACCAAAGCCCTGTTAGACTGCAAGATGATGCGCCGGCTGGGATTGCTGTCGTTAAACGCGATTTTTTCCTTCATTCCCGCTTCGCTTTTGACGGGCGCGACCGTTGAGGGACGCGTCGAGCTTCCGAAATCGCGCTCCGCGCCGGTTCAGGCGAAACGCTACGAGATTGTCACCAAGGCCGGGGTTCTTTCTACGCAACCGCCGCTGGCAGTAGTCTATCTCGACGGCAACTTCCCCCGACCAGCGTCGTTACCAATGAAGGAGGTTCGGCAGAAGGATTTGACGTTCATCCCAGCGCTTCTGCCGATAGAGGTGGGAACCAGAGTTCAATTCCCAAATCTCGACGACACTTATCACAATATTTTTTCCTATTCCCCAACCAAACGATTCGATCTCGGCCGTTATCGTCCGGAGGAACGGCCGATCCCATCGGTGGTTTTCGATACAGCGGGTCTGGTGACTCTGCGGTGCGACATTCACGAGCACATGCGCGGATTGATCCTGGTATTGAACACGCCATATTTTGTGATGACGGACACGACGGGCCGGTTTCGATTAGATAAACTTCCGCCAGGGCACTACACGCTGAAGGCATGGATCGACAGCAGAACAACGCGCCAAAAGCCGGTGGAATTAAAAGACGGGCAAACGCTGCACGTTGATTTGCCATGAGCGCCGCGGGTGCAACGAGAAACAAAGGGGTCGCGAGCTTTCGCACCCGATTGTTCACCGCGATCATGGTGATCGTAGCGACGCTGACTGCGCTCGGGTTTTATTTGGCACAGCGCAGAGTGACCGCGGATGCTGAGCAAAACTTGCGGCAGACATTCCAGACCGAGCTTTCTTCCATGCACAAAGTTGAGGAACTGCGCTACGCCGCGCTCGCGGAGCGCTGCAACGCACTCGCAGCGAAGCCACGGATTCATGCCGCGATCGAGGACGACGCAATCGATCTCCTGTATCCGAGTGCAAAGGACGAGCTGCGCGATCTAATGGAAGGCGATGAACCGCCTCCAGAACAGGCAGCACGATCTCTGCACGCCAGATTTTATCGCTTTCTCAACAACACCGGCGCAGTCATCAAGCCTCCCAATGCTTCGGATGTCGGAGAACTGGACGCAGCGACAGAAGCTCAACTTTCGCTGCCAAAATTGCCCGACATGCAGCAGATCGGGTATATCCAATCTGCTGGTGATATCCACGAAGTGATAACCGTGCCGATCTTCTCGACCGACACAGGGGATCTGGTTTCGGCGCTCGTGATCGGGTTCAAGCCACTTGAGCTCGAAAACAGACGCACCGGAATACAAAGTGGCATTTGGGTAGGTGGCCACCTACATCTGCCCGCGCTTGCGGGCTCTGCTAAAACTTCCCTGAACGAGCAGATAACAACTGCGCTCGCTAATTCTGACTCAGAGCAAAACTATTTTCGCGTGGAAGTAGCTGGTGCGCCTCAACTATTGTTTCATAAGCGGCTCAATCCGGGATCGCTGTTTCCACCCGCATACGAAATTTGTTTGTATCCTCTCGCCTCGTGGACGGCACAACTGCATCGTCTCCGCTGGCAAATTGGTGGCGCCGGCGTACTTCTGTTGTTAGGCGGATTCGTCGCAAGCCATTTCGTGGCACTCAACATGTCCGCCCCCGTGAAGAAATTAGCGCTCGATTCGGAGGAGAACCGCGCAGAACGGGAACGCGCCGAGGCCGCCCTGGCATCCACTGCCGAGGAGCTGGAGCGATCCTCGAGATACTCAGCCGACGCGTCGCACCAGCTGAAA
Source organism: Verrucomicrobiota bacterium (assembly GCA_003219465.1). GTDB lineage: Bacteria > Verrucomicrobiota > Verrucomicrobiia > Chthoniobacterales > UBA10450 > Udaeobacter. The sequence goes on along the minus strand of QHOX01000005.1, from coordinate 3,201 downwards.
AGCCCGATGACAGTCCTTCGGATCGGGCTCGAATCATTGCTGGAGCGCGAAGGGTTTAAGCCGGAAATTTACGAGGAGTTATCCACCCTGCTCCATCAAACACGTCGGTTGACTGGCGTAATTGAGGATTTGCTTTTGTTGTCGCGCATGGACGCCGGTCACGTTCAAATCGCATCGACACCCGTCAATCTTAGCCGGCTTGTTGATGAATGGCTGGACGACCTTGGCGCACTGCCCGATTCGCCCGATGTGAAGATTGAAAAGGAATTTCCACCGGGTCTTTTTGTGGCCGGCGAGAAACGCTACATGTCGCTCATCGTGCAAAACCTTTTGGAGAACGCGCGAAAATACAATCGCCTCGGCGGGCGAATTCGGGTTAGCGCGCTCGGCAACGGCAAAGACGTCGTACTGAAGATCGGCAACACTGGTCCCACCATTCCGCCGAGCGAAAACATTTTCGAAAGGTTTCATCACAGCTCGACACCCTCGGCCGCGTCCGGCCACGGCATTGGTCTTAACCTGGCGCGCGAACTCGCCCGGCTCCATGGCGGTGAGTTGCGCCTCGTGTATTCGGAAGACGACTGGACCGAATTCGAAGTGCGCTTTTCCGCCGCAAACGGTGTTAATGCAGTTGCATGAAGCGGCACATTCTGAGTCTGTGCGTTTTTGCCTGCACGGCGTGCGCTTTCGACAGCGATGATCTTCTGGATCGGCTCGACAGCACGCTAACAATCTCCGGGCTTCACGACAACGTTCGCGTGCGCTTGAGCGGCACCGTCGATCTGGAATTTTACAATTTCCAACAGCCGGCGCCCGGATTGATCGATTCAAAAATTGATAATCTCTTCAATCCGCGTCTCACGCTGTTTCTCGATGCGCAAGTCGGCTCGCAAGTTTATTTCTTTGCGCAAGCACGACTCGATCGCGGATTCGATCCTACCGATCACGGCGCCGACGTTCGCCTGGACGAGTATGCGCTTCGAATCACCCCATGGCAAGACGGCCGCTTCACATTCCAAGCTGGCCAATTCGCGACTGTTGTAGGCAATTGGGTCCCGCGGCACTTGTCGTGGGACAATCCGTTCATCAACGCGCCATTAGTCTATGAAAATGTGACCGCGATTCAGGATAAATACGCGCCGTTTTCGCCGCTGTATTTCATCTATGCACCTTTCTTCTACGGAAAGTACACATTCAATCCGGTGATCTGGGGACCGAGCTACGCCAGCGGGATTTCTGTCTCCGGCCGGCTGGGCCGATTTGATTACGCGGTCGAAATGAAGAACGCTTCACTCTCTTCGCGTCCCGAATCCTGGTATATCACCGAGAATGGCTTTGAAAATCCGACTTTTAGCGGGCGTTTCGGTTTCCGGCCTAACGAAGCATGGAATTTTGGGTTCTCAGCGAGCGAGGGCCCGTATTTTCGCCGTGAAGCCGAGCCGACGCTGCCGCCCGGGCGTGACATCGGTGACTATCGAGAATTTGTTCTTGGGCAGGACATCAGTTTCGCATGGCATCATTTGCAACTATGGGCCGAGGTTTATGAAGCGCGCTTTGAAGTGCCACGCGTCGGAGATGCGGATACATTGGCGTATTACGTCGAAGCGAAATACAAGCTTACGCCACAGTTTTTTGGCGCTGTTCGTTGGAACCAGCAATTCTTCAACAAAATCAGTAATGGCATCGGCGGTAACGAGCACTGGAGCCCAGACCTCGGAAGAATCGACGTCGCCGCTACCTACCGCCTCACCACGCATGCCCAGCTAAAATTGCAATACAGTTTTCAGCATGAAACCACCCTTCCGGGCCACGACAACCATTTGCTGGCCACGCAGTTTACGGTGCGGTTTTAATCCTCTAATGTTCCCGATATAGCCATGCGAATCCTGATTGTTGAAGATGAAGTGCCCGTGGCGCGGCAAATCGCCGCGGCACTGACCGAGGATGGTCACGATCCGACCGCAGTTCATAGTGGCGAGGCCGCGTTGGACGAGTTGAGCAAGAGACCATTCGACCTGATCGTGCTCGATGTTCGCCTGCCTGGAATCGACGGTTTCGAGCTTTTGCGACGGCTGCGTAGCCACCATCTCGCCAGTCGTGTATTGTTGCTGACGGCGCGCAGCGCTGTCGACGATCGAGTGAGTGGCTTGCAACTCGGGGCCGATGATTATTTGCCCAAGCCATTTGCCACGCGTGAATTGATCGCGCGCGTGCGAGCGCTTGGCCGTCGTTATCCGGAGGAACCAGCAATCTCGTTGCGCGTCGCCGATCTCACGCTCGACCTGTCCACGCACGATGTTCACCGTGGCATGCAAAGAATCGAGCTTTCGCCGCGCGAGTTGATGTTGTTAAAGGTACTGATGCGCGAGCCCGGCCGCGTGTTCACGCGTACGGAGCTGTGCGAACGCGTCTGGGAGCACACCCACGAATACGATACCAAGCTGGTTGAGGTGTTCGTTGGCCGGCTGCGAAAAAGACTTGGCGAACCTGCGTTGATTCACACGGTTCGCCACGTGGGCTATACCATCCGCGGCCCGGAGGCCAAGGTGCCTGTTCGCCCTGGGGCGAAGTCGCAAGAAATATAACTTCAGCCGCACACTCCGTAGCCGCCCATATTGAGACTGAGGTAACAACGGCGTTACCTTTGCTTTATTGCATTCGGGGACAGATTGACCGCCATTTCACGACTTAATGTCGGTGATGACTACCTAACAGTGGATACGATGAAAACCTATTCTTTTCGTGCTGTGGCGGTGTTAGCAACGATTGCTTCGCTTTTCGCTTATGCTAACTCCGCATGCGCGGCGACGATCGACGTAACTGTTGGGCCGAACGGCCAGCTCATTTTCTCGCCTTCGACTGTGACGATTCACCCAGGTGATACGGTGCGATGGACATGGAGTTCAGATTTCAACAGCACCACCTCAGGTATTCCCGGGATGCCCAACGGAATTTGGGATTCCGGAATTCTCAATACGGGAGCTACCTTCAGTCATACCTTCAATAGTACCGGCAATTTTCCGTATTACTGCACAGTACATGGTGGATGCTGCGGCATGGTGGGCATGGTCAGCGTGGTGAGTGCGACCCCATCACCCACGCCATCATCCACGCCCTCACCCACGCCTATGCCAACGCCAACACCAAGCCCTACACCGGACGGGTGCTTTCCCAACTTCACGACAGCGGAAGGGTGCGGCG
>QHOX01000174.1 GCA_003219465.1 Verrucomicrobiota bacterium | reverse complement strand
TTGCGGTGCTCGTCGAGACCCGTCGCGACTGTCAAAATGTTTGGATCGAAAATAATGTCGTTTGCTGGAAACTCTGCTTTTTGGGTCAACAGCTTGTAAGCGCGCGCGCAGATTTCGCTTTTGCGTTGGAAATTGTCGGCTTGGCCTTTCTCATCGAACGCCATCACGATGGCGGCTGCGCCGTATCGCCTGATCAGTTGTGCCTGGCGCAGAAATTCTTCTTCACCGTTTTTCAGGCTGATTGAGTTCACAACAGCTTTGCCTTGGAGACATTTGAGTCCCGCTTCGATGACGCTCCACTTCGAGCTGTCGATCATGATAGGGATGCGCGCGATTTCCGGTTCGCTGCCGATCAAATTCAGGAAGCGAACCATCGCCGCTTCCGAATCGATCATCGCTTCGTCCATGTTTACGTCGAGCAGGTTCGCGCCGCCCTGCACCTGCTGACGCGCGACGGCTAGCGCGCCTTCGAAATCGCCGGCCAGGATTAGCTTCGAAAATTTCGGCGAACCAGTGATATTCGTCCGCTCGCCAATGACAGCGAAACCAAACTCCGGCGTGATCTTTACCGCCTCTAGTCCGGATAATTCCAAGGCGTTTGTGTCAGACGCCATTTTCTTTTGGAACGGCGTCCGCAGCGGCGGACGCCCTGCGGTTTGGATCGCGTGGCTTGCAGTCACGCACGGCGTTCGCGATTTTGCGGATATGCTCCGGGGTGGTCCCGCAGCAGCCGCCCACCATGTTCAGCCAGCCGTTTGCCACCCACGCTGCAAGTTTGGGCGCAAACGATTCTGCAGTTTCAGGAAATCCGGTCGGCGAAAGCGGATCGGGCAATCCTGCGTTCGGGTACGCGCCGACGTAAAACGGTGCGATCCGTGAAAGTTCCTCGATGAATGGTTCCATCTCATCCGGACCGAGCGAACAATTCAAACCGAGGATGAGCGGTCGCGCGTGCGCCATTGAGACGAGGAATGCTTCCACGGTTTGGCCGCTCAAGTTCCTTCCCGATTTGTCGATCACGGTGCCCGAGATCATCAACGGCACGCTGCGCCCGGTTTCTGCCAACGCATCGGTGATCGCGAACAACGCAGCCTTGCCGTTGAGCGTGTCGAAAATGGTTTCAACGATGAGAAGATCGACACCACCTTCGAGCAGCGCTTTTGCTTGATCGAAATAAGTTTGGCGCAACTGATCGAACGATACCGCGCGAAATGCCGGATCGTTTACGTCAGGTGAAATGGAGGCCGCGACTGGAAGCGGTCCCATTGATCCGCCAACAAATCGCCGCTGGCCGGTTTCATTCGCGGCCCGATCCGCAGCGTGCCGCGCGATTCGCGCTGCTTCGAAATTAATTTCATGAACTAACGCCCGAAGAGCGGCATCGTCGACCACGCGCTGAAAGAATTCCTGGTCTTTGCGCCGAGCGATCGGCTCGCCTTGGAAAAGGAAATCGTGCAAACCGATGGTTGTCCCACTAAAGGTGTTCGTCTCGATGATATCGGCGCCCGCTTCGAGGTAATTTGAATGAATTTCCTCGATCACCTGCGGCTGCATTAGGTTCAATAGCTCCAGGCTGCCTTTGAGGTCTTTCCCTTGCCAATCGCGGAACCGTTCGCCGCGGTAATCCGCTTCCGCCAATTTGTAGCGCTGGATCATCGTTCCCATCGCGCCATCGAGCACGACGATGCGCTCGCGCATCAATCCTTCCAGAGGATGAACCCCGTTTGTGGCCATAATGTCCGGCAACTAAACGGCGTTTCGTTCGTCGATCAAGGAACAAATTAACGCATCATGATGCGTAGATGCGTTATGATTCTAATGCTGTGCTCGTACTGATTATCGAGCAACGATCGCAATCTTATCCCCGTCGACGCGACCAATGACGAAATCCGAATGTCGAATGAATCCTCCTGGTCTCCGCGGTTGGCTTCGTGAATTTCGTGTCCTTCGTGGTGCTTACATCATTGCGCGCATTCTTCGAAAGCAGCTGGCCGACCGCGTAGATGCGCGAGGACCTCGCCGGCAAAATGCAGCGAGCCGGTGATTAGGATCGGATGTGAGTTCGTCCGCGCAAGCTCAAGTGCTTCATCAACCGAACCGGCGAGCGAAATTGTAAGGCAGCTGCTCCAGCTGCCTGCAGGCGACGCGCCTCCTCTACAACCAGAAATAACGCCGTCGAAAATCTTTGCAAGCTCTTCCGGTGCAGCGGCGCGTTCACTGCAGATTTTCGGGAGAAGAACTGACGCGGCAATCGACACGAGCGCTTCGCAGATACCGCGCAAATCTTTGTCGGAAAGAACCGCGAGCACGAGCGTCGCCTTTTGATCGCCAAAAACTTCACGCCATGTTTGCGCCAGAATGCGCGCCGCGCTGGGATTATGCGCGCCGTCAATGATGGTGTGCGCATCCCATTTCTGAAAACGTGCGGACCATTCGATGGCCGTGAGTCCGCGCACAATCGCTTTTTCGGTAACGTGAATATTTGCAGCCTGGATCGCCGCGATTGCCACAGCGGCATTTTCTTTTTGATGCCGGCCACGCAAAGCAATCGACGACTGATCGTAAAGTCCGTTTACGAAGTGCAGTGGCGCGTCGCACTCAGCAGCTCGCGCGCGAATGCCTTCTTTGGCTTGCAGTTCCTGCGGCGCGGAAACGACCGGAACTTTTGGTTTGATAATTCCTGCTTTCTCACCGGTGATCTCAACCAATGTGTGTCCGAGCCACTTTTCGTGATCGAGACCGATCGGAGTAATGACTGAAACATCGGATTGAACCGCGTTGGTCGCATCGAGTCTGCCACCCAAGCCGGTTTCGAGAATTGCGATAGCGATTCTCGCGTCGCCAAAATGTTTTAGCGCGAGTGCAGTAGTGACTTCGAAAAAGGTTGGGTGTGGATCCCAATCCGCGGTGAGATCGCGTATCGTGGTCAGGCCGTCGGCAACAGCGTTCTCGGAAATCATTCCGCCATTCACGCGAATGCGTTCACGAAATGTGATGAGGTGAGGGGATGTGAACAGGCCGGTGCGATAGCCCTGCGCGCGACAGATGGAATCGATCATGGCACAAACGGAGCCCTTACCGTTTGTGCCGGCGACGTGGATGACCTTCGGTGTAGAGGCGCTCGCCGCGACGAGCGCTGGGCGTTTGACCCAAACGCCGTTACAATATTCGTCGAGCAAGCGTCGAATGTTTTCGAGGCCAAGCTTGATCCCGAAGCGTTGGAGGCCGTAAAGCCAGGCCAGCGCCTGCTTGTAATTCAAACGAGAGTGTGGTGCCACATTCAGCGTGCGGCAGCGAAATAAGATAGCAATCGACTAATTTCGTCGCGCAGTTTTTTCCGGTGCACGATCATGTCGACCAAGCCGTGTTCCTCGAGAAATTCGGCAGTCTGAAATCTTTCAGGCAAATCCTGGTGAGTTGTTTCCTTGATCACGCGTGGTCCGGCGAAACCGATCATGCTTTTTGGTTCGGCAATAATGACGTCGCCTAACGAAGCAAAGCTGGCCATCACGCCGGCAGTCGTCGGGTTCGTGAGAACTGAAATGTACGGCAGCTTTTCTTCTCCGTGACGCGCCAGCGCACCACTGGTTTTCGCCATTTGCATGAGGCTCAACATCCCTTCGTACATGCGCGCGCCGCCGGACGCGGCAACGATGATGACTGCGCAGCGCTGGGCGGTGCCGTATTCAATCGTCCGGGTAATTTTCTCCCCAACGACGGAGCCCATCGTTGCCGCGAGAAAACCGAAATCCATTACTGCGATGGCAACCTTGTAGCCGTCGAGGATGCCATGCCCGCTGATCACCGCATCGAATAGTCCCGTGCTCTCCTGGTATTTCTTGAGACGGTCCTTGTACGTCGCCATTCCTTGAAACCGCAGCACGTCAACGGATCTCAGATCGGCGTCCATCTCTACAAACGTGTCCGGATCGAGGAGATTTTGGATTCGCTCCATGGCCGGTTGCGCTTGGTGGTAATCGCAACGAGGACAGACGCGTTGATTCTGCCCTAGCTCCATTTCGGGCACGACTTGTCCGCAGCCGGGGCATTTCTGGAAAACGCCGCGCGGAATTTCACGCTTTTTGCCTGCCTCCGCCTTAATTGCTGGTTTCTTAAAAATTGCCATGGAAATTATGCGCGTGCCGCGGTGGCGGCATGAACCGAGGTTGCGCCGGCGCGTTTCAAGACGCGCGCACATTCGCTCAACGTCGAGCCGGTTGTGAGGACATCATCGATTAACAACACGCGCAAGCCTCGCACGTCCGCGTTTTTTCGTAAACGGAATGCGGTGTGCAGATTTTCCATGCGCTCGGAACGATCGAGCGCGGTTTGCGTGGTGGTGTAGCGAATGCGTTCGAGTAGTGGCTTGGAAGGAACTGAAGTATGCGCGCTCAGCAGTTCCGCAAGCAGGCTCGCTTGATTGAAGCCGCGTTCCCGTTGCCGCGCCGGATGTAACGGCACTGGCACGATGACGTCGAACTGGTAATCGCGCAGCCGCTCGTCATCGAGCGCAGCACGAAGCCAGCGCGCTACCAGACGACGCAGGTGGATCTGTCGATTGTATTTGAATTCGTGAATGACTTCGCGAACGACGCCGCGGCTGCGGAATGCGGCCACCGCTGCGTCGAAGTGAATCGTGCGATGCGCGCAGTTCGCGCACGTAAACGCAGTGTTGATGGAGCCTTCGAACGACTCTGAACATTTCTCGCAAAATGGCGGCACGATGCGGACGATCTTTGCTTCACAACCATCACACAGATACTCGCCGGCTCGGGCCTGTTTCCCGCAAATCGTGCACGTTGCCGGATAGAGCAGCGATACGGCTGCTTGGAACAGCTCAAAATTGTGCAGAGCGATCATGTTTCAACCAGAGGCGCATGAGTATCCATGTTACGGCGACCAGACCCAGAGGTATGATTCCAACGAGCAGGTTCTTGCCCAGCCAGGGCAACGCAACCATTTGCCGGCGCGCCAGCCAACCAAACGCGCCACTGCCGAAGATCCACCCGGCATGGAGGCCGATCGGCAGCCACAACGAACGAGTAAGCACGCGCGCATCAGCAAGAATACAGCCGATCGCAAACAACGTCGCAAACGCGCCCAGCACTATCATCGGATCACCGAATCCGGCGAAGGCATCGCCAATGGATCGGAAGCCCGAGGTCCAGCTCACGGTTGCGGGTTCCCATTCCGATCCCTTCAAGAAATGCACTGCTGCGAAAAGTGCGGACACGGCTACCACCGATAGCAGCTTTCGACCAGTCCGGAGCACTATGCCCAGGACGATTCCGCGGAAGAACATCTCTTCGATGAACGGAACACACATCGCTGTAAGAAGCACCTTGCCAAGGCGCGGCCAGACAAAGACGTGCCGAAATGAGTAAACATGCAATGCAATCAGCAAAGCACCGCAAAAGAGCAGGGGAATGACTGAGAGTAGCACTCCGGAGCAGACATCGCGTCCCCAATGCGGATTGGGCGCAAGGCCCAGATCGGCCGAGCCTCGCACCTTGCTGACCCGCAGAAGGGGCCAAAGCAAAAGCACAGCAGCGATCAAGATGGCGCGGTGAAAGAACGTGTCGAAATCGTATTTCGCTAGAAACGGGAACACCCCGTGCGCTGCAAGCGCCTGAGCTGACCAGAAAAGAATCGGAGCAAGCAGTGCTCCAACGACGACAATAGCGATAAAATAGGCTGCTAGTCTGGCCGCGTCTTTCAAGCCTGCTAATGTAAGGTGTTAGCGCGATGCGGAGTCAACACATATGGACTCGGAGGGACGAGCAGGGGATCAAGCGCGAAGTGCGCGCGACGAGATTCGGCGGCAGATGGCGGCTTCAGGCGAAAATGGCAGGCGACTTGGACTGGACTTATTATGAACGCCCGTTGCTGGAGGATTTATTAGCTCTAAAGGACATTCTGGTGCGAAAATATCAGCGGCGGCGCGCTTCGAATGAGGATGTGGCATCTGTGGAAAAGCTGATCGCCGACCAAACGAACCCGGGGAGTTAAGTGATACGATTTCTGACAGATGAAGTTTTGCTAAGTCACTCATTGAGATTGTTTTGATTTCTTTATTACCTCTATCTCAGAAAACATATTTTGGGCGAAAAATGACCTTCCGGACGACCATACATGCCGAAAAAGTTACGGATTGATCAGCTGCTCGTGGGGCGAGGATTGTTCCCGAGCCGTGAGAAAGCGCGTCGCGCCATCCTAGCCGGGGAAATTAGCGTCGCGACCCGGATCGTCCACAAACCATCGGAACTGCTCGACGAGCAAACAGCCATCGCGGTAAAGCCGACTCGAAAGTATGTCAGCCGCGGCGCGCTGAAGCTGGAATCGGCCCTCGATTATTTTCATATCGATCCTTGGGGAAAAACCGCCCTGGACATCGGCGCCTCAACCGGCGGTTTTACCGATTGTATGCTGCAACGCGGCGCCGAAAAGGTTTACACGGTAGATGTCGGTTACGGTCAACTGGATTGGAAACTTCGCAATGATCCGCGCGTGATCGTTCTCGAAAAAATCAATGCGCGATTCCTTACACGAGATCAGGTTCAAGACCTTGTCGATATTTGCGTGATTGACGTTTCGTTCATTTCCCTAACCCTTATCCTGCCGAAAGCGGTCGCCTTACTAAAGTCGGATGGGACAATTCTGGCGCTTATCAAACCGCAATTCGAGCTGCAACGATCAGAGGTGGGAAAAGGTGGAATTGTGCGCGATGCTCGCTTGCACGGGAAGGCACAAGACAAGATCGTCGCCTTTGTGAATGATCTAGGTCACATTGTCGCTGGGATCGCGCCGGCCGCGATCAAAGGCGCGGACGGCAATCAGGAATTCTTTGCATGCATACGAAAACGATCGGTTTAATAGCGCACACTGGAAAGCGCGGAGTTGCGGAGTTGATCAATTCGATTGCCGAGGAATTCGAGCAGTTCTCGATTTCGATCCTGTTCGAAAAGGAAACGGCGCGTGTTGCCGGAAAACAACTGGGCTATCCAGTAGCGGAGCTTGGAGCTATGACGGACCTGTTGGTCGTAGCCGGCGGCGACGGCTCAATTTTGCGCGTCATCGGTCAACTCGGCGAGATGATCAAACCGATCTTCGGCATCAACGTCGGCTCGCTTGGTTTCCTGACTTGCGTAAGTTCGTCGAATTATCGCGAAGCTGTCGAATGCATCGCAAAAGATCGGATTAATTTCAGTCATCGCGCGCTGCTCGAGGCCAGGGTGACCCTCGGCGACAAAAGAACGAACAAAATGCTCGCACTAAACGACGCCGTGCTGAGCCGCGGCGAACTTTCGCGGCTGGTCATGTTGTGCACCCGAGTCAACGGCGAACCGCTCACGGAGTTCAATGCCGACGGATTAATTGTCGCGACTCCGACAGGGTCTACGGCTTACTCGTTGTCGGCCGGGGGACCGATTCTCGACCCTGAGTCCGGCGTGTTCGTAATCACGCCGATTTGCCCGCATGTTCTAACGAACCGCTCGATCATTGTTGCAGATGGATCGATCATTGAAATCGAAGCGAGCGATCCCGATTATCCCGTGTACCTGACGCTGGATGGCCGCAGACCCATCCATGTTGAGCGCGGATCGATCGTCACAATCCGCAAAGCAAAGAAAACGCTTCCACTGGCCTCGTTGCCTGACGCGTCGTTCTTCAGCGTGGTGCGCCAAAAGCTTAAGTGGAGCGGGAGCAACGTGTGACCGACGCAATCGGTCAGAGCCTACCTCTTGGCAAAGCGGGCTGCTTTTTGGAAGCACCAAACCTAACGAAAGGTCGATTCTTTTTCTTTGTGTGTTTTGTCGAAACCTGATAATCAGCATTGCTCATGAATCTTTTGAGCTTGCCGGATGGCCGGATCATAAACCTCGAACATCTCACTTTC
>QHOX01000393.1 GCA_003219465.1 Verrucomicrobiota bacterium | reverse complement strand
GTGTCGCATCGATATGCGTTGATCGCCGGTTGCCACGCCTGCGGCGCAAACCTGGAAAATTGCGAGCGCGACAGCTCATAGCTGATGTCGTGCAACGCGCCGTGCAACCAGCGCAATTTGATGTTTTTGATGGGATCCATTGAAACTAAACTTCTACTCTCCGACGCATAGTTTCAACGCATTCCGCACACGCGACTGCTGTAGAGTCCGCTGTCCTCAGCGGATCAAACCTAACAGGCCGCACCGGTCGCGCTGAGACAGCGCACGCAACAGCGCGATTCATCCACTTCCGCCGGCAACGCGATGGCGCGCTCAAATGCGCACAACTGCCGCAAATAAAAAACTCCTTTCTATCCACAAATATACGCCCCCGAAGATGGCGGTCGCGTGTCTCTTTCGAGAGAGGTAGCGCATGCGTCCTCGCTTGCGCGGCGTACGCCGGGGCATGCGCTATTTTACTTTCCCCGGCCCCCACAAAGCGCGGCCTGGTTTAGCGCCGGTGTGCTCTCCGTCTTTGATCACTTGCACTCCGTTCACGAAAACATGTTTCACGCCGGTCGCGTATTGATGCGGTTTGTCAAAGGTGGCGTGATCGGTAATTTTCGCCGGATCGAACACGACCACGTCGGCGAACATTCCCTCCTTCAGAAATCCGCGGTGATCGAGCCCGAGATTTGTCGCCGGCAGGCCACTCAATCGATGAACCGCGTCGGGCATTGAAAGCACCTTTTCATCGCGAACATACTTGCCGAGAACGCGCGCGAAATTCCCGTACGCGCGGGGGTGCGGATTCGATTTTGTGAACGGCGGTTCTGGCGCTTGCGAGGCTTCATCGGAGCCGAAGGAAATCCACGGTTTTCGTAGTTCCTTCTTCACGTTCTCTTCCGACATCAAATAATAAATCGTGCCGATTCGCGATTCGTCCTCGGAAATCAGGTCCATGATCGTGTCGATTGGATCTTTTCCGCGCATCTTCGCAACTTCAGCGAGGGTCTTGCCCGTCAGCGGCTTCAGCTTTTCTGACTTAAATCCCACCAATAAAATTTTGTCGGGCGAACCGGCCGCGAGATAAAGGTTTTCCCATTCGTTGCTGTCGATCTTTGCTTCGGCTTTGATTATTGCGCGCATTGCCGGGTCGCGCAGCCGTTTGAACAACTCGGGATAGCCGCCGTCCTCACTCCACGGCGGTAGACAGGCGTCGAGCCCTGTGCCGGCAGCGGTGTAGGTGTACATATTGGCGCGGATGTTTAGTCCTTGCTTTTGCGCGCGTTCGATTCGCGCGAGCAGTTCGTCTTCTTTGGGCCAATTTTTTTTGCCGGCGGCCGGCGGTCTTGATGTGATAAACCTCGGCCGGAATGTTCGCTTCACGCGCGAGCGGCACCAGATCGTCGAGTGCTTGGAACAACTGATTCACTTCGCTGCGCATGTGCGAGATGTAGTTGCCCTGATATTTTGCCGCGACCTTGCAGAGCTCGATCAGCTCTTCGGTTTTCGCGTAAAACGCCGGCGGATAAATCAGTGAAGTGCCGATCCCGAGTGCGCCGGCTTCCATCTCTTTCCGCACCAGCTCGCGCATTTCGTCGAGCTGCTCCGGCGTCGGCTGTTTATCTTCAAAGCCGATTACGTATTCGCGAATCGTCGTTGCACCGATAAAGGATGCCACATTGCACGACACACCGCGCTTTTCGAGATACTGCAGATATTCCGCCAGCGTATTCCACGTGATGTCGTATTTGATGTCGGTTTGCTCGCGAATTTTGTGCTCGCGCACGCGATCGTTCACCGGCCCCATCGATTCGCCTTCCCCCATGATCTCGGTCGAGACACCCTGCCGGATTTCGCTTTGTGAGCGGCCATCCTGAATCAGCGACTCTGTTGACCACGACAGCATGTTGATGAACCCCGGCGCGACAGCGAGCCCCTTCGCATCGATGACCGTGTTCGCTTTAGCCGATTTGAAATCGCCGACGCCAGCAATTCGATCACGCCGAATGGCGACATCGGCCTGTCGCGGCTTCGTGCCGGTGCCGTCATAAACTGTCCCGCCGCGGACGATCACGTCAAAGTCGTCGGCGCTTGGCGACGGTGACGGCCCTTGCGCGAACATGGTAAACACAGTCGTCAGGAACACAGCGAGCCAACAGAACGTTCGTTTCATTGCGGGGCTGACGGTATCGAACACCGGTGTCCATGCAAAATGCTTTGCAGAGCGTCGATATGTCCTCGTGAACCAAAACGTTCCACTCATTTTACCAGGGCGGCGACCGATCGAGGCGCCTGATCCGAACTGTACAATGAAAGTCTGAAGACCTTGTGTTCATAACGGAAGTTCATAACGGAACAGCAGGCCAGACAGAGCCGCTCCCGCGGCTCACTGTGGGAAAAGGGAAATTCAACAAAGGGGATATCTGATGAAAACGACAAAGAAAACCAAGCGTCGCGTTCCAGTGTTGCTGTCAATCATTTGCGCAGGCCTCGTCGCAACTTTTCTGGGCGGATGTGCAGAGAGTCCGTACGTGGCGTATGACACCGGTTATTATCCAGCTGGGTATTACAGAACGTATTCCTATTACGGCTACCCGACTTCGTACTACTATACGCCGGCCTACGATACGACGATCGTACGCTCCGGCGTCCGGTACAATGACGCCTACGGGCCGCGCTACTACGGCAGCAACGTTTACGGCGATTGGTATTAATTTGCGACGCGCGGTTGGCTGACGCATCGGTGCGGTCCACATTGTGGCGGCTGCGCCGATGCGTTTAATTTTTGGCTTGCGTTTGCAGAATGTGTCGCGTCAAATGAGCACCCCAATGATCAGAGCAATCGCAAAAAAACGTTGCGATCAAGCAGCAGTCATTATTTCGCTGCTATGCGCGGCGGCTTTCGTTTTGCTAGTTAGCGGCTGTGCGGACACCTATTATGCCGACGTGAGCCGAACGCCAGAGGCGCGATACAACACTTACTACGCGCCGTATTATTACCCGTACTATCCCTGGTACAGCTATTACGGCGGTGCGTACTACTACGGCGACTGAACCGCCGACTGTCTTTCCGTCTTTGGCTGTAGCCGTCTCTCTGTGAGAGGCGTTTCGCTCACTTGATGCTCACCACCTGCGGGGCGGCATTTGCTCAACTCGCGTAGGTCGCGGTCAGTGATGAATCCTCCAGCCTGCCGCGATTTGGTAGGGCGCGTCACTCCGCTGCGCGCCGTTCTCGTCAAATCGGCCGGAGTTGCTGCCGCAGCGTCACCCAATCTTAACCTGCTACCCGCGAAGGTGACAGGAACGTTACTTTTGCGCTGAAACGCGAGCACTCGAAGCGTTGTCTAGATTGACATGAACATGGAAACTACAAACTCGTTACGCGTGCGCGCTTCTCGTTTCTTCAGTGATCGATACGCATATCGGGCACAGCCGGATTATCTATCTGAGCTGGTTGCCTTTGGCATGATCGTGTTCATCGCCGCCTGGCCAATCATTTTGTTGGCTA
>QHOX01000004.1 GCA_003219465.1 Verrucomicrobiota bacterium | reverse complement strand
GCGCCAACGTCCAGAACTGGGCCCATGGTAGCGTCGTGTGACCTTGTGCGCTGGTATGACGCATAAGATAGATACCGACGACACTCCAACCTACGCCCACCGGTCCAATCAGGAGAAGCAGCAGCCGAATACGCAAGGGAACGTGGCGACCACGTCCAAAAAAACCTGCGATGAAGAGCAAAATAGCGCCGATGCCAACAATCAGGTGATTAAAAACGTGCACGTTCACGGCGCGAGAATCATCTAACGAGACGGAGATAAGCCGCGGCAGGGTGTCGTGGCAAACAGACTGAGGTTGCATCGCAATGGGGCCGTTGGCTTCATCGATTGGTTAGACCTAAAACGGCTCTTCACCGACAGCTGATTACACCATCAAAAAGGCGTCCTTCAATGTCTTTAGCTGTTTGATCTGCGGATAATGTTGGGTCATTTCCCATAAGCCACAAAACTTTGTTGAACGCGTGACATCAGCGTTGCGGGTGCGGATGGTCCAGATAGGACAATCGGTAATAACAATTCTCTCTACTTCACCCGGCGGGTGCGAGCCATTAACCTCAGTGTTGAAAGAATCTTCGGTGATTTTGTAGAATCTCGTGCGACTTAACGACTGGAGCAACGTCTCGACAGCAGTTTTGTCGATGTGCTTGGTGGCCTCTGAACCGTCATAGCGACGAATAAGCACCGTGCCATCAGAGTAGATGTCGATACCTGGGATTATCTTCTGCCCGGACGTTTGTGACTTTACGGTCAATCCCGTGGGGTCCGAGGAAACGCTCACGACCGAACGCTCCTTCGCTGAACTAGTGGCCGCCAGCAAAATGGCGGCAAATCCAGCAACGACAACGAGGCGCATGAGGTCTAACGAGACGGAGATAAGCCGCGGCAGGGTGTCGTGGCAAACACGCTGAGGTTGCATCGCAATGGGGCCGTTGGCTTCATCGATTGGTTAGACGTGACGGGTTGCAGCACGATGAGCCTTCGGTGTAGGAGCGCTCGTGGCATACAACGTGATCGGCCTCAGAGTGTGTCCGGAGAACAGGCGTACGAAGAACCTCTGGAAACTACCAAAAATGCCAGAGACGGTGAAGTCCACTCCCCACCAGAAGCCCAGAATCAAGAGCACCACTACTACGAAGGGCACCGGGACAGCGGCAATGACTGCCGCAACGCCACGAATTGCGAGATTGATGCGTCGCGCAGTGGTGAAGCTGACCTTCATGGAAGATGTGGGCAGTTACGTCTAACGAGAATAAGCTGAGCGACCGCCGCCGAGAGCGAGCGTGGCTTCGATTGAAAGTGTTTTAATCATATGAAAACGTGAACACGCGCCGGGCGGCGGTTCGCTCCAGCGCCTAGTTAGATGTTTGGGCTCTGTAGAGGTAACTCATCTCACCTTACCGTCCTTAGTAATTTTGCCGTTTTCGATGAACCAAATCGTGCCATTAGCCGTGCCGACCGCGCAGTGCTTCCCGTGTAATAAAGTGAGATATACGAGTGTCTCAACAGGCTGATTGCTGACTAAGCACGTGCAGTGAAAGCCCACTGCCTGCGTACCGGGTGGAACAGCGTTGGCTGGAATAACAAGCGTGCTGCGAGCGAGTGGATCGATCCGCTGGACTTTTCCGTTTGCGGAAACCGACACGCGATAATGAACACCAACAACCACATCATCTGGATTGCGACTACTCGCTAGCGCGTAAACTAGGTAGCCCTTGTGCTCAGGATCACTCAGCACGACAAACTTGTAACCTTCCCTCTCAAGCTCCGGCAGCGCGGCCATAGCAGCGCGCCTGGCGCCCTGCTGTGGTTCTGAAAGCCTGTTTCCACGCTGCGCCTGCTCGTATAACTCGCGACCAAGCCTTTCGGTCGTTTTGATGCTGAACTGGCGAATGCCTGCTGCTTCAGCGGAGCAGCAGGCTGTCAGCACGACAGCAGCGCAAAGTCTGAAGCGTGGCAGCATGATTGGGGTAAACATCTAACGAGACAAAGCTGAGCCACCGCTGGCGAGAGCGAGCTTTGCTTTCACTTCGTCCTTCATAATTCCTCCCTCAGCCTTTCAGTACGACGGCCAGCGGTTGGCTCGAGCGATTGGTTAGATGTGACGGCTGGCTTCATCACTGACGAACAAAGAACGGGAATAGCATCGCGACAAACAACAATGCAGCTGCAAACAAAAGCGTGAACGCTGCCCAAGCATGGGGATGGAGCGTCACTTGGAATGGGCCAAGGCCAAAATGGACATGGGAAGTGACGTAAACGGTGTCCGAGGTCCGCTGCTGCTCTTCCTGCTGAACGCAGTGGCTGATCTGAGCGCCGCGAATTGTGATCACA
>QHOX01000003.1:26499-28641 GCA_003219465.1 Verrucomicrobiota bacterium | reverse complement strand
AGCAGGCTTACATCGACTGGATCAAGCGCTTCATCATTTACCACGGCAAACGGCATCCCGGGGACATGGCCGAAGAGGAAGTCGCCGAATTCCTGACTCATCTTGCACGCGACCTTAATGTCGCAGCCTCAACCCAGAACCAGGCGCTGAGCGCGTTGCTCTTTCTCTACAAGGAAGTCCTCAAGCATGAGATCGGTTGGCTGGAAAAGGTAGAACGCGCCAAAAAACCGCCAAAACTGCCGGTGGTCTTGTCGCGAGGGGAGGTAAAGCAAATTTTCGCGCATCTCCACGGCGTGCCGAAACTGATGGCGGGTCTGCTCTACGGTAGCGGGCTGCGCTTGATGGAATGCGTCCGGCTGCGAATAAAGGACGTCGATTTTGCGCTCGCACAAATCACCGTGCGCGATGCGAAAGGTGGGAAAGACCGCGTCACGATGCTTCCGTTGAATCTGAGTGAACCGTTGCGCCGTCATTTATCGCGAGTCAAAGCACAGCACGAACAGGACCTCGAAGACGGCTTTGGCAGCGTCCACCTTCCATTCGCCTTCGCCCGGAAATCTCCGAACGCAGCGCTTGAGTGGGCGTGGCAATATGCTTTTCCTTCGTCTCGTCTTTCCATCGATCGGCGCTCGGGGCGAAAACAGCGGCACCATATTGCCGAAGGCGTATTACAAAGCGCGCTCAAACGAGCTGTGGACGCGGCTGGCATTGTAAAGCGGGCTAACTGCCACAGTTTACGCCACTCTTTTGCCACGCATTTGCTCTCGAAGGGTTATGACATCCGAACAGTGCAGGAACTGCTGGGTCACAAAGAGGTCAGCACAACGATGATCTATACGCACGTGCTGAACCGGCCGGGACTCGGAGTGAAGAGTCCACTGGATTAAACTTCGTGCTCGCGAGGGCGCGCTCGCTCTCGCAAACGTGCGACGCGGCGCGCGCGCTATTGGATCACGGAGGGTTCGCGATTATGCCCGCACGGGCACGCTGGCGGTGCGCTCGAGTTTGCCCCAGCTGACCCAAGCGCCTTTGATTGCGCGCAGGATTGCTTTCCAGATGCAGTAACTGAGCATGGGGCGATAGATCAGGCGCATTGGCAGGATGCGCCAGGCGCGCACGATCGGCTCGCGCTCGAGCATGCAGGCCAGCGTGGCGAGGAGCACGTCCATCGCCAGGAATATGACGATGAACGGCAGCACGGCGCTCCAGACGCCAAATGGCAGCGATGCCAACAGGAACAAATCCACCATCGGCGTGACGGCCACGAGGATGATTTGGAAAAACCAGATGCTGGGCAAACTGAACCACCCGAGGGCGCGATAGTTCCGGTTGAACACCATATCGCGATGTTTCCAAAGACATTGCAATGTGCCGTAAGCCCAGCGCGAACGTTGTCGCGCCAGCGCGCGCACGGTCTCGGGTGCTTCGGTCCACGCAATCGCCTCGGGCACATACACGATGCGCTGACGATGTCTGTGTAACGAGAGCGTAAGGTCTGTATCTTCGGCGAGCGTTTCCAAACTGAGTCCACCCGCTTCGTCAATCGCATCCTTCCGAATGGCGCTGATCGCGCCGGGCACAACGGTGATGCATTTCCACCGGTTGTAAGCACGCCGATCCAGATTGAAGCCGCAGGTATACTCCAGCGCCTGGCAACGCGCGATAAACGTGCGCAAGTTCCCAACCTTGGCATGACCTGACACCGCGCCGATGCGCTCATCTGCGAACGGGTCGAGCAAACGCGGGAGCGTGTCGCGTTGACATTGGGTGTCGGCATCAATGAAAACGACGATCCCGTTGCCCGCGGCAGCGAGACCTCGTTGGAGAGCGCGCGCCTTCCCGTGATTTTGCTGTTGCAACAACCGCACGCGCGAGTCGCCTTGCCCGACGCGCTCAACTTCGGCAGCAGTTTGGTCACGCGAACCATCGTCCACGACCACGACTTCGATTTCGCCCCTGTAGTCTGTAGCCAAAAGCGTGCGCAGAGTTTCCGCGATCACTTTCTCTTCGTTGTAAGCAGCCATCACGACGCTGATCGGTCCGGAGAAGTTTGTTCTTCGTGGACGCCGAAAAAGAGCCGCGAGCCAGATGACAATTAACGTTCGAACGACGACAAGCGCTGTCGCCACGATCATAAAGGCC
>QHOX01000003.1:0-26408 GCA_003219465.1 Verrucomicrobiota bacterium | reverse complement strand
AGGGGCATCACTGCATCGCGCGTCGTTCCGAGCAACGTGCTCAGTGGCACGACGGTGTCGCCCCGCGTATGGAGCCAATCCAAAATGCGTGGAAGCGCTTCCACTGTTTGCGAGCGGTCGCCGCCCGCATCGTGGAGAAGGATTACGCTGCCATCGTGTCTTTGTTGTTTAATCCGCCGGAGGATGATGTCTGCGCCGGGCTTCGCCCAATCTTGTGGGTCGATATTCTCGAGCACTACAAGGTAATTAAGACCCTCCGCGATTTTCAGCGGAGCCAGTTCACTGAGTTCCGTCGGACCAGTGTCGGCGGCGTACGGCGGGCGAAACAACGTGGTCGCGCGGCCGGTAATGGTTTCGAGCAACAGCTGCGTGGCGTTCAGCTCCAGGCGGATATGCTCCGGCCAGCAGAGCGCCAGGTTCGGATGGTAATAGGTGTGGTTCCCAATCTCGTGTCCTTCATCAACGATCCGACGAACAAGCCCGGGATAACGCTCTGCGTTTACTCCAACCACGAAAAAGGTCGCCTTGACGTTTGCTGCTTTGAGAATGTCCAGGATCTTCGGCGTCCATCGCGGATCGGGGCCGTCATCAAAGGTGATCGCCACCTGATGCTCGCCGCCAGCGCCCTGATGATAGAGCGTCGGAAATTCTGCGAACTTTTCATATTTGGCTGTAAGATAGCCGTCTCCATCGACAGCCAGCTTACGCATCCCATCCGTGCGATCCTCGTCCACAGTGACGATTTCGCCGTCGCCGACATCCGTGATCGTGTCCGTGGATTTGATCAGTTCGAGCGCCTGTCGGGTTTGATTGTCGAACTTGAAATCGCGCGGCGCGCCTAGCGCGTCCCAGATTGCCGGGTCTTCGCTGCCGAGCCGATAGAGTGCGAACCCGCCCGCCTTCTCATCGCGCACCTCGCGCAATTCATTGAGAAATGTGACGGCATCGAGGAACCAGACCCCGTGTTCAGCGTCCTCATCCTCGAAATAAAAGTACGGACTGTAACTCGGCCCCTGAACTTGGACGCTCTCAATCTCGGCGTCGTTTGCGCGGCTCATTGCTTCGGAAAAACTGATCAGCTCGGCCTTTTTACCACCGATCGGCCAGTCATATCCGTAGCTGCCAATTGCGATGATCCATTGTTTGGTTTCGGAACCTTCGAGCAGCACGTGCAGCCAGCCCTCAAACCATGGGCGCGAAGCCAGCGGCCCGGGCGGATCCGTTTCCGAGGTTTCATCGAACAACATCGCCACGAAACGATCGACGTTGTCGCTGAGCGCATCGATATCGACGTAATCGAGCTCCTGCCCGGGCTGCACGCACAGCCACAGCTCCTTGTTATCGTCATGCAATGCATCGGCGAACTTATCGATGAATGCGGTGAGATCCTTCTTGTAAGCCGGGTCGATTTGCTGCCAATCAATTACTACCCCCGCAGCTTTCGCGTTGCGCAGGACAGAAAGCACACTTTCGATAAAACGATCTCGCCGTTTCGCCGGTCCATGCGCAAGGTTCTCAATCGCTTCGGGCTGCCATGTGTCGCCGACCAGATTCGTCAACAGCGGCAGCAGTGCGATCCCCTTGTTTGCCGCCAGCTTTGACACACGACCATCCGAGTCGATTTGCAAATTGCCCAGCCCATCGATCACCGTCATCCATTCCGGGCACACATGCGTAATCTGTGCGGCGTGTTGCTGGAGCGACGCATAGCTGTACGGATCGCCATTTACATAAAATGCGAGTCGCACTTCGTTATCAGGCGCTTTCTTTCGCGGCCGCGCCGAAGAAGTTGGCGCTACGCCGGCCAGCTTTTTTGCCGCCTGGCGAGTCGCGCTAAATTTCTGCCACAGCAACGAAGCTGGAGAAACCTGCCCCGCGGGATTCTCCCGTTGCAACGCTCGCAATTGGCCTTTCAACTGTCGCAGCGAAAAAGGTACGTTCATTTTCGGTGTGACGAAAAGCGCCTGAACGAAAAGCACCAGCGCAACGAAGAACAGCACACCGCTGATGAGCAGAATGAGGCGTAGCCGCGGCCAGCGTTTACCGCTAGGATCGGAGAAAACGAACGGCGTAACCTGTTCGGGAGGAAGCTCGGGCATGTGACGCATATAATCGCCCAAGTCCGAGGATAAGAAAAATCCGATTCTATTGCTGTACCGGCGCTCTCTGAGCGCCGCCATCACCTAACCGGATGCTTCGACGCCCAGAGACCGGCCGCTACAGCTCCCGTGAACCTGCGCTAGAAGAAAAATTCGAACCCGCCGTAGTAGTTCCGCGGCAAGGAGGGCATTAATGCCCTCCTCGCGAACTTCACCCCAGTAATCTTCATCGAAAACATTCCTGATACCCGCGAACACTCCAGCTCGCCCCTTCCAAAACTTAAATTCGGCCGTCAGATCCCAAACGTTGTAGGCGGGAATGAAGCCTTCAAAAGAGTCACCATCGTCACCAAATTCGTCGTCAACGAGGGTGCCAAGAAGCGAGACTTTGAAAGTATCCTTGTAGCTATAGATGGCGCCGGTCTTCACTTGATAATCCGGGGCGTAAGCTGGTGTGTTGCCGTCATTCGGACCGGACGTGAATTCGGCATTTAGCAACGTGACGTTGCCGTAGAGCAGGAGATTGCCGTACGGACTGGGCGCGCCGCCGCTGATCAACGACAGAACGTCCAGTTCGGTCGCGGCTACAAATCCAATGTAACGCGCCTCGCCGACATTGCTCGTGGAAGTAAAGCCATTCGGCAGAATGACTTCACCAACTTGATCGTCGAAAGTGAAATAGAACCTGCCGACATCAAAATTGAGATACGGAAACGGCTTTCCACGGACCCCGTACTCGAACTGGAGCGCTTCGCCTTCCTTTAAATCGCCATTTACGATCGAACTTGCGCCCGTCGGCACAAGTTCGCCGTAGCTGATAGGCCGGTAGGCTTGCGATACTGTGCCATAAAGTTCAACACGCGGCGGGCCAAAGCCTGTGACCACCGGCGCAGGAGGATTTTCGGTCTCGGCACCCTTTCCTCCTGCAACGGGAGGCGCAGAAAGGATTGGCTGGCCCTCGACCAGGACATAGCCGAGTCCCAATCCAAACAGCGGCACAAAATTAAAATCGGAGTGCGATGCCAGTGGCTCAGGCGGCTCCGCATGCGATTTTGCAAAATTGAATTCTTCATCAACGCTCTGATTGAGAAATTCGAGACGCATGCCGGGAACGATCGAGAGTCGCCCGAAATGGAAGCGGTTCTCAGCAAAGATGGCGCCGTCCCATGTCTCGCCGGTGTTCAGGTTGCGCAGCATGCCACTTTCCGCATCGGGCGTACCTCCGCGCTCATCGCGGCGATCCTGTAACGCGTGATAGAAATAGATGCCGCCTGCAATTGTTGAAACGTCGTTGAGCAAATTGTAGTCGTGCCGCATTCGCGCATCGACGCCCTCTGTCCAATCCTCGCGCAACTGAATTGAGTTCGTGTTGGCGGCCTCGCCGCTGGGCAGCGTGCCAAAACCGCCGCCGCGCTGGCGCTTGCTCCAGCGCGACAAGTATCCGCCGAATGCCTTGATATCCAGTTCCGTTCTCTCAGAGAAAAATTTCTGATACTCCAGCGTGCCGTAGTAGCGCTGGAGCTGGAACCGATCGAAAAACCGCGTAGTCAGTGTAGGATCGTCTTCGACGAAAACGGAACTCGGCGGATTCTCTGCTTCCCGACGCCGGAAACCGCCGGGTTCGCCATGTTCTTCGTCGTAAAAATCGCCCGTAAGGATGAACCGGCTGTCCCGGGTTACATCCAAAACAAAACGTGGGCTACCTCCGTTCAGATTGTAGTCGCTGTTGGCCTCGCGGAAACCTTCCTGCTGCCGGTGATCGTAATAAAAGAAGTAGCCGAGCGGCCCGATCGTGCCGTCCATCTCTGAGTAATTGCGATAGTATTCGTAGCTGCCAAACACATTCCTCATCGTGAAATGGAAGGGCGCATCTTGCCGCGGCATTTTCATGACGAAGTTGAGGGCCCCGCCGGGTTGTGGCCCGAACTGCAATGCGGCGCCCGCACGAATGAGTTCAATCCGATCCACCGCATCGAGGATTGGTGTGTAGTGAGTCTCAGGAAAACCAAACTGCTCATTTTTGATGGACACGCCGTCCTTTAGTACCTGCATGAACTCGCTGCGCTGCGAATTCAGACCGCGATAACCGAAGTTGATAATTGGCGATTGGGGCTCTTCGCTGACGATGATGCCAGGTGTCGTGGCCATTACTTCGCGGTAATCATTACCAGCGAATGTGGGAAACTCTTGCGGCTTCACGAACGACGTTTTCTTGCCGGCATTGATTCTCGTCCCTTCCACTGGCGGCAACGCAGGATATGGAACGGGATAGACATCAAATGGACTTCCTGTGACGACCACCGTCTCGGCCTCCGCGGCGTCGCCGACACTCGTTAGGCCCAGTGATATATCTTCGCCAGGCCATATTAGAAACCTGCCGGGGAGACTGCTTAGTGTACGTGTTCGACGTCTGCCGCACTTTTCGTCTCTATCGTCCTTATCGTCAGCATCGGCGTCGTCTTTGTCCGTCGCGTCCAGAGACGCGACGAGCGCATCCTGAGCGAAGCTCAATTCGACAAAGCAACAGAGCGCAATTGCTGCCAGTGTCGTTCCCAGTGCGAGAGTAATTTTGGAAGACATGCGAGCGATCAAAGTCGAATGCTCCAGGCGAAGCAGGCCCTTTTTATTACAATTCTGTAATCTATTTTGTGACAGGGGTTACACGGCTCCGTGAAGCGAGCGCGCCCGTAGCCTTGCGAACGCGCGCTGCGCGTTCCATCTTGGCACTCAATCGCGAATGCATATCGAACCAGATTCATTGCCGACTGGACACGACGGCATCGTCCCGCGACTGCAAAAAGGCCCCACCATCCATTCGAGCGCGTGGGTTGTTCCTGGCGCGACTGTGCTGGGCGACGTAATTCTGGAAGAAGAATCCAGCGTGTGGTACGGCGCTGTGCTTCGCGGCGACATCAATCGTATCATCATCGGGCCGCGCTCGAACGTTCAGGACAACGCTGTTGTCCACGTTGACACCGGTTACACAACGAGCGTAGGCGAACTGGTCACTATCGGCCACACTGCAATTGTTCACGCATGCAAGATCGACAACGAAGTACTCATCGGCATGGGCGCAATCATTCTCGATGACGTCGAAGTTGGCGCGCGTTCCATCATCGGCGCAAACGCGCTGGTCACTATGGGGACCAAAATCCCGCCAGGCTCACTCGTGCTCGGCTCGCCCGCAAAAATTCGCAGGGAATTGACACTCGATGAGCAAAAAGACATCGCCCGCTTGGCGTGGAGCTATGTCGAAACAGCGAAGCAGTACCGCGAATTTTACTGAGCGAGCCTCACTTTCGTCGGTCGTTGTTGCTGGCGATTGCAAATCAAGACCCGATGTGACTTGCACGCTCGGCACGCGGCAGCAACAATTCTACATGAAAACGTTCATCACTCCGACACTAATTGCGATTTTGATTGTCGCGCTGCCTCTGACGCGATTAGCGGCGCAACCCGCACACTCCTCAGAAATGGGATTCTACGCTCCGACGACTGTTGAATGGAAAGCGGGACCAGCGGCTATACCTCCGGGCGCAAAAATGGCTATTCTCGAAGGTGACCCAACGAAAGAAGGCCCGTTCGTGGTCCGGTTTCAGTTTCCTGACGGCTATCACATCCCGCCGCATACTCATCCGAAAACAGAACGCGTGACGGTGATCTCCGGCACGATGCTGTTAGCGATGAGTGAAAATTTGGATCGCAGCGCGGCAAAAACGCTGACTGCCGGCACGTATGGCTTCTGGCCCGCGGGGATGAAGCACACCGCTTGGTCTGAAGGCGAAACTGTAATCCAACTTCATGGGATCGGTCCGTGGCAGATCAATTACGTGAACCCTGCCGACGATCCGCGAAACGCGAAGAAATCGCCTTGAGACGGCGTTTCACGAAACGGGGCGACCGGGTCAGGGCAACGGGCGCGTTATAGCCCAACGCCCAGTGTCTCTGCCAACTCGCGCGCGTTGTCGCGCAAAAGTTCGGCTGCCCATTTCATGTTTTCTTGCTCGCTGATTCCCGGAGGCGTGTTCTGGTAAATACCCTCGAAAATTTCGCGAAGTTCTCGATCTTCAGATGCGCGGCCAACAATTGCAAACACTGGCTTTCCGAGCTTTCGTGCCAACCGCGCCACGCCGGCAGGCGTTTTCCCTTCGAGCGTCTGCCGATCCAAACTCCCTTCTCCTGTAATCACCAGGTCCGCGTCTTTCATCTTCAATTCAAGCCCGACTGCTTCTGCGACAACTTCGAATCCCGGCCGGATTTTCGCGCCGCAAAAACTCAGCAAACCGAAGCCGAGACCGCCTGCGGCGCCCGCACCCGCTTCGTCCCGATAGTCGACCCCAAATTCTGTGGCCACGACGTCCGCGAGCCTCGTCAGCGCGCGTTCTAAATTGTCGAGGTCGCTTTTGCTCGCCCCTTTCTGCGGACCAAACACTCGTGTCGCACCATTTTCCCCCAGTAACCGATTCTTCACGTCAACCGCCGCGATAATTTTAGGTAATTCCAGATGGCTTGGCTTCTCGATTTTTTTTAGCTTGAGCAAGTCGGTCACGCGCACGTCCTCATGCTCCTGCTCGTGCTCTTGCTCACGCTCGAAGTCGAACCGAAACCCCAAAGCGCGCGCCATGCCAAAACCGCCATCGTTCGTCGCGCTGCCCCCCAACCCGATGATGATTTCGTTCGCACCGCGTTTGGTCGCATCCAAAATCATTTCGCCCACACCGAACGTAGCCGCACGAATTGGATCGCGTTCAGTTTCGGAAAGCCGCCGCATGCCAGCGGCTTCGCTCATCTCCATTACTGCGAGTTTTTCCTGATCGATCCATCCGTAGTGCGCCTCGATTTCGCGGCCGAGCGAATCGTGCGCCTCGCATTTGAGCCAGGAACAGCCGCGCGCATCACAAATCGCTCCCGCGGTCCCCTCTCCGCCGTCGGCCATCGGCACTAATTCGACCAGCGCGTCCGGCAACACATCGAGCAGCCCTTTCGCGATGTTTTGCGCGACCTCTTGAGCGTTCAGCGTGCCTTTAAATTTATCGGGGGCGATAAGGATTCGCACGCCACTATTGTAGGGCGTCTGTGTCAGACGCCAACAAAAGGCGTGTCACAGAACGGAGCCGCGGGGACGCGAGCGACATAGACGGGCAGCTCGCAAGAGCGAGAGAGCGGGAGCGAGCAAGTCAAACGCCGTACAGCTACAGACGCCGCCAACGCGGCATCCTACGCTTTCAATTTTTCTTCCAGAATCTGTCCAACAATCTGCGGATTGGCTTTTCCCTTCGACAACTTAATCACCTGTCCCTTGAGGAAGTTTAGCGATGCAACATTGCCTGCTCTGAAATCCGCCACAGGTTTCGGGTTCACCATGATCACTTCGTCGCAGAGTCCTTCGATCGCGCTCACGTCGCTAAGTTGCTCGATCCCCTTTTCTTGCACAATCGCAGCCGCGGTTCTTCCGGTCGCAAACATCTCGGCAAAAACTTCCTTGCCCTGTTTGCTGCTGATTTTTCCGCTGTCGATCAAGTTCACCAGTTCATCAAGCGCCTCCGGCGGAATTGCGCACTCGTTTATCGCTTTGCCAGCGGCACTGAGCGCATTCTGTAAATCGTTTAAGATCCAATTTGCAATGTGCTTCGGCTTTTTTGCGCCTTTTGCAGCCGCCTCAAAATATGTCGCTAACTCGAGGTCGTTCGCCAGCACCGCGGCATCGTAGGGGCTCACCTGGTATTGCGCAACGAACCGTTCGCGCTTCGCTTTTGGCAACTCCGGGACGCGCTCCCGCACCTCGGCCACCAGGGCATCCGTTTTCACTGGGACGAGATCTGGATCTGGAAAATAACGATAATCGTGCGCGAATTCCTTGATCCGCATGAGAAACGTTTCCCCGGCGGTGTCGTCCCAACCGCGCGTCTCCTGCTCCATCTGTTCACCGCGCTCCAGGATGCTGGTCTGACGGCGAATCTCGTAAGCGAGAGCGCGCCGGACACCACTAACCGAGTTCAAGTTTTTGATTTCGATTTTTGCTCCAAGTTCGGTTTGGTCTTCAGGGCGTAAGGAAACATTGCAATCGCAGCGGAGTTGTCCCTTCTCCATATCAGCGTCGCTCACCGCGCCGTAGATTAGGATTTGTTTCAACGCACTCAAAAACGCGAACGCTTCCTCGGGCGAATTAATTTCAGGCTGGGTCACGATCTCCATCAACGGCGTGCCGGCGCGATTGAAATCAATGCCGGTACTGTTCTCGAAATGGAAACTCTTCGCTACGTCTTCCTCGAGATGGATCCGCACCAGGTGCACTTCCTTGTCATGCGTAACGATATTTTTTTGCGCATCCTTCGGGTAAGCGAGGTCATGCAACGGCACGCTGCCGTTCGTGCAGAGTGGCATGTCATACTGCGAAATCTGATAATTTTTTGGCATGTCCGGATAGAAATAATTCTTGCGATCGAACTTGCTGACCGGCGCGATGTCGCATCCGAGCATCAGTCCCGTCACTACGGTCATACGCAACGCTTCCTGATTCATCACCGGCAACGCGCCCGGCAGCCCGAGGCAAACCGGACAAGTGTGAGTGTTCGGCTCGGCGCCAAATTCAACCGGCGAAGCGCAAAACATTTTGGATCGCGTCTTCAGCTGCACGTGCACTTCCAAGCCGATGGTAGCGACGTAGTTCATTCCGAATTTCTCACACGACGGCCACAAAGGTTCACAATGAAAACTCAAGAGGATTTTCGGGATCCAAATGGCCGTTAATTACGTGTTTGATCCCGTTCTTTAGATGCGCTTCGCCAAAATTAATGAGAAGGCCCAGCTTCAGGCCGCTGACTCGCAGCTGCGTCAAGAGTTGCTTCGCGTGCAATGGAAGGAGTGCTTCCACAGATTTCAGTTCGGCAATAACTTTTGCGTTCACGACCAAGTCGGAGCGGAACGCTTCATCAAATGGAATGTTATCATGCAGTATCGGCATGGGTTTCTGACGTCCCGGAGTCAAGCCTCTCTTTTGCAGTTCGTAAGTGAGTACCACTTCATATACCGACTCGAGCAACCCCGGACTGAGCTTCGTGTGAACAGCAAAAGCCGCGTCTAAATCTGCTTGGCAATTTCGTTCTCCGTCATGCCTCTGTGCCCTTTGTGGAGGTTGTGCGAGGTCTATGTTTCTCCGGTTGGAACTTGATTGCCCGTTGCCGCAACGCGTGATCGCAAAGAACGAGCGCGGCCATGGCTTCGACGATCGGCACGGCTCGTGGAACGACACACGGATCATGGCGTCCGCGGGCGGCAAGCGCAGTCTGCTCGTTTGAAGTGGTGACGGTTTTCTGTTCGAGCGCGATCGTTGCGGGCGGTTTAAACGCAACACGAAAGTAAATCTCTTCGCCATTGCTGATGCCACCTTGCACGCCTCCGGAGTTGTTCGTGGTTGTCCGAATTCTTCCAGCGCGGGTTTCAAATGCATCGTTGTGTTGCGAACCCCGCATCTGCGTCGCCGCAAATCCAGAGCCGATCTCAAAACCTTTTGCCGCTGGTATGCTCAGCATCGCTTTCGCCAGGTCTGCTTCGAGCTTGTCGAACACAGGCTCGCCAAGTCCGGGTGCGATGCCGCGCGCTACACACTCGATCACGCCGCCGACGGAGTCGCCCGCATCTCGAATCCTCTCGATTAACGAGATCATCTTTTTCGCAGCGTCAGCATCCGGGCAGCGGACAACATTTGTCTCAACGTCGTTCATCTTGACGGTCGAGCGGTCAATCTTCGCCGTCACTTCATGGATTTGAGTCACGTAAGCCAGGAGTTCGAAGTCCGCATACAAGGTGGACAATGTTTGTTTTGCAATCGCACCCGCCGCGACGCGACCGATCGTTTCACGCGCAGACGCGCGACCGCCGCCCTGCCAGTTTCGGATGCCGTATTTGGCCTCGTAAGTGTAATCGGCATGCGACGGTCGAAATTTGCGTGCGATTTCGCTGTAATCTTCGGGTCGAGCGTCTTTGTTCCGAATAAGAATAGCGATCGGGGTTCCGAGCGTTTTTCTTTCAAAAACGCCCGATAAAATCTCGCACCGGTCTTCCTCTTTGCGCTGAGTCGTCAGTTTGCTTTGACCCGGGCGACGACGATCAAGCTCTTGTTGTATGTCCGCTTCGGAAATTCCTATGCGCGGCGGACAACCATCGATCACGACGCCGATGCCGCCGCCATGGGACTCGCCAAATGTGGTGACGCGAAATAATTGGCCAAATGTGCTGCCCATTGGAATCGCAACCTTAAACGAGGGACGGCAGATTTGTAGGGCGTTTGTGTCAAACTCAGGCGGCTGACAGAGCCGCCCTACAATTCATATCGCTTCCAGCGCGCTCTTCAAATCATCGATTAAATCGCGGACGTCCTCGACGCCGACAGACAACCGGACTACCGAATCGGTAATGCCGAGTTTTTGCCGTTGCTCTTTCGGCACGGAGGCATGCGTCATGAGCGCGGGATGATTGATAAGGCTTTCCACGCCGCCCAGGCTTTCCGCCAACGCAAACAAGTGCGTGTTCTCAAGAAAACGCCGAGTTCCTGCGAGGTCAGTTTTCAAAACGATCGTGACCATCCCGCCGAACCCGCGCATCTGTTGCCGGGCCAGATCGTGTTGTGGATGCGATTTTAATCCGGGGTAATTGACCGATTTTATCTCGCGCTGGTCCTCGAGCCAGCGCGCTATCTCCAACGCATTTGAGCAATGTCGCTCGATGCGAAGCGCTAAGGTTTTCAAGCTGCGTAGAACAAGGAAACTATCGAACGCGCCAGCGATCGCGCCTACCGAATTTTGCAAGAAGGCAATTTGATCGGCGAGTTCCGTGTTTCTCCCAACAACGACGACGCCGCCCACCAGATCGGAATGCCCGTTCAAATATTTCGTTGCGGAATGCACAACGATATCGAACCCCGATTCAATCGGTCGCTGGATCCACGGAGTAGCGAACGTATTATCGCTAACGGAAATCAATTTCCGTTTGCGCGCAATCTTCGCGATCGCGTCAAGATCGATCAGCTTGAGCAGCGGATTGCTCGGGGTCTCGATCCAAACCATGCGCGTGTTTGGTTTGATGGCGCGCTCGAGATCTTTCGCATCGGTCAAATCGACATAGGTAAAATCAAGATTCGCGGAGCGCCGGCGCACCCGGTCGAATAACCGAAAGGTGCCGCCGTACAAATCGTCGCTCGCGATAATATGCGAGCCGCTGTCGAGTACTTCCAGCACCGTCGCCATCGCCGACAGACCGGATGCGAACGCGAACCCGCGCGATCCGCTTTCCAAATCGGCGATGCATTTTTCGTATGCCAGCCGTGTGGGATTGATTGAGCGCGCGTAATCGTAGCCTTTGTGTGTCCCAGGACTTTCCTGCACATACGTTGACGTGGCGTAAATCGGTGTCATCACCGCGCCAGTCGTGGGATCCGGCTGCTGCCCGGCGTGAATGGCGCGCGTCGCGAAGCCTTGTTCTTTTTTCATTGTCGATGTCTAAACAAACTCGCGTTCCGGCGGCGTGGACGATTTCGGCATGTGAAGCCGGAGATAGGAAAGCAAATCGGTGCGCGTAATCAGCCCAAGAAATTTGTTGTCGTCCATCACGATAGCGACTCGGCCGCGATCGAATACGCCCAGCAAGTCTGTGATTTTGGCGTCCGGCGGCAGCGCTTCCAACTGATCTGTCATCGCCTTGCTCACGGGGTCGTTAAAATGCGATGGCTCGCGGTGCACTTTTACCAGGAGATCGGATTCGTCGATGATCCCGATGGCGCGTCCGCTCTTGTCGACCACCGGAAGCTGCGACACATCTGAGTCGCGCATTCGCTTGAATGCTGTGAGCAACGAATCGTCCGGCCCTACCGTGATCACTTCGCCAGCTTCGTATCGATGCGAGATCAAATCGCTGAGATCGCCGTGCGGCGTGCGATGAATGAATCCCTGCTCGGCCATCCAAAAATTGTTATACATTTTGGAGAGATACTTGTTGCCGGTATCAGGAACGAGTGTGACCACCCGTTTTGGTTTTGTTTGCTCCCGGCAATAACGCAGCGCGCCGGCGAGAAGTGTGCCAGTGGACGAGCCGCCGAAGATTCCTTCCTTGCGCAAAAGCTCGCGTGCTGCGGCAAAACTTTCCTCGTCATCAATCTCGAATGCTTCTGTGACTAACGACATGTCCGCGATTTCCGGGATGAAATCTTCACCGATGCCTTCCACCGCCCAGCTGCCCGATTCAACGAGCTGACCGGTTTTAACGTACTCGTACAAAACCGAGCCGGTCGGGTCGGCCAGAACCATTTCGATGCCGCGCCGCGGTTTCACGCGATTAAAAAATCTGCCGAGCCCCGTCAGCGTCCCCCCTGAGCCGACTCCCACAACAATGGCATCCACGTCGTGCCGCATTTGCTCCCAAATTTCTGGACCGGTTGTGCGCTCATGCGCGAGAGGATTCGCCGGATTACCAAATTGGTTCACGTAAAAGCCGCCGGGAATTTCTTCGGCGAGCCGGAATGCTACGTCCTGATAATACTCGGGATGGCCGCGCGTCACATCAGACCGCGTGATCCGCACTTCGGCACCGAGCGCTCTCACGTGCGAAATCTTTTCCTGCGACATCTTGTCGGGAATTGCCAGCAGGACGCGATAGCCCTTCGCGCCCGCGACGAGCGCGAGCCCCAAACCGGTGTTGCCTGCTGTGGCCTCAATGACTGTGCCGCCGGGCTCCAGTTTCCCGTCGGCCTCGGCTGCTTCGATCATCGACAGCGCGATCCGGTCTTTAATGGAGCCACCCGGATTTTGATTTTCAAGTTTGAGAAAAAGCCGACACGGCCCGGTGTCGAACTGCGTTACTTCCACTAGCGGCGTATCGCCGATGAGCGAAAGAATCTCGGGCGGTTTGTTGTGTGCGATGGCGGGCGCTGCGGAACTCTGACTCATAAAGCTTACTCAATCGATGGCTCGCCTTTGTGCGACCATTCCGACTGGCTGTCTGCCAGAAACTGTTGGAGCACAGGAAAGCGGACCTCGCCGTAATTCAATGCGTAGCGGAGATCGCCGCCTTTGTAAATCCAAGTCGTCGGAATCCAGCTCAGCGGCAAATCGGCAAACTGTTTGATCTTGTTTTCGCCGCGGCGCGGACCGGGATCACCGAGAATTGTCACGTTCGGCTGCGCGGCGATCCCGAATTTGTTCAGCATCGCGCGCCCGTCCTGCCCATCATTCCAAACCGAGACGAAATAAAACTTCACCTGTGGATTTTCATTGATGATTTTGGTCCAGCCCCCAGTTTTCAATTCAGCCTGGCAGTTGGAGCACCACGGCGCCCAGAGATGAACGACGGTGGGTTCTGGCGATTTGATCGCGGCGAGAACAGCTTGTTCTGCCGGGGATTCAGCCCGCAGTGAAGCAACCGGGAGGAGGACGATCAATATAAGTAATCGGACAAGCGACATCTTCTACTCTAGAATAGAGGCGAAACATCCAACGCTCAACGTTGAACGCCCAATGTTCAATGCAGTCATTCCGAGCGGAGTTGAGGCTGCAACGCAGCAGACGAAGTCCGCGGGGCCAGGCTGTGAATCCCATCATTAAACCGATGGTCAACTTCGCGGGATCCTTCGACTCCGCTTCGGCGCGCTCAGAATGAATACGTGGTAGCCCCACGCATGTCAGTTGACCAGATGCATCAAAACGCCTAGTATGGCGTCCCCATTTCCGCTTCCGGCAGCAACCGGATGCGCGGACATCGGTGTTCAATTTAGAGCGCCGTTGTACTGAAGAGGAGGCCTACTTACTTTATGATTCAAATGCAGGACGTGATGTCGAAGCCAATGCCGGACTTCCGGGAAGGAAGCATCATCAAGGGGCAGATTTTGGAAGTTCGGCCACGCGAAGTGCTCGTCGATGTCGGATATAAATCCGAGGGTGTCATTCCGTTGAGCGAATTTGAAGATCCCGAGTCGCTGCAGGTCGGCGACGAGGTCGATGTTCTCCTAGAGCGGCTGGAGAATGAAGAAGGCATGGTCGTGCTCTCGAAGGAGAAAGCAGCCTATCGCCAAAACTGGAATAAGATCGTCACGGTTTTCGAAGGCGACGGCCTGATCAAAGGCAAGGTGAGATCGGTGGTCAAAGGCGGCCTGATGGTCAACATCGGGGTGGAGGCATTTTTGCCGGCATCTCAAATCGATGTCGTCCCGCCAAAGGACTTACAGCAGTTCGTCGGCAACACGTATGATTTCAAAATCGTCAAGCTCAACGACGAGCGCAAGAACGTCGTGCTCAGCCGGCGCGAGGTAATCGAACAGGAGCGCAGCGAGAAGCGCCAAAAATTCCTGGAGAGCGTGAACGTCGGCGATCGCGTAGTTGGCACGGTCAAAAACATCACGGACTTCGGCGCGTTTATTGATCTCGATGGAATGGATGGTTTGCTGCACGTCACCGACATGACGTGGGGCCGACTGGGACATCCCAGCGAGCTATTGAAAGTCGGGCAGCAGTTGGAAGTCGTTGTGCTCGACATCAACAAGGAAAAGGAGCGCGTGTCGCTCGGACTGAAGCAAACGCAGAAGAATCCTTGGGATCAGATCGAGGAGCGTTTCCCTGCCGGACAGCGCATTAAAGGCAAAATCACAAATCTCGTTCCCTACGGTGCTTTTGTTGAGATCGAGGAAGGCGTGGAAGGTCTGATTCATGTGTCAGAACTTTCGTGGACGAAACGCATCATGCGACCTTCCGATATCCTCAGCGTTGGCCAGGAAGTAGAAGCCGTGGTTCTGGGCGTGAACAAAGAGGAACAAAAGATTTCGTTAGGCTTGCGCCAGCTCGAGCCAAATCCGTGGGATGAGATCGAGAAGAAGTTCACGATCGGCAGGCAGGTCAAAGGCACGATTCGCAATATGACCGCTTATGGCGCGTTCGTGGAACTGGAGGAGGGCATTGACGGCATGATCCATGTCTCCGACTTAAGCTGGACCCGCAAAATCAATCATCCCAGCGAGATGTTTAAGAAAGGCGATGAAGTGGAAGCTGTCGTGATCGACATCGACAAAGTCAACCAACGCATCAGTCTCGGGATTAAACAGCTGGCCGAAGATCCGTGGAAAACCATCGATGAGAAATATAAGATCGGCGACTTAGTCAAAGGTAAAGTGACGAAGCTCGCCAGCTTTGGCGCGTTTGTGCAATTGCAGGACGACATTGATGGGCTCGTTCACATCTCACAGTTGAGCGAGGATCATGTCGCCAAGGTTAAGGACGTCTTGAAAGTGGGCCAGGAAGTTGAAGCGCGCGTAATTAAGGTGGACAAGATCGAGCGCCGCATCGGGCTTTCCATCAAAGCAGCAAATTATTCCGAAGAACAACTGCGTAAGGAAGTCGAGTCGTTTGATACGCTGCGTCCCGGCGAAGACATGGTTGGGCTGGAAAAAGCTTTCGCCGCAGCCGAACAGGAAGAATATCGTCCCGGCGAATCCAAGCGTGCGACAAATGAGTCGAGCGACTCGAACGGCGAATCGAGGAAGGAACCGAGAAAGAAATAGTTCCGGCTTTTTCGTAGCTCTAGCAGTACTCGGGCAACAAATGCGTGCCCTATACGGCTCCAAAGTTTGGGCCGACCCGCTCCTCTATTTAATCACGCTTTTTGGCACTTTGCTCTTAGCAAATGAGGGCACCCGCCCTTGGGCTGTTTCGCTGCTCATTGCCTCCGCAGTGCTGGCGGTGGTACTGTGGGGCCGCCAAGACTGGATACCCGCGTTTCCATCCGATATTACTGCTCGGACAGGCGCAAACCGCAGCTGCTTGTTCTATGTGGTTGGCGTTACCATCGCGGTGCTAGTTGTGCTCGCAGCGGATCTCCGCTATGCCGCCGCGCCAAACAGAACCTTCGGGCTCGCAGGTATTTTATGGCTGGCAGGCATGGGCTTGCTGCTCTTCTCTGCTTTCTTCGGCTCGCGCCCGGTAGATGCGCCTTCGAGTGCATTGCGTTCGATCCGTTGGCCAACCTGGGAAATAGCCGTAGTCGCCGGGCTTTTCTGCGTGGCCCTGCTCACTCGAGTTTGGAACCTGACGAACTTTCCAGAGAACATTTACCCGGACGAAATCATGATCGGCACGGTCGCCACTCAGAGTTACATAAGCACCAATAGGTGCGCCGCCGTCGCTCTTCAGCACGCTGTGGAGCGGGATCGATTTGCCTGCTCTTTGGTTCTGGTTCGTGGCCCTATTTCTGAAGCTGGGCGGGACCTCGCTTGCGATGTTAAGACTGCCTGCCGCTTTGTTCGAGGCGGCTACACTTGTCCCGCTTTATGCATTGTTACGCGGAACATGGGGCAGATACGCGGCGACAGCTGGAAGCACGATCATGGCTTTCAGCGTGTCGAATGTTCATTACAGCCGCCTGGCGCTTGACAACATCGTAACGCAGTTCTTCTGGGCCACTTGTTTCTTTTTCTTGTTGCGCGGATTGCGCTCGCGTCGGCCTTCTGATTGGGCTCTGGCAGGCGTGGCAGCCGGATTGAGTGAGTATTTTTATTACGGGACACGGCTGCTGCCGTTGATTCTACTGGTGTTTCTCCTTTTCGTGCTCGCTGTTCATTGGCAGCACGCGCGCCAATATCTGAGCAGTTTCCTCCTGGTAGCTGGCAGCTATTTCGTAGGATTCGGTCCGCTATTGTTTCACTTTATTCGGAACCCAAATCTCTACTTCGGGCGAGGAGCAAGCCTCCTGATATGGCCGCCGCACAGTCCAACGAGTTTCGCGGATATTGCAACCGCGTGGAAAACTATTGGGCCTGTCTTTTCAGAAAATCTGCTCGGCATTAGCACGCACAGCTCGCAGGACATCATATTCTATGCGCCCCTGTTGTTACCTGCCGAAGCCGCTCTGCTGGTCTTGGGCGTTGCCCTGCTTTTATGGCACTGGCGTCATCCGGCCGCGTTTCTGATACTCGCCTCCGGACTAGGTGTCTTGCTCGTGGGCGGAACGCTCGTGGCATATCAGAACAGCGTACCACCCCTGATCAACCATTGGACTCCTGCTTTCCCGGCCTTCTATGTTGCGTTGGCTGCGCCTGTGGGCGCATGGACAACGGTCGGACAACGGAGTTAGAATCCCAGTTCCGCTGGATCTTGCCGGTCACAGTCGCAACTGCATTACTCGTGCTTGGCTGGTGTAATCTAAATTTTTATTTCCATCGCTATTACGCGGACCCTGAGAGCCTGACGAGCAAAGCGTACAGGTCGGCCCAATGGAATTACGAGGTGCAAACTGTTCAGAGCCGGTACCTGGCATCTCTCGGCCCTGGCTACAAAGTTTTTACAGTAGGCCAGAGCCGGTGGCCGTACGATCCTGTAACTACGCGATACCTCGTAAGAGAGCAGAAGTGGACGCTGCTGACCAATCCTGCGACGGAACTGGCGTCCATAAGTCGTGACAACAAAGGACTGGCGTTTCTCTTTTTCCCAGGAAACGAGCAATATCAGCAAACAACACATCAGCTTTTTCCCGGAGGCAGGCAAGGGGAAGTAACAAACCGGCGCGGCAAGCACTTGTTCTACACATATGTGCTCACACCCCCGTGAGCACAGGCGATCCAGAATTAACATTCGGTTTGGCTCGACCTGACGATCGCACGCGATTATAAACTGCGGCTGATGCGATTTGGTTTTCCTCGACGCGTGTGTCTGCTATTGATGCCCGCTTCGGCAGTTCTGCTGCTGATTATGGTCAGTTGCGGGAATTCCAGCATCGTCGGCAAATGGCGGATGTCGGGAGCTGAAAATCAAACAGTCTGGGAATTTTCGGGTAACGGCTCGGTGCTCGCCGGAGAAGTTCGCGGCAGATACAAGTTCGGTAATCAGGACCGAATCAAAATCGAGACGCCGTTCGCGACGACAGTTTATGTAGTGAAACTTTCGAGCGATCAACTCGTGCTTCAAGACTTGGGCGGTTCCAAGCTCGAATTCACAAGGGTACCAGAGACGCCGCGGTAATCTGTAACACAGGCATCCTGCCTGTGGGGCGACCGGGCGTCTCGCCTGCTTAAAGCGTTTTTGTCGGCAGGCGGGGGGCCCGCCGGCCCCCACAGCCAAATTGGGTTTGGTAGTTCAAAACTCGGCGCTGCCGGGCGTGCGCGCAAAAGGAATCACGTCGCGAATGTTCGAAACGCCGGTGATGAACATCAGCATGCGCTCGAAGCCGAGGCCGAAGCCGGAGTGTGGCACAGTTCCATAGCGACGCAGATCGAGGTACCATTTGTAATCGGCAGGATCCATGTTGTGACGCCGCATGTTGTCCTCGAGCATTTCCAGTCGTTCTTCACGCTGGCTGCCGCCGACGATCTCGCCGATGCCTGGCACCAGCAAATCTATCGCCGCTACGGTTCTGCCATCTTCGTTCGAACGCATGTAAAACGGTTTGATTTCCTTTGGGAAATTAAAAACCGTGACCGGACATTTGAAATGTTTCTCGGTGAGCCAGCGCTCATGCTCCGATTGCAGGTTTGAGCCGTAATCAATCGGGAACTCGAAATTTTCGCCGCTCTTTCTCAAAAGGTCGACGGCCTCTGTGTAGGTGATCCGCTGAAACGGGCGTTCAATGACGAAATCGAGTCGGGCAAGCAACTCCTTGTCCACGAATTTCGCGAACAATTCCAATTCCTCGGGGCACTGCCTTCTCGCATCGGCGATCAAATACTTCACCAACTCTTCGGCGAGATCCATGTTGCCGGTCAGATCGCAAAACGCCATCTCGGGCTCGATCATCCAGAACTCGCTGGCGTGTCGCGACGTGTTTGAGTTCTCGGCGCGAAATGTCGGGCCGAAGGTGTAAACGTTGGTAAGCGCACAGGCGAACGCTTCCGCTTCCAGCTGTCCACTGACGGTGAGATAAGTTTGGCGGGCGAAAAAATCCTGCGCGTAATCGATCTCACCGTTTTTCCGCGGCGGATTTTCGATGTCGATGGTTGAAACTCGGAACAACTCGCCGGCGCCTTCGCAATCGCTTCCGGTGATAATGGGGGTATGAACGTAAACGAAACCGCGATCCTGAAAAAACTGGTGAGCGGCGAACGCGAGTCGGCTACGCACACGAAATACGCAACCGAAAAGACTCGACCGGGGACGCAGGTGCGCGATCTCGCGCATGAATTCGGGGGTATGTCCTTTCTTTTGGAGCGGGTAGGAATCGTCGGCAGTTCCTACGATCTCTATCCTGTCCGCAACCAATTCCCATTTTTGTCCTTTGCCTTGCGACGCGACCAGCGCGCCGCTCACGCTAATGGATGCGCCGGTATTGAGCCGTTGCACCTCGGCGTAGTTAGGCAACGAGCTTTTCGCGATGACCTGAAGATTGCGCGGGCTGGAGCCGTCGTTCAGCTCGATGAATGAAAAATCTTTCGTATCGCGCCGCGTCCGCACCCATCCCTGGACGCGTATCGCGTCCATAGGCGCAGTACTTTGCAGCGCGTCTTTAATCGGAGTTGCAGAAAGCTGCGTCATTTTGAACCGTGCAACTCCTAACGTTCAACGCTCAACCCTCCTTCGCAAGGCTACGACCGTGGCAGGCGCTCAACTTCGGTCGAATGCTTGTGGGGAACTGACGCGATTGGACGGCTTGGCGACGCGGATTCCGCGAGAATCGATCGCGGTTTCCCCTTTGAGAACGCAGTGAAGACAAATCAAACGCGTTCCGGCTGGAATCACGCTTGTGGCAGGATTTCACTGACGAGCTTTTCGAAGCGTAGATCACCATGCAGCGAATCGAAGAGCGGGTCCTCTTTAATGGTCGATAAGTTAATGAACTCCTTTTGGCGGTAGCTTTGCTCAAGCCAATTGAGCGTTTCGTTTCTATCCCCCAAACCGACATACACCATAGCGCATCCATAGGCCCAAATGTCAGGGCTGCTGAGTTGTTTCGCCTGCTCGAACAACTGCAGGGCCTTTGCACGTTCGCCTTTTAACCCATGGACATGCGCCATCATCATGAGTCCACGATAGTCGTGTCCAACGCTGTAACTCTTCTCGTACTCCGTGAACGCATCATTCAGTTGTCCGTTGAGTTCGAGCGCTTCTCCCAAAATAGCATGAGCGTAGGCAAAGCTCGGGTTCAATTCTATTGTCTTGCGAAGCTGTGCAATCGCTTCCGGATATCGGCGCGCCAAAAGATAAGCATATCCGAGATTCGTGTTGATAACGCTGGAAACCGGGTCCAACTCAATCGCCCGCTTCAACTCTATGATGGCCGGATCGTGATTCCCCAAGGCGAGCAGAACGCTGTATGCCAGCCAATAGCGCGCTAAGGCATAGTTCGGGTTTAACTCGATCGCGCGTTCAAACTCGCGTTTCGCTTCGCGCAAATCCAGCGTTTCGCTGAACGCAATCATTCCAAGTGAGGCATGTGCGTCCACGAGATTACTGTCGATCTCCAACGCTTTGTTCGCCGCGGCTCTGGCCTTCGAAAAATATTCCGCGACCGGGCCTCCCTTCCATTGAGTTAGAAGCACGTAACAATCGGCGAGGCCAGCATAGGCCATCGCGTAGCTTGAATCGCTGGCAATCGCTTGGTTGAAATACTCCGCAGCCTTGTTCAAATCGGCCGGTGTTCGTTTTTCCATGACGTAACGACCGCGCAAATAAAGCTGATGCGCTTCGGCGCTTTCCGTGGGGCGCGCGTTGAGTGCCTTTTGCTCGGGCCCGCTCAATTTCGCCTGCAAACTGTCGGCGATTTTTCCTGCGATTTCGCTTTCGACCGCAAAAATATCAGTCAACTTGCGATCATACTTATTCGCCCAAAGATGTGAATCGCTCCTGCCGTTGATGAGTTGGACATGCACGCGCACCTGACCTTCGGCTTTCTGCACAGTCCCTTCCAAAATATTTGCCACTCCTAGCTGCTTCGCGATTTCCGGCAAATTGCCGGGCGCGCTTTTGTAACGTTGCGTCGATGTACGCGAAATTACTTTCAGATCCCGTATCTTTGACAGGCGGGTGAGAATTTCTTCTTGAATGCCATCAGCGAAATATGCGGTCTCGGGTTCGCTGCTGAGATTTTGAAACGGCAGAACTGCAATCGATTTGCTCTCTATCGGTTGAGCTAATGATTTGTTCTCAGCGCTGCCAAAGACTTTCGCAACCAACCGCTCAAATCGTGGATCGCCGCGCAAAGGATCAAGCAGCGGCTCGATTTTGATGCCGACGATGAAAGGGTCGGCACGTTCGCGATACGCCCGCTCGAGATCGTCAATATCCTTTTCGTTTTCACCTACGGCCAGGTGGACCACCGCCAAAATAAGAGGCCCGGCGTGTCGCTCGGTGGCCAGCTGCTCGAGTTGCGAGAGAAGGTTCCACGCTTTGTCACCCTGACCGGTTTTCGCATATCCTTGTGCGAGGTACGCCAGAACCACCGGGTCGTCCGTGACCTCAGCCGCTTTCCGGTACTCGACCATTGCTTCGTCCAGTTGCCCTTTCAGCTGGAGCGCTTCGCCGAGAGAGTAGCGCGCGGGATAAAAGCGCGGATCCATTGCGAGCGTTTTGCGCAATTGGTCGACCGCCTCGTCGTAGCGCCGCGCCAGGAGAAAGTTCACGCCAAGGTCGGCATTGATGATGAGGGAGAGTGGATCGAGTTCCAGCGCGCGCTTTCCTTCTGCGATCGCGCGATCGAATTCGCCGGCCATGGTAAGATTCATGTTCCCGAATTGATGATGCGCGGTGGCGTAGTTCGGATTCAATTCAATGGCCCGTTCGAACTCTTTTTTTGACTGGGCGAAATCGAAGTCGTAGAGCGCCAGCACCAGGCCGAGTGAGTTGTGCGCTTCAGGAAGGCCGTCTTCCAATTCGAGCGCTTTCCGGGCTGCAGCCTTCGCCTGGGGCACCGTCTCTTGTGGACCTTCGCCACCGTAGAGGGAGACAAGCGCATAGGCATCGGCCAGGCCGGCATACGCCAGGGCATAATTCGGATCTTTGCCGATCGCGTCTTTGAAATAGGCAATCGCAGTGTGCAGATCGGACCCGGTCCGTTTATTTGAAAAGTAAGTACCTTTGAGATAAAGCTGATGTGCTTCAGAATTCTCGGTTGGCCGGGTGGCAATCGCGCGCTGCTCAGAGCCGCTCAGTTTCGCTCGCAGCGTGTCGGCGATTGCTGTCGCGATTTCGCTTTCCACGCCAAAGATGTCCGTCAACTTGCGATCATATTTATCCGCCCAAAGATGTGAATCGTCTCTGGCGCTGATGAGTTGGACATGCACGCGAACCTGATTGTCTGCTTTCTGCACCGTGCCCTCGAGAATATTTGCGACGCCAAGTTGCTTCGCGATTTGCGGCAGGTTTGGCGGCGCACTCTTGAAGCGTTGAGTCGAGGTCCGCGAAATGACCTTAAGTTCACGGATCTTTGAGAGGCGGGTCAGAATTTCCTCCTGAATGCCGTCGCAAAAATATTCCTGATCGCGCGCCGGGCTAAGATCGGCAAAGGGCAGGATGGCGATGGATTTTTCGCTCGGTGATGGCGCCGGAGCGGCAACGTAAAAGAAGTAGGCGAAGGCTGCTGCGAGCAGAATCACAGCCGCCAATGTGAGTAACGCGCCTCGCTTGTGACGTTTGATCTTGGTGACGATAGGTTCGACACGCGCTTTGGTCTGCGGCGAGGAGCCTTCCGCTTCCAGTTCTCCCTTGAGGTCGCGGAGGTCGGTGAGCACCTCGTTGATCGTCTGGTAACGCTCATCCCTGTCTTTGCGCAAAGCCTTTTGCACGATGGATTCGAGTTTAAGCGGAACATCGGGCAACACGCCGGACAAAGGTGGCGGCTCCGTCTTCAGGATCGAAGCCACGCAGTCACTCGGCGTCTCGCCTGGAAACGGCTTGTTCCCTCCGACCATCTCGTAGAGCACCGCGCCCAGGCTCCAAATATCCGAGCGCGCGTCCACGGTCTGGCCACGCGCCTGTTCCGGAGACATGTAGTGCGCCGTGCCTAGCACCGACCCCGGCCGCGTTTGCAGCACTGTCGTTGTTCCGACGTTATGATCGTCTGACGCCGGCTGTTGCTCAGTGAGTTTGGCAATCCCGAGGTCGAGCACCTTTGCGTATCCGTCCGGTCGCAGCATGATGTTCTCCGGTTTGATGTCACGATGTACCACGCCGGTTTC
Organism: Verrucomicrobiota bacterium; assembly: GCA_003219465.1. Classification (GTDB taxonomy): domain Bacteria; phylum Verrucomicrobiota; class Verrucomicrobiia; order Chthoniobacterales; family UBA10450; genus Udaeobacter. Next base: position 3,173 of record QHOX01000003.1, on the reverse strand, counting down.
GTGCGCGGCCGCCAGCGCCGAGGCCACTTGCACCGCAATTTCCAGCGCCTCGTGCAGATTCATCCTCCCACGCGCCAGCGACGCGCGCAGCGTCATGCCTTCGATGAATTCGGTCGCGATGAATTGCCGGTTTGCATCCGCGCCAATCTCGTAAACGGTCAAAATGTTCGGATGATTCAAGGCCGAGGCAGCACGCGCCTCGGTTTTGAACCGGCTCAGTTGCGTCTCGTCCACCGTCAACCGCTCTGGGAGAAGCTTGAGCGCGACTTTGCGCCCGAGTCGCTCGTCCCGTGCCAGATAGACCTCGCCCATTCCGCCGATACCGATGAGAGACTCGATCCGGTAATGACCAATCAATTCTCCAATCAACGCGCCGGCCCTCTCGTTAGTCAGAAGTTCGGGAGCGACTTCGAAGATCGGTGTTTCGATAAAATTTTGCGCCCGCTCGTGAGAGCCGATCAGGGACTCCACCTCGCGGCACAAGCCTTTGTCGCCGTGGCAAGCTTCATCGAGAAACGCGGTCCGCTCCTCGGGCGCACGCTCGGCGGCAGACTGGAACAGATCATTGATCTGTTGCCAGCGCTCAGCTTTCATGAGGTTCTTCCCCGCTCAGCGCCCGGTAAAGCCAGGCCTTCGCCATGTTCCATTCGCGCTCCGCCGTTCGCTGAGACAGTTTCAGGAATTCAGCTGTCTCTTCGACGGTTAAGCCGCCGAAGTAGCGCAATTCCACAAGCTGACTTTTACGCGGGTCTTGCACGGCCAATCTTTCCAACGCTTCGTCGAGCGCGAGCAATTCCTCCGATCGCGTTTCCGTCACCAGCGCAGCTTCATCCAGGGTTACTTTCAGTGCGCCAGCACCACGCTTGAGCGAGCGGCGCTCACGCGCGTGATCAACCATGATGCGCCGCATCAACTGCGCGGCCGCAGCGACAAAGTGGGTCCGGTCGTGCCAGAGCGGCTTCGTCCTATCGATCAACCGCAAGTAGGCTTCGTCGAGCAGCGCGGTGGTTTGCAGAGTGTGGCCGGCGCATTCCCGGCTCATGTAATGGTGCGCCAGCCGGTGCAATTCGGGTTGCACCAGCGGGATCAGTTTCTCCAGCGCTGCCTCGTCTCCAGCGCTCCAGTCGCCGAGCAGTCGGGTCACCTCTTGTTGTGAGGAGGATGGTGTCGTCATACCGGCTGCTGGACACTGCAAATTCTAACACGGTGGAGGGATTTTTACAGAACGGCGGCAGGCGAGGAAAAAAACGGAGCTGTGGCGGGTTCCAAGCGGGAATTCCGCTTTAGAAGGTAGAAACACATTCATGCCGGTGAGAAAAAACAAACGCGCCGGACAGATGTCACAACCTAAGAAAGAAAAATTATGAAAACACGAACCACTTCATCAAAGCTCATCCTGCTCCTGCTAATCGGCCTTGCGCTCAGCGCAACGACGGCTCAGGCAATCGTTATTGAAGGCAGTCGCCCGGTTGGCATCACTTTTGGCCAGACCGCCCGGGTGACGGCAGCCAACACCGGAACCACCGCCATAGTTATCTCCGGCGGCAAGTTCCTCGACAGCGACGGCAATATCCTTGCGGAATTTGCAAGCCAGGTCATCGACCCAGGAAAGATGATGTCCTTCGATCTCAATGCGGATGACATTATTCGGGAAAGCAATCGTATCGAGATCCGATCGGTCATTACCGCTGAGACCGCGAGAGGCCTCTTGATCTCAGCCGAGGTGTTTGAGAACGACACCGAAAAAACAACCGTCTTCGTTACCGTCGGCAAATAACTCCGAGACAGATGCGGCGGGGTGCTTAGACAGACGCCACGTCTGATTGATGCGAGGCGATTGCAAAACTTTCGGAATCGACCCTTGAGTGACTTGACAGAGATAACTCTAGTGGAGGGTGAGCACCCGAAGATTTTTCAGCTGAGCGGCAGCCAACTGCCCGGTTGCGGCGGCGCCTTCACGCCATTGAAACTCAGATAAGTGTATTCCTGCAGAAACCGCTCGTAGTCATCGAGCAGTCGCATCGCGTCGTTAGGCTTGAGGCGATCGGTCTTAATCGCTTGATCTACCTGAGCTTTGAGCAACCGCATCAGCTCAAGTTTGTCCCACTGCGTCATTGCGAGCACTTCCCCGATTGTGCTGCCCTCGATCACTTCCTCAATATACCAGCCCGATTCTTCATCTGGATCGAGGAAAACGTGAACCTCCGTGACCCGGCCAAACAGATTATGCAGATCACCCATGATGTCCTGGTAAGCGCCCACCATAAAGAGGCCGAGATAGTAAATTTCTCCGGGATGAATCCGATGCAGCGGCAGTGTTTCTTTCACGTCCTGCAAGTCGACAAACTTGCAGACTCTTCCGTCTGAATCGCAGGTGATATCCACGATGGTGCCGTTGCGATCAGGCGGCGTGGTAAGCCGATGAATCGGCATGATTGGGAACAATTGGCCTAGCGCCCAATGATCGAGCAGCGACTGGAACACGGAAAAATTGCAGATGTACTGGTCGCCCAGCGTCGTTTCCAGCTGCTTCACTTCGTCCGGCACATAACGCAACCCGCGGTGCATGTTAACGATTTGATGCGCGACCTGCCAGTAAACCGTGTCGATCTTCGCTTTGGATTCGAGATCGAGCAGACCGAGATCGAATGTTTGCTGCGACTCCTCTTTGATTTGCTGGATGTCGTGCAGACTCTCAAGACGATTTCCGCGTTTCAACCGCTGTTTCACGTCAAGGATATCCGCTACCAGTTTGTGGTCCTTTTCGCTCGCTTCGACCTTGAGCTTTGGGGCTGTCTTTTCGATCGAACTAAACGCTTCGACCACCAGCACAGAATGATGCGCGACAGTGGCGCGCCCGCTCTCGCTCACAATCGCCGGATGCGCGACGCCTTCGGAGTCGCAAACGTCTATGATGTTCCAGACGACGTCGTTCGCGTATTCCTGGAGCGAATAATTGGTCGAACTGTCAAAGTCGCTGCGCGATCCATCGTAATCGACGCCGAGCCCGCCGCCGACGTCGAGATAACCAAGTTCGTGTCCAAGTTTCGACAGCTTTGCGTAGTATCGCGCGCCTTCACGCACTGCGCGTTTGATCGTGGAAATGTCCGGCACCTGCGATCCGACGTGGAAATGGACAAGTTTTAGGCAATGCGCCAGCCCGGCATCCTTTA
>QHOX01000002.1 GCA_003219465.1 Verrucomicrobiota bacterium | reverse complement strand
GACGTATAATTGGGTCATCAAGGCGATATTTTTCGAGTTCGTCCTTGGTTCGATAACTTGCGGGATCCGACATGGAATGGCCACGATAGCGATACGTGCGCACTTCCAGAAACGCCGGATGCGATTGCTTCCGGATCGAATCGGCAACCTCAGCGACTTTGTCGCGCACTTCGCGGAAGTTCATTCCATCGACGATCTCACCGGGGATATCGTACCCCTCTGCCCGATCGACGATCTGCTTGAGCGATGTTGATCGTTTCACCGATGTGCCCATGGCGAAAAGGTTGTTTTCACAAATGAAAATGATCGGCAGCCTGTACAGCGCGGCGAGATTCAATGCTTCGTGGAACGACCCTTGATTGATCGCGCCGTCGCCGAAGAAGCAGAGCGTCACGCGGTCCTCGCCGCGGTACTTAATTGCAAAGGCCAACCCAACCCCCAGCGGGACGTGCGCGGCGACGATCGCGTGGCCGCCATACATGTGGTGTCGCTTGTCGAAAAAATGCATCGACCCGCCGAGCCCGCGCGAGCAGCCGGTTTCTTTTCCAAAAAGCTCCGCCATGCATGCATTCGCGCTCGTACCACGGGCCAAAGCATGCCCGTGATCACGGTAAGCAGTGATTACGTAATCATCCGGCCGCACGGCAGCGATGGCGCCGGTCACCACGGCTTCCTGACCAATGTAAAGGTGACAAAATCCGCCAATCTTCTGCGCTTGGTACTGCTGGCTGGCGCGTTCCTCAAAGCGCCGGATCAACAGCATTAGCGAGAGCATCTCGACTTCGTCGCGCTGCTCCACCGGCTGCATAACCAATTATCCCGCAGCGACAGGACGGAACTGCGAAGGGCGTTCCCGCGATCTCGCCATGCTTCGGCCGGCGTTCATGCAAACAACAAAAAGACAAGTGAAAATAAGGTCGCTGACGAGTGAATTGCGGAAAAACATCCAGGTCGGTGTCGCGCTGTATTGAGGCAAGCCAACTGTTAGCGACTGAATCAGTCCCGCGAAATTTTTCGTGTAGCCGGGATCGCTCAACCACGAGAACGTGTTCGTGATGAGGTAGAACATCGTAGAACCAACAATCGATGCAGGCAAAAGCGTCTTCAGCGACACTCGACTCCGCAAAAGAAGTCCGAGACATCCGACAAGCGCCAGCGCGCCGTAGCGGACGAGAATCTGCGGATCGAGCAGCGGAGCACCATAGCGAAGATTAATGATCACGTCGGAAATGAATAACGTCAGCAGCGGCACCGAGAACTTGTATTTTGGGGGGAAGTAGGCAGCGCTACACAGAGCAATCGCGGCAAGTGGCGCGAAGTTGGAAAGCCAGCCCGCCCCGGAATGAATCAGCAATCCCGTCGTGACCCGATAAACCACTGCTGACAAAACGAGTAGAAGCGCGGGAATCATTCCACAGAATCTATCCGGTCAGTAAGTTATGCAACGGGAAGATGGAACTCGTCATTCCGAGCGCAGTCGTTGAATCCGGTGACCTGGCTCAAAGTGAAATTTCGCGGGATCCTTCGACTCCGCTTTGCTCCGCTCAGGGATGACAGCTCGCTTATTTCGCTGAGGCGAGCGCTTTATTCAGCCTTGCCTTGCGATGATTGGCCGCGTTGCGATGAATGATCCCGCGCTTAGCCGCTTTGTCGACCGCTGAAATGATCGCGCGAATTTCATCGGCGTTTGGCGCCGGCGCGGAGCGGATCCGCTTCTGCAGGCTTCGCAAGTGTGCCTTAACGCTTCGATTCCGGAGCGCCCGCCTCTGTGTCTGGCGGGAACGCTTTGCGGCTGATCTCGTCTTAGCCATTGCCGATGAAAAATTTTGCGAGAGCCGGATTCTCGCGAGAGCAATTTCTACAAGCGTTTGTTCGACGCAAGCTTCGCCTTCTGCCGGGCGCCCGCGAGCGCTCCAGCCATTCGCATTTGTTCTACGCTGAGTGAGCCGGAAGGTGGCGTCGCGAGCGTGGTGGCACTTATCTGCTGCGGCGGCTCCGGCGTTGCGTTTACAGCCACGACACCGCCACTTGTTTCCTGACGCGGCTTGGCCTTTTCCAGTTTGGGCAGCCGATCAGGAATAATTTGCACGACAGCACCGATGGGCACTTGCGCATAAAGCTCGGCGACATCCTTCGATTTCATGCGGATGCAGCCGTAACTTGCGGGGCGACCGATCTTTTTTTCCTCCGGCGTTCCATGAATATAAATGCAACGTTGAAACGCGTGGGCGTTCTGCGCCTCGAGTCCGCGCAGCCAAATGATACGTGTAGTAATGGGATCGCGGCCAGGAGCGTTGGGCTGAAGAACTTCACCCGTTAACCGCCGGTTATGAAACACAGCACCGACCGGAACGTTGTCACCGATCTTTTTTTCTACGGACAGATAACCGAGAGGAGTGGTCATTCGTCCCCACGCGTCGCCCAAGCCGAACATGGACGTTGATATGGGATAGATCGCCACTTTACTGCCGTTGCGCAGAAGCATCAGCTTCTGATCACGGACGCTAATGATCAGCTGATTCGAAGTGTCCAGCGGCGCGATCGCAAACGCGGACGTAGCCGAGATTACACTAAAAATGATGGCGAGGGGTCGAGGCATGGCCGAATCTCTTACTCGACAATTTCGATTTGTCACGCGGGAATTGTGGCCCGCGACCGTGAACTGCCAAGATTGAATTTTGACCAACGACTCACGAACGAAGTGAGACTGACATAGAGGAATCCCCCCTGAAACATCAACAGAAACGGGACCGAGAAAAACTGGCGGTGCATAATAGCATATACGACGAAGTAGCTGAAATAGATGGCAAACGCCAGCTCGGCGAGCGGGAGCGCTGACTTGAGAGGCCGGTACTTACAGCTCCGCCATGGCTGCGACTTGCGTTCAATTCCGTACTTTGGCGTCCGCGTGAAATCCGATTTGTGGTTAATCATCGCTTCGATCACTGCTCGCGCGTTGTTGAGCGAAAGACCGATTCCTAATGCAAGCAAACATGGCAGAAAAAGAAGTTCTCTGATCCACGTTGCCGGATGCAGCTCGCGCTGCGCGCAAATGTAAAAAAGGCCAACAGAAGCCGATGCTGCCAGGAAGATCGGAATGTCGACGACCACTGTGCGAACCCAACCAACCGGAGGTCCACCGGTGGAAGGATATAAAAGGATGCAAAGAATTGCCAGCAGCAGGTATGCGAAATTCGACATCAAATGCCCGGTGGCTTCGAGCTTAATTGGAAAGGGTAACGGGCTTCGCCAAATGCTCGGCAACAACTTCTTGCATGTCTGGATTGAACCCTTCGTCCAGCGATGCTGCTGGGACTTGAACCCATTCATGTCTACCGGCAACTCCGCCGGAGTGACGACGTCGGAAAGATAAATGAACTTCCAGCCCGCGAGTTGGGCCCGATAGCTCAGATCGAGGTCCTCGCATAACGTATCATGTTGCCAGCCGCCGCTCTGTTCGATGCATGAACGGCGCCATAATCCGGCCGTCCCGTTGAAGTTGAAAAACCGGCCGCTGCGGCTACGCGCGATTTGCTCAAGCAAAAGATGTCCATCCAAAAAGATCGCCTGCATGCGTGTGAGCAGCGAGTAGCCGCGGTTCAAATGCCCCCACCGCGTTTGAATCATACCGACTTTTGGATCGGTAAAGAAATGGACAGTGCGTTTGAGCAGCTCCTTTTGCGGAACGAAATCGGCGTCGAGGATGCAAAGAAATTCGCCTTCGGCAGCGGCAAGTCCCACCGCGAGGGCGCCAGCCTTAAAACCGGTGCGATCAGTCCGATGGATGCGCTGGACATTGAAACCGCGCTGGCACAATTCCGCCGCACACGCCGCTGTGATCTGGCGTGTTTCATCAGTTGAATCGTCCAGCACCTGGATTTGCAGAAGCTCCTGCGGATAATCGAGTTCGCTCACCGAACGGAGCAGCCGCTCGGCGACGTACACTTCATTGAAAATCGGCAACTGCACCGTCACTTTCGGCAGTTTCTCGAAGTAGCGGGCCGGAACTGGCGGCCGTTTCCGATTTTTCAAATACAAATAGATGATGAAATAGCGATGGATCCCATAAGCGGAAAGGCCGATGAGCACGCTCAGATAACAGGCCGACCAGATAATATGTCCGATGCTTTCTTGCATAGGGCTTACCTATGGCTGCGAATGGATGAGGCAGTCAGGTCGTCATGATGCAATTTCCAACAGTTGCGTCAATCCAAAAAATCAAACGGTTGCCAGTGAAAACTGCCGTCACATCGTGTTCATATACAGCAGTCTTTTATCGGGTTCGCAATTGCGACGCCGGCCGGTTTGGCGCCCTCGCTGTTCGCCGGGCATTGTGCGTCTGAAAATCGGCTGAATCTCTACGGGAATTCCCCTTGCCTGAGACGGTCAGCAGGTTAACGGTGACTCAACGGTTTCTGCTCAATACCGGCATTTTATTGGGAAATCTCATGACGAAACGAAGGCGCGACCGTTTCGAGCGCTCCAAAATCATCATTCCAATTCTGCTGGCAGGATGGATCCCGTCAGTCCTGACGTTGATCGTTTCGTACACGATCCTGCGCGACACGTTGGAATCGCGAATCTTGCGCGATCGGCAAACGCTGGTGCAATTGCTTGGCCACGTGGTCGGAACCGATCTTAGCCGCAGCAGCGCTATCATCAGCTACTACGAGACCCTTCCTGAGGTTGCCAAGATTCTCAGTTCTCCGAATCCTGCGCCCGCGGCCCAACAGTGGATTAACTCCGCCTTCTATTCGCATCCAAACATTGATGGGATGTTCCTGGCCTCACCGGATGGCGCTTTGCTCAGCTCAATCCCGACGACGCCCGAATTGGTAGGCAAGGACTTTGGGGCGAATCAATGGCGTGAAGAAGCGACTGCGTCCGAGCAACCTACCGTGTCCTCGGTCCATCCGAGGTTCTCCGATGGCCGCCTCATCACCGACATTGTCGCCCCTGTTCGTGCGCCTGACAGGACTGTTCTTGGATTCGTTGGCGACTCGGTCCTTATAGAAAGAATTGGCAAGCGATTGTCCACTATCGAGTTTTCCGATCGCTTCGTTTTCCAGGTCCTCGACCAAAAGGGGGCAGCGCTCTTCGCCAATGATTTCAAACCAAATCCCCGCGCCACTTCACCTGAGAGCGGCGAGCTATTCAACAAGATTCGCCAGAGCAAGAATGGGCATTTCGAATATCGCGACAACCTTTATTCCTTCAGTTATATCGAATCGACTGGTTGGGTGGCATTAGTGGAGCAACCGCTCGCCGTAGCTTACAAACCGGTTCATGATCTTATCGGGCGAATGACGGTTTTGGCAGCCTGGTTGGTTGTTCTGACGGCAGTGTTCGCCTGGCTGGGCAGCCGGTTCTACCAACGGCAACTGGAATCAAAGCAGCAACTCGAGCGTGAAGTTATCTTCAACGAGAAAATGCTGGCGAACATGCCCGGCGGTATCGCGCTAGTCGATCCAGTTTCCCGGCGATTTCTTCATTCCAACGACGCATTTGCCCGGATGGCTGAACGCTTCGGAGACGTGCCCGCGGGTCGCGAGATTACCGAAATCACCTGCGATGATGTAAAGATTGCGCCTCCAGGGGCAGTTGAGCGAGTGCTTAACTTTGGAACACCGTTTCAACTGATCGAGCAGCCATTGAAAGATAATTCAGGCGTAACGCATTTCTTCGACATCAATCTGCTCAGACTGCAAGGGGCGAAGGAAACAGTCCAAGGCGTGCTTTATCTGGTGGAAGACAAGACGCGCGATGTCACGCTGCGCCAGGAGTTGATTGCCGCAAACGCCGCAAAGGACCAGTTCCTGGCACAACTATCTCACGAGTTGCGCAGTCCGCTCACGCCCGTGATCGCCATGGTGGGAGAACTCGAAGCCGAAGTGCCGGATTCCAAGCCCGTCAGGGAAGCGCTTGAGGTGGTCCGCCGAAATGTCGAATTGGAAGCACGCCTGATCGATGACTTGCTCGACATCACGCGCATCTCGAAAGGCAAACTCCAATTAAGCTTCGAACCTATTTCCATTCACGAAATTCTCCGGCGCGCTTACGAGATATGCCGCACGGAAATCGAGGCGAAGAACCTCGAAGTGACCTTCGGACTTCGCGCGGTTCACACCTACGTGGAGGGCGATCCTGCGCGGTTGCAGCAAGTTTTTTGGAATCTGATCAAGAACAGCGTCAAATTCACCTCGGAAAAAGGCCGCATCAGCATCGAAACTCTTAATCCCGCACCGGACAAGATCGAGGTCCGCGTTAGCGACACCGGGATCGGCATTGAGTCCGAAACAATCGACAAAATTTTTAACGCATTCGAACAGGGACAGACTGATATCACCCGCCGGTTCGGAGGGCTGGGGCTTGGTCTGACGATTTCAAAGACGTTGATCGACGCGCATGGCGGACACATTCGTGTCGAAAGTCCCGGAAAGAATCAGGGGGCCACTTTTGCAGTCGAACTAAACACGGTGGAAAGCCCGATCGACCGCGACGGTGACGGGAAAGCTCAACCGAAAGATTGGAAACCGGACGCCGGTGTGCCACGCCACCGTCGTGTCCTGCTGGTAGACGATCATTACGATACCTGTCTCAGCATGAAAAGAATGCTGGAACGTCGCGGCTACGAAATTACAATTGCCCATTCGGCTGAGCAGGCGGTCGAGAAAGTCCGCACACAGGAATTCGATTTGCTTATCAGCGACATCGGATTACCCGATCGGAGCGGCTACGAACTAATGCGCGAAGTGCGTCTCAACAAACGTTTGCCCGGAATTGCACTCAGCGGTTTCGGCAGCGAACAGGATGTGACCCAAGCCAGAGAGGCAGGTTTCGCTGAACATCTCACGAAGCCAATCAATCTTGAGCGTCTGGAGAAAACGATCCAGAGCTTGCTCTCCTAAATCGGACCCAGTCAATGCTAGCTGCCAACCTACGGGCAGACAGCAACCGTCCACACTAGATTTGGTTTATTTGCCAGCCTATGCGCCGACTTCGGTTTTAATCTTTCGCTCTTCTGCTTCTTTTAATTGGCGAGAGAGCTTCTCCACGCGTTGACGCATGATTTTACCCGCCTTGAACTTCACCGTTGCACGCGGCGGAATGACGAAACTGCTGCCCGGTTGATTAGGGTTTCGTCCGATCCGCGGTCGTGTAAGGCGCGGTAGAAACACGCCGAAGTTTCTCAACTCAACCGGAATATTGTTCGCCAGGCTGTCGGTGATTTTATCGAGGGTCTTTTGCACCACATCGAAGACCTGATGCTGAACCATCCCGGTCTGATTGCTGATCGACACCACAATGTCGCGCTTAGTTAATTTCGCCATATCTATTTTAGTAATCGTTCCTTGTGACTCTGCCGGTGGCTAATTCAAGCACAAAAAAGCAATTTTTAAAAGGGGTAAGGTGTTCGACCAGAGGAGCAAGAGGCGTGGGGTTGCTGATCCGATACTCGGGATCTAATCACCCTGCACGGCAAGCACTAACTCATCTAAACGACTTTGCTCCTCTGCGACGAGATCATCCGAGTTTCTCGTGTTCGCCGGTGATCGATGTGCTCGTCTCGAAATTGTCGCCAACTCGCGGTGCCGGCGATCGGTTGCGTCATACGACTTAATCCCGGTATACCGAAAAATTGTCGTACCGATCTGCTTTCCAACTAAAAAACCGCCCAGAATGCGACGCACCTGTCGCGAATTGAGAACAGCACAGACGTAATGCGCCTCGTTTTCATCATCAAGCGATAGCATGTAAAGCTTGTGATCCGGCAGGTAGTGGGTCAGTTTGCCGCCAACTTTTTGAAGACAGCGCGGGTACCAGTGTCGTTGATGATAACGGCCCAGCCATTTAACGCCGCGAAAGCGTGAATCCGCTCTGTGCGTTTGGGATCTACTAGCGGTGCTATCGGCCACACTCGCGCCAAACTGTTTTCAAAAACGGTGCAAGACGTCCTTAATTCAAGTCGTTCTCGGATGTGTTTGGCGAGGGCGTCCGTCAGGCATTATCGGCTATTCCCGCAAAAGCGCGAGGATTTCTTCAATCGACCAAACATGATCGGCAACGCCCGCTTCCATTGCTGGCGTCACTCGCAAGGTCTGGTGAATCCGGCAAAAATTGTAGTACATGAAGGACAATGCCAAAGCGTGCTCGTGATTCTCTAACTTTTTCGAAAATCCGTTTGTCAGTCGAGTGAACCGGCGCATCGACATACGCATCGTGAGATTCTGGCGCTCCGCATAGCTAGTCGAGACGTGGCTATGATCTGGGTTGCCACTGATTACCGCCTTGCGAGGGCCCATGCAGATTGCAGGGCTGTAGCGCGTCTCTGGAGACTCGCTGACGCTGCCGTAAATCTTTTGCAGCATCGCGTAATCAATATTTGCTCCGAACGCATCTTCGACCGCGCTCAGATAGGCGCGGTGTCCGTCCGTTGTGAGTTGAACGCGATGCGCCAAGCGATCTGCTAGATCGTGCATGAAGTGATACGCGCATCCCGCATCGCGATTGCCGACGAACCAGCAGGGAATCAATTTCGTGTCCGCGCAAATTGCAGTCCAAGTCCAAATATCGCCAGCGCCCTTTTTCTTCATTTCAACGGTGCAATTCTTTTCCTTCGCTCAAAACTCCAGCCCACTTCTCTGCCTCTTCGGGATCAAACGTTCCGCTGCGGCTGCAGGCCGGATTCAAATAGTCGTCTACGACCTGTTCCTTTGCTTTTCTCAGACCGGCTGTCGTTTTCAAAACACCGGGCGCTTTGTAATCAAGGATTACATGTCCGAACAAGCTATCGGGCCTTCCACGAGTCGAATAATCCGAAATTTGTAAGTGCTTGTTGACCTCCGGGTCATAGTCGATTCCAAACGCTTTCAAGTATTCGCGAAGATATCCATCGACTCCGCCCTGTAGTTTGAGTTCGGAGCCCCGTGCTCGCGTTGCTGCGCGTTGAATCTTCTGGGCGAGGAGGCGTGGGAGTTGAAAACTCATGTACTCGATTCGGCACCGGTCGGCTTGCTCATTTTCCGCCAATTTTCGCGAGCTGGCGGCGCGGCGTAATGCTCCGGAGCAATCTCATGCGCGGTGCGGAAATGGATTTTCGCCACTTCGCGCAGTGCCTGCGGCCCCTTCAGTTCGACTAGCTTTTTTGCAGTCTCTTTCACCCCGGGAGATACGCCGCGTTCCAATCGCATACCGAGTTCTTTGCCTTTGCGTTCGAGCCAATTGATGAAGCCCTCGCGCGCGATGATCGATGCCGCCGCCACTGCGATGTCGGATTCCGCTCGCGGCCGTTGCTCAAGGACAATGTTGCGCCCATGCCTCATCAAGGACTCCTTGATTACACGAGCGTCGGCGAACTGGTCCGATAAGGACCGCGGGCAGCCCGGCTTTCGCGCCAGCAAATTCTCGATCACCCGTGCGTGCCCCCATCCGAGAAGCCGGTTCAAATTGCCAAACTTCTCGTACAGCTCGTTATACTTGGCCGGGCCGATCAGAACTGTTTCCACCAGACCTTGTGAAGTTTTCCGAATCGTGTCCGCCAGCACGCGAATCCGCGCATCGGAGCTGATTCGCTTGCTGTCCACGACGCCGCCGTCGAGAAGCTTGCGCCCGATACCGCGATCAACGTAAACCCCAGATATTACCAAAGGCCCGAAGAAATCGCCTTTCCCGCTCTCGTCCACACCGAAATGCGGCTCGAACATTTCGGGCGAGTGCACTTCTTCGTAGCCGAGCTTCGCTTCGCCCAGAACTTTAGGCTCCAATTCGAATTGCACGAACTCCTCGACGCCCCGGCCCTGCACCAGCACCTTGGGTCCTTTTTCATAGACCGCCACGCTTAGCTTGTTCTTCTGCGCAAAAAAAATTGTCCACTCTTTCGGCGCGAACTCGAACCCAGACTTCTCGAGCAAAGCGCGAAGCTTTCTCACTTGCTGTTGCGTCAGCGCGTGTGTGTATGAATTCATTGACGCCACAAGATTAACACAGATGAAACACAGATCAGAACGAGTTCAGCAATCCAGCTCGAAAATCCGTGTTAGTCTGTGTGCATCTGTGGCTTTCCAATCGGCCAAATTTCGTCGTCGCCTGTTGAGTTGGTATCGTCGGCATGGACGGGATCTCCCCTGGCGCCGGACGAAGGACGCATACGCAATCCTCGTTTCCGAGTTCATGCTCCAGCAAACGCAGGTCGCCACCGTCATCCCGTATTATCACAAGTGGCTGCGCACGTTTCCCGATTTCGCCTCCCTGGCGCGCGCTTCGGAAAATGAGGTGCTTCGCGCGTGGCAAGGCCTCGGCTATTACGCTCGCGCGCGAAATCTCCACGCCGCGGCAAAAACGGTTATGGATCGACATGCCGGAGACTTCCCGCGTGGCATCGAGCAAATGCGACAACTTCCCGGGATCGGGAAATACACCGCACACGCAGTGGCCAGCTTTGCCTTTGATCAATCAGTTCCGATCATCGAGGCAAACACAGGTCGCGTTTTGGCGCGGCTTTTCAATTTGCGCAAATCGATCGATTCCCACCCGGGCCGGCGAATGCTTTGGCAACATGCAGCGCGTCTTCTCTCAAAATCCGATGCCGCGACTTTCAACTCCGCACTTCTCGATCTTGGCGCGCTTATTTGCGTAGCCCGGAAGCCGAAATGCGATGTGTGCCCCGTCAAAGCGCTTTGCCGCGCAAAAAATCCGGCTGCACTCCCCGTAAGAAATTCCAGACGCGAAACGAAGCAATTGATCGAAATGCACGCATTGATTGTTAGGCGCGGCCGGATTCTGCTCGAGCAATCTCGCCACCGATGGCGCGAAATGTGGATCTTGCCGCCGCTTGATGTTGACTGCTCAAAACAGTCGCGTTTTCAGGGACAGCCAGTTTATGAGTCCGTGTTTCCATTCACCCATCATCGAGTCACGCTTTCCGTGTATCGTCGCGCTGCGCCAAAGCGAATCGCTCCCGGACAGCGTTGGTTTGGATCGATCGAGGAGGTCGCAATGCCTTTACCCCACCGGCGCGCAGCACAAAGCTTGATCCAAACGCTCGTTGAACGTTGAATATTTCTCTGCGATAAGCTTTCGACGTATGCGAAGCATGACTGGATACGGTCGTGGCGAGACCGATCACGACGGAACAAAATTTACTGTCGAGCTAAATTCCGTGAACCGGAAACAGAGCGATGTCGTGGTCAATTTGCCGCGCGATCTCGTTGAGCTCGAGCCTCGCATTCGCCAGACAATCAACGAAAATATTTCGCGCGGTCGCACGAACGCAACGGTCAGTCTTCACAGCGGCTCGAATGGCGCGCGGAAGCTCGCGCTCAATACGGAACTCGCTCGCTCGTATCACGAAGCGATGCGCGCGTTGCAAAAGGAATTGAACGCGCCCGGCGAGATCACCATCGCCACCATCCTGCAAGCGCCCGGCGTGATGCGGTTTCCGGAAGAAGCCCTGAATCCCGAAGATACATGGCCGGCAGTCGAACGCGCTCTGCGCGCCGCGCTCGCGGATCTGATAAAAATGCGGGAACGCGAGGGCAAACATCTGGCTAAGGATTTGATTCACCGTCTCAAAGCAATTCGAAAAAAACTCAAGGAAGTCCGGGCACTGCATCCCGATGTGGTGAAACGGTATCGCGCGGCGCTGCTTGATCGGATACAAAAAGCTGGGCTGCCGCTGGCTGGCGATGACGAGCGCGTCTTGAAAGAGATTACTTTCTTTGCCGATCGCGCCGATGTATCGGAAGAGCTGACGCGACTCGAGAGTCATCTTGCTCAATTTGCCCATCATTTGCGGAGCAAAGAGCCCGTTGGGCGTACACTGGAATTCATCACGCAGGAGATTTTTCGCGAACTCAACACGCTCGGAGCGAAAGCGAATGACGCTGCAATCGCCCAACGCGTCATCGGCTGCAAGGCCGAACTGGAGAAGATCCGCGAGCAAGTTCAAAATCTTGAGTAACCGATTCAGCCGGCACGGAATTCTCTTCGTCATTTCCGCTCCATCGGGTGCGGGAAAGACCACTGTCGTTCAAGCCCTGAGAAAAACCGGAAATCTCTTTTATTCCGTCTCCTGCACGACGCGAGCGCCGCGGGCCGGGGAAATTAACGGCGAACATTACCGATTTCTTTCCGCGGCAGATTTTCACGCACGAATCGATGCTGGCGATTTTTTGGAGCACGCGAAGGTACACGAAGATCTTTACGGCACATTACGCAAATCGGTGCTGACGAATTTGCAAAAAGGCGTCGACGTTCTGATCGACATCGATACGCAAGGAGCCGCAACCATCCGAAATTGTGACGATGCGATTGTTCGGCAGGCGTTGGCGGACATCTTCATCATGCCTCCTGATGTTGAAGAGTTGCGCAGACGATTGGCGAAACGCGGAACGGAAACGGCGCAGCAGATCGAATCGCGTCTCGCCACTGCCAGGCGAGAAATGGAATTATGGCGCGATTACCGTTACACTATCGTCAGCGGTTCGATCGAAGAAGATCTCGCAAAAGTCCGCGATATTATGTCTGCTGAAGCGTTCTTGAGCAGGCGGCTGACGCCAAATTGATCGATATGGTTGCGATGGATAAAAGTTCCAGACGTAAGTTGGAGAAAATCAGTTCACGAAAAGTCGTGGACATTCCCGCTGGCAGGAAATCGGTCGTGCTCGGCGTCACGGGATCGATCGCCGCGTACAAATCTGCAGAGCTTGCAAGTCTGCTGGTCAAACAAGGCCACGAAGTTTTCGCAGTAATGACACACGATGCGACGGAATTCATTGCGCCACTGACGTTGCAAACGCTCTCGAAAAATCCTGTGATGACGAGCTTCTTCGACGAAAAAGAAAGCTGGCGACCGGGCCACATTGAGCTTGCGGACCGAGCGAACCTGCTGCTGATCGCGCCCGCAACTGCGCACATAATCGCTGAGCTCGCGCATGGTCTGGCGGGTCATCCGCTTGCGGCCATCGCGCTCACCACACGCGCGCCGATTCTGATGGCGCCGGCGATGAACGGAAAAATGTGGGGGCATCCCGCCACGCAGGAGAACGTTCAAAAACTCAAAGCGCACGGCGTAGAATTCATCGGGCCGGAAGAAGGAATGCTCGCGTGCGGATACGAAGGACTCGGCCGTTTGTGGAAAGTGGACGAGATCGCGTTCCGCGCGGAATTTCTTCTTACCCGGCACGACAAACTCATCGCGTGACATTTCTCATCACGGCCGGTCCAACACGGGAACCGATTGATCCAGTCCGTTACATCTCCAATCGTTCGTCGGGAAAAATGGGCTATGCCATCGCAGAAGCAGCGTTGGATGTCGGGCATGACGTGATTTTAGTTTCCGGTCCGGTGAACCTCGAGCCGCCGCGCAATACCAAATTCATTTCTGTTTCTACCAGTGACGAAATGTTCGAAGCGGTACACCGACACGCGGACGAATCTGACGTTTGCGTACTCTGTGCCGCTGTGGCGGATTACAAGCCGGCGCAAGTCTCGCCGGTAAAAATCAAGAAAAGCGCCGCTCAAGTTTCGCTCGAATTAATTCCCACGCGCGACATTCTCGATTCGCTAGGCCGGCGGCATAATCGGAAATTTCTTGTCGTCGGCTTCGCAGCGGAAACGGATCACCTCGAAACAAATGCCACGAAAAAACTGCGCGAAAAGGATTGCGATATTATTGTCGCGAACGACGCGCGCATCGGAATGGAGACCGACGAAAATGAGTGCTTGATTCTGTTTCGTGATGGTGAAACCAAGAAAATTTCGCGCACGCCAAAACAAATTCTCGCGCGCGAGCTGGTGAAAATTTTTGAAAATTCGCAACAAAAATGTTTGACAAAAAAAATGTCATGATTACTGAACGCACATAAGTGAAGTCATTCCCAACTCTTCACAATGCTCCGCGCGTTGCGGATTGAAAGGGGGGAATTAGTCGATGGCAAAGAAAAAAGCAGCAAAGAAAAAAGCGAAGAAAAAGAGGCACTAGGCCCCACGCTGTATTAACGGCTCCGAATTTCTTCGGGGTCACAACACCTAACTTCAACCCGGGAGGAGAATTTATTTTCCTCCCGGTTTCTTTTCTTCTCTGTCATTCCGAGCGCAGTCGAGGAATCTCTAATTTTGCTTCAAGAGATGTCTCGACTTCGCTCGACATGACAACTGGACGATTTCCATGGTGTACTTTGTATTCTTTGTGCGACGTACTGCTTCCCGATGAAGAATTACCTCGATGCAGCGGAGAACGCCGCGCGCGCTGCCGGTAAATTATTACGCGAAAATTTTGAGCGGCGGCAGCGCGTCAAGGCGATCGCGGCGCACGACATCAAACTGGAGATCGATGTTCAGGCGCAAGAGTTGATTGGCAAATTACTTCTCAAAGAATTTCCCGCGCATGCGCTTTACGGCGAAGAAGGGCTCGTGGGAGATCAGTCCAGCGAGCATCAATGGATCGTCGATCCACTGGATGGAACGGTGAATTATTTCTACGGCATTCCACATTTTTGCATTTCCATTGCGCTGCGCCTGCACGAGGAGATCGTCGTCGGCGTGATTTACGATCCCATTCGTGGCGAGATCTGGACAGGACAACGAGGCGAGGTCTCGAGATTGAATGGCGCTCCGATTCATGTGAGCGATCGCGCAAAGCTCGCCGAAGCCGTTATCTCGATCGGCCTTGCCAAAACCGGAGAGACGATCAACACGAATTTCCCGCTGCTTCAGCAAATGATTCATCGCGTGCGCAAATGCCGCGTGCTCGGCAGCGCGGCGCTCGATATGGCGTACGTGGCGTGCGGACGATTCGACGCGTACATAGAAACGGGAATCAGCTTGTGGGATATCGCCGCGGGTTGGCTACTGGTTGAAAACGCCGGTGGAACTGTCGATCTTCGCCCACGCGAGAAGATGAAAGACAAATACAGCATCGTCGCGTCAAACGGTCTGATCGATCTCAAATTGTAATGAATGACGAAGCTCGAATGACGAACGACGAGAGAAGCACGAATACTCAAATGACAAACGAGAAGCCGAGAAGCTATTCTCGTCATTCGGATTTCGGCATTCATTCGGCGTTCGTCATTCGTCATTCGGCATTTCTCCCATGATCCGCTCTGGAATCGGTTACGACATCCATCGTTTTGCCGAGGGCCTAAAACTGATTTTGGGCGGCGTCGAGATTGCGCACGTGCGCGGACTGGAGGGACACTCCGACGCCGACGTTCTCTCGCACGCAATCGCTGACGCGTTACTCGGCGCGATCGGTGCCGGCGACATTGGCCAGCATTTTCCAAACACCGATGAATCGATTCGCGGCATCAGTAGCATGGAGATTTTGAGGCGCGTCGGCAATTTGCTCGCAGAGAAAAAAGCCCGGGTGATTAATGTTGACGCAACAGTCATCGCTGAGGCGCCCAAAATCGCGCCGTACAGTCCCGCGATGCGACAAGAAATTGCGACAGCAATCGGTGTGAGCGAATCCGACGTGAGCGTGAAAGCGACGACGAACGAAAAGCTCGGACCGATCGGGCAAGGCGAAGGCATCGCCGCAATCGCGATCGCGACGGTGGAAACGGAGTAACCTTTATGTCATTCCGAGCGGAGCGAAGCAGAGTCGAGGAATCCTGTGGAACTTGCCTCTAAGCTTCCGCAACTGGACCCCTCGACTTTGCTCGGGATGACGGACTAACCATGGCAATTCGTTTCTTTAACACCTACTCGCGCGAGATTGAGGAATTCGAGCCACGCGATCCGGGAGCGCGTCCAGTCAGAATGTACACGTGCGGGCCAACCGTTTACAGCCGGGCGCATATTGGAAATTTCCGCGCCTACGTCTTCGAAGATTTGCTTCAACGGCACTTGGAACTGCGCGGCTACAAGGTGCATCGTGTGATGAATATCACCGATGTCGAGGACAAGACCATCCGCGGCGCACGCGAAGCCGGCACTCCGCTGCAAAAGTTCACAGAACAATTTAAAGAGGCCTTCTTCGAAGACGCCCATACATTGCGTATCAAAGGCGCGGACGAATATCCGGCAGCGACCGACCAGCGTTACATCAACAGAATGATCGAGATGATCAGTGTGCTGATTTCAAAAGGGCTCGCTTACCAGGCCGACGACAAGTCAGTTTACTTTCGCATCAACAGATTTCCGGACTATGGAAAGCTCGCGCACTTCGATCTGACGCAGTTGCAATCGACAGGCCGCGTGAAGCATGACGAATACGACAAGGAACACATCGGCGATTTCGCGTTGTGGAAAGCGTGGGACGAAGAAGATGGAGCCGTGAAATGGGATTCGCCATGCGGACCAGGCCGTCCCGGCTGGCACATCGAGTGCAGCGCGATGTCCACGGCGCTGTTAGGCGATCAGATCGACATCCACTGCGGCGGTGTTGACAACATCTTTCCGCATCACGAAGCGGAGATCGCGCAGAGCGAAGGTGTGACGGGAGAGAAATTCGTGCGCTACTGGCTGCACTGCGCGCATCTGCTAGTGGACGGCCAAAAGATGGCCAAGTCGTTAGGTAATTTTTACACGGTGCCGGATGTCCTTGCCAAAGGTTACACCGGGCGTGAGCTCCGTTACGCGCTACTGCGCGTGCACTATCGCGTGTCACTGAATTTTACTTGGGAAGGCATGAACGAGGCTCGCGAATCCCTAGCCCGAATCGATGAGTGGCTGGCGCGGCTGCGGGAAGTCGCGAAGGAAAACGTCCAACGCTCAACGTCCAACGCTGAACATTCAACCGAAAAAACTACTTTTGAAGACGCGTTGGATGACGATCTCAACATCTCTGCTGCGCTCGGATTTCTGTTCGAATCGATCCGTGAAACGAATCGGGCGATGGATCAAAACGAATTGGACGCGGCGTCGGCAAGCGCATGGCTGGACTGGTGGAAACGGATCGACACTGTTCTGGATGTCGAAGCTGAGACTGACGCCGCTATTCCGCACGAAGTGGCACAGCTCGCACAACAACGCGAGAACGCACGGCGTGAAAAGAATTGGAAACGCAGCGACGAACTGCGCGAGCGGATCGCTGCACTCGGCTGGGAAGTGCGCGACACCAAAGCGGCATCAAAGCTCACCCGGCGTTCCGGCCCCGGCTAGCATAGTACAAGTTATTGTTCTTCGAACATGTAACCGAACCGCTCGATCTCCGCAGCGAACCGGGCACGCACCAATTCGCGAAGCTCCTCATCGTAATATCTTGAATAATGACCGCGGTTCGAGCGGTTGTATTGCGGCAGCCTTGGTGGCGAAATGTCCAACCTGCTGCAGATGGTCTGGAAATCGTTGGTGAGATTTTCGAAGCGCATGATGTAGTCGACATTGGCGAACGGGTCCTCTTCGCCGTTGTCCAGTCGCAAATAGTCCGCGGCCGATACAGCTTTCAAAATTGTCCCGCGGAATTCTTTCCTGCTCCAAGTTTCCGGATTCTGCGTCGACGTGAAGTAATAAGACACCATCCGATCCCACGGATTTCGCACACACGTGAACTTGTACAGACTTCGAAACTGCTCGCCGAGTGCGTCGCGATACTCGCTGAGCGTAGAATGTTTCCTGATCTTATATTTTGGATTGCGCAATCCGAAACGCTCGATCCCGTCCTGCTCCTTACGTAAAGCAACAAGTTGGTCCTCCGAATAATCGCGCAAGACGGTTTGAATCGAATTACCCGCCGTCTTGGGAATGTGAACGAACAGGAAACGTTTCTGAAAAGAAATCATCGGCGCGTAGCCGAATTTACGTGCATCATTCGAGTGCGCGAATCTGGGGAGGCAGAGGCTCCAGCCGGTTGCTTTCGGGAGCTTGCCGAAAACCTTTCGTGTTGGCAAGTTGCCGGCGCGCAGGGGAACCTGCGCTCTGCCATTCGTCGATGATCCTATCCTATAAATACAAGTTCATCTTCATCAAAACGGCGAAAACCGCTGGTACGAGCATCGAAGTCTTTCTGTCCAAGCATTGTGGCCCGCAGGACATCGTGACCCCGATTGTGCCGCCGGTCGAAGGACATCAACCGCGCAATTACGAAGGCTTCATCAATCCGATTCCCGAAATCCTCGAACAGCCTAGCAGGTTTTTCTCAACGTTGCGCCACACACTGATGCGTCACACGAAATTTTACAACCACATGCCGGCACGCGAGGTGAAGAATCGTGTTCCCGCCAATGTCTGGAGCGGTTACTTCAAATTTTGCGTGGAGCGAAATCCATGGGACAAAGTTCTGTCTCACTACCACATGCACAACGCGCGCGCAGGCGGTTCGCTGTCACTCGACGAGTATCTCGCTCGCGGGCGATTTCCCATTAACTACTTTCGATACACCGATCGTTCCGGGAAAAAACTCATCGTTGATCGCGTTGTGCGCTACGAGAACCTCCTTGCAGAACTCAGCGAAGTGTTCGCGCACCTTGAGATTCCATTTGAAGGAACGCTTGGTATCGCAGCGAAATTCGACTACCGCACCGACCGCCGACCGTATCGAGAAGTTTTCAGTGACGAACAAGGGCTCCTCATAGGGAAAGCATTCGTTAACGAGATCAAACTGCACGGGTATCGATTTTAGCAGTAGGTCGGTCGATACTGCCGCTGTCTCAATCCAAGCTTGCTTTGCTCGCACTTTTTTGGTTGCATTGAGAGGTGCCCCCTGCCGAGCAGCATGCGACGCCGTTGAGCGGGATTGGCGAAATCGCCCATGCCCCGGGAGTCTTTGCTACCACGCATTGGAGCGTCGTCCTGGAGGCACAGGGCGAATCGCCGGCGGCACAAGAGGCGCTCGAAAAGCTTTGCCGTACATATTGGCGCCCTATTTATGGCTTTGTGCGGCGGCAGGGCGTCGGCGCCGAAGACGCCGAGGATCTCACTCAGGGGTTCTTCGCTTTATTACTTGAGCGCAAGGACCTAAACACCGTGCGCAAGGAAAAGGGACGCCTTCGTTCGTACCTGCTTACGTCGGTGAAACATTTTTTGACTGACGAGTCACGCCACGCGATGGCGCTTAAGCGGGGCAAAGGACAGCGCTTAATCCCGTTCGACGGTATTCGCGAGGGCGAACGAATCGATCCAGAATACTGCGATAGACTCACAGCTGATCAAATCTATGAACGCCGCTGGGCCTTCACGGTGCTGGAGCAAGTGATGGCGCGATTGCGGGAAGAGTATCGCAGCGCTGGCAATGTGCGGTTCTTCGATCAGATGAAGAAAATGCTCATGGACGAACCAGACCGGCAATCGCAAGCCCAGATCGCGAGCGAATTCGACATGACCGAGAACGCGGTAAAACAAGCGTTTTACCGATTCCGCCAGCGTTACCAGACATTGTTGCGAGAGGAGATCGCCCACACCGTCGCCACACCCAGCGATATCGAAGACGAGTTGCGCCATCTGATCTTGGTTGTGCGGGCGTAACCTCGGGAGGACTTTTACGCAGTAAACAAGGGGAGCGGGAGAGCGACTCTCCGACAAATGATCCGCGCACTCAGAACTTGCCCAACGTGCGGGCTGGAAATCCCAGCCGACGCTCCGGAAGGAGCCTGCCCGGGTTGCCTTCTTGAGGGTGGGCTTGATTCGGTTTTGAATGTAAACAATGAAACGCCCGGTGAGACCGAAAGCCAGCAAGGCGCAAGCACTGATCGCGTAGCGGCGCTGGCGGGAGAATTCGGCGATTATGAGTTGCTGCACGAAATTGGGCGTGGCGGCCAGGGCATAGTTTACCTCGCTCGACAGAAGAGTCTCAATCGCACAGTCGCGTTAAAAATTCTTAGGGTTGGTCAGTGGGCCAGCAGAGCGGACGTGAAGCGCTTTCGTCGGGAAGCGGCAGCCGCCGCAAGTCTTGATAACCCTCGCATCGTTCCCATCTACGAAGTGGGCGAGCGTGACGGCTCCTGCTACTTCAGCATGAAGTTCGTCGAAGGCGGCCAGCTTGATGAAGTGATTAGCCGTGCGCCAATGTCGATGCGACAGGCGGCGGAAGTAATCGCCAAAGTAGCGCGCACGGTTCATTACGCACACGAACACGGAATCCTCCATCGCGACATTAAGCCGGGAAACATTTTGCTCGACACGAACGGCGAACCGCATCTGACCGATTTCGGCCTCGCGAGATTAGTCGAAGCGGAGAGCACCGTCACGCACACGGAACAAATAATGGGCACGCCGAGTTACATGGCACCAGAGCAGGCCGTCGGTCAAACCCAGCTTACCAGAACAACAGACGTGTACGGAGTGGGCGCAGTGCTTTACCAGTTGCTTACCAATCATCCACCATTTGCTGCAGAAACGACGTACGAAACAATCCGATTACTCGTCGAGACCGACCCGCGAGAACCGCGTCTCCTGAACTCGAAAATAGATCGCGAGCTTTCCACGATTTGCCTGAAGTGCCTCGAGAAGGATCCAAAGCGCCGTTACCCTTCGGCTCTCGCGCTCGCAGAAGACCTTGAACACTGGCTGAAGCACGAGCCAATTCGGGCCAAGCGAAGTGGAGTTTTCACACACGCACACAAATGGGTGCAACGGAATCCGGCTATTGCCGCGTTGGTGGCATCCTTGGTTGCTTTGGCAGCGGCCATTGGCTGGAATATCTGGAAAAGCGAACTAATCAGCCGTCCCGCCGCAAAGAGCATCGCGGTGCTTCCCTTCAGCAACCTGAGCAAGCAGGCAGAGAACGCCTTTTTCGCCGACGGCGTGCAGGAGGAAATTCTAACCCGCCTGTCCCGCATTGCTGATTTGAAGGTGATTGGTCGGACGTCAGCGATGCAATACAAGGCCGGAGCCGCCCGTAATTTGCGCAAAATTGGCCAGGAACTCGGTGTTGCGCATGTATTAGAGGGAACTGTTCAACGCGCCGGCAATCGTCTGCGCGTAAATGCGCAACTGGTCGATACGCGCACCGGTACGGTTGACTGGGCGGAGCAATACGATCGGGATTTAAATGACCTGTTTTCCGTGCAAAGTGACATCGCGCAAAAAGTCGCAAGGCAGCTGCAGATCGAAATTTCGACCGCCGAGAAGCTGGCGATTGAGCGACCGTCGACGATCGATCTTACCGCCTTCGATCTTTATACTCGCGCTGAAAATCTTCTTCTAAGCAGTTTCAGCAGTACCGCAAAAGTAAAATTGCTTCAGGCGGTCGATCTGTTGGGCGAGGCTGTCGCACGCGACCCGTCGTTTTTACAGGCGTGTTGCCGACTCGCGTTTACGCATGACCGGCTTTACTTCCTTGGGCTCGACCATACTCCAGCACGACTGGCGTTGGCGCAAGCAGCTATCGAAGCGGCATCTCACCTTCGCCCCGATGCCGGTGAAGTGCATCTTGCGCTCGCAGAAAATCTTTATCAAGGATATCTCGACTACGATGACGCTCTCGCCGAACTGCAACTTGCGCGTCGGAGTCTGCCAAACCATCCGCGGATCTTCGAGCTAAAGGGTTACATCGAGCGGCGCCGGGGGCGTTGGGAAGAATCTACGGGCACTCTCGAGCGGGCGATTGAACTCGACCCGCGCAATTTTTTCATCCTTCAGCAGATCGCGCTCAGTTACGGGATGCTCCACCGTTACCCCGACGAAACATCTGTCTTGGAGCGCGCGTTGGCCGTGGAAGCAGACGATGCCAATACAAAAGTCGCTCTCGCGGCCGTCCAATTTCATTGGAAAGCCAATACCGAGCCGCTGCACCAGACAATCGATTCCATCCGAGCAACCAATGCCAACGCGCTGCCGGACGTGGCTAGTGATTGGCTGAGCTGCGCGTTGGCCGAGCGCGACCTCGCGGCTGCAAAGAATGCATTGGACGCATTCGGCGACACACCTCTAACCGACTACAGTGTGCACTTGAACCGGTCGCTGTTAGAAGGCGTTCTCGCTCGCCTGGCGCACGATGATGACAAAGCACGATCGGCTTTCGCGACGGCACGCGCAGAGCAGGAGAAGATCGTGCAGGCGCAACCTGAATACGGCCCGGCATTGTGTGTGCTTGGTTTGATTGACGCCGCACTTGGGAGGAAAGACGACGCGCTGCGTGAAGGCCGGCGCGCGCTCGAGCTTACACCTGTAGAAAAAGAAGCAATCAGCGGTCCGCTCATGATTCATTATTTTGCGGTGATAGCTGCCTGGGCTGGCAACAAAGATCTGGCCTGCCAACAGCTGGCGATTGCCGTCCGTCCTCCAAGCACCGTTAGCTATGGTCAATTGAAACTGCTGCCGTGGTGGGACCCGCTGCGCGGCGACCCGCGCTTTGAACAAATCGTCGCGTCCCTTGCGCCCGGAGCCGCGAGGGAAAGCGCAGGCCACGAATCCCGATCCGCGCTTCGTCGATCTGATGCGCCGCGTTAACCACGCAGCGAAATGAGGCAAACCGCGGATTACGCGGATAGCCGGTGAGGAGCTGTTCGGGAGATAGCGTTTCTCTCGCACACGTCGGCGAACTGCCCGTCTTTAATGCCGCATCCGCAAGATCCGTGTAATCCGCGGTTTCCGCTTCAACCGTTTGACGTCAACCTGGCGCAGCGAACTTTCCGCGTAACCTCGGGCCGGACCTTACGCATTACCTGTGTGAACAACTAAACACAGATCAAAATCATGAAAGACCAGGACAGCGCAACCATAATCATAACGTTTTTGCTACTGCTTCCTTGGCTTGGGCGCGCCGCTATATCGGCGATGACGGCATGGCGAGAACACGCCGAAACGCAACGAAACAAAGCAAGAGAAAACTTGTGAAGCGAACTCGGTCGGCGTTTGCGCTGTGCAGGGCGGTGAGGGCGACACCAAGGTATGACCTGCGCCTAAGGCTATTCTGACGCCGAATTCGTCAGCGCCAACCATGCCCTGCGTCGCCCAAGTCCATATCCGTAAAAGCCAAGGCTATTCCTGAGAATCACAGAAATCGCGGATCTTCGTACGCCCTTTTCTTATGAAAAAAATGCGCGACAGGGCATAATCCGTAGACTTCCTGCGCGAACGTCCGCACAGCCGCATCCTCACCCTTTTTACGCTTCGCCGGCGTGCCGTGGCTTTGGCGAAGACAAGGTTCTAACCGTTCAAGCTTGCGAAGCGAACTTCCGCGTAACCTCGCGCTCGATTCTACGCATTACCTCAGTGAACGGCCGGAAATGAATTCTCAAATGAGAAATCACGGAAGGCCAAAACAAGAAAGAAAAATACCCCATGAAAAATCGAAACAGCGTATTCCCAGCCATACTGTTTGCGCTCGCCTTTGCGCTCGCGCCAACAGTCCAAGCGAAGCCGCAGCCTGACGGTGGTCCCAGCTACGTGCTGCCTAACAATGGCCCCGCTGACGCAGCAAGCTCTGAGGATGTGAAGCTCCCGTATATAACCATCCATAGCGCGGGAGATATCACCCGTGGAAAAACTGGTTCATTTGTTCTGGACATGAAACCTGCACTCGTGCTCGGTGGCATGTTCGTAAACTTCTCTGTTAGCGGCACCGCTATCCCGGGAGTTGATTACGTTCCGCCGGTCTCCCCGGCTTATATCGGACAAGCCGGCTATGGAGTGATCCTGGTCCAAACATTGCCTGACCGCAGGGGATCCTCCTTCCGCCAAGCGTACAGCGTCGTGGTAACCTTGGAATCTGGCGCAGGATATTCAATAGGCGCACCTAGCTCAGCTACACTGTGGATTAAGCCTTGAGCTTGAGTCTTCGACAGCGCAACTACAAAGCGAAGGGGCGCCTGGAAAGGCGCCCCTTCTCGTTTGGTCAACTTTGCAATGCGCCTTTGGTCCATCGAAACCGTCCGGTATTACTCACCATTTCAGCTTGTCATTTGTAACTCGCTGCCGACGGTAAATCTCGCCCGCGAGACGCGAAATCACCGAGGCGCATTCCGGGTCTGAGTAAAGATTGCGTGTCTCGAACTGATCGTTTTTGCCGCTTGACGTCTTCGATGCCGAGCGCCTCTCACGTTCACCCGCCTCAATGACAGTCGCCGCCCTTCAACACAGAAACTGTGTTTAGGCTGGGAAGAAAACGCTCTTCCCCTGTCTTCGTTTCTCTCTCTCTAAAATTTTCCAAATCCTCGTCATAACCTCGCGCCGTAATTTTACGCACTACCTCAGTGAACAGCCGGAAATGAGTTCTCAACGACGAGAGTTCAGGGAAGGCCAAACAAGAAAGGAAATGAAATGAAAAATCGAAAGAAAGTATTGGCAGCCACACTGGTCGCGCTTGCATTTGCATTCGCGCCAGTCATCAAGGCGGCGCCGCGCCCTGATGGCGGACCTACCGCCGCGGCTACCAGCAAGAGTGTCAATGCGAACAGCGAGGCTGGAGCTCAGTCCGGCATGCAGGAGAACATCCTTCCCCTTGCCAGCATTAGCTTCGCTCCGGTCGGTTTGACCTTCGGTCAGACGGCGCGGCTCAACCTCGTCAACATGGACGTGGCAATTGGTATCACCGTTAGCTGCCGCTTCATGGATGCGAGCGGCGTTACGCTTGCCCAATCCGTAACCACGCTGTCACTGGGCAAGATCGCTTCGGTCGATTTTAAGCGCGGAGAGCCGCCGCCAGGCGAGTCTCTCCAAGTGGACCGAGCTGAGGTGCGAGCGCAAATCGACATCTTCACCGATGGAGTCTCGAGCGACAGTCTCCGTCAGAGTCTGGAAGTCTTCAACGACGATACCGGCGCAACGACGGTGTATATGGGCGGGATAGGCTTGTAAACGAACGGAGCATGGAAGAACACAAGACACACCTAACGAGAAGTCGCCAAGGGCAAAACGAATGAAAGAAAACGCACTACAATGCGCAGGGGCGTTCGTGAAAGCGCCCCTGTTTGGGACAGTTAAACCTGGCTATGCCCACTCTTGTGTGTGCGCGAAATAATGGTTTCGCGATTCACGAAGGCTTTCCGTGGTTCTCACAGGCCGAACTGGCCGTCGCGAGCTGGCAACAATCATTCGCAAGCCGTTTTTGGCAGAGTAGATTCCCAAACCTGCCGTGTAGCCGATCCCCCTAATCGGCCGGGCGTGAAGCGGCGCCCGCGGTGGGTTTGGAAATCTGCGCTGCAGCGGGCCAGAGGGCGATCTTACTCACAATTTGAGCTTGTCGTTCGTGGATTCCTGCCAGCGACGAATCTCACCGGTGAGCCGCGAAATCACTGATGCGTGTTGCGGGTTTGAGTAAAGATTGCGCGTCTCAAACGGATCACCCGTTAAGTTGTACAATTCATTCGAATCCTTATCGCGCAGGCAGAGCTTCCAGCCGTCCGGAGAAACGACGGTCCGAGTGGATTCTTCGACCGCGCGCTTGATGATGCGCCGCCGAGCGAGCCTGCTGCCCTTTTTCACTTTCGTCCGGTTCGGAGCCCACTCGAGACAGACATTCTGTGGCGGTGCGGTTTCGTCATGCACTAACGGGAGCAGACTCTTGCCGGCGCACTGCGCGTGATTTGATTGCCCGAGAAGATCGAGCAGCGTCGGAACGAAATCGATGTGGCTCACAGGAAATGGAATCAGTTTCGGCCGCGTTTGGCCGGGCAACCGAATCAGCCACGGAACACGCGCGGCTTCTTCGAACATCGTTTCTTTCCCGAAGAGATGATGCGCGCCGAGGCTGTCGCCGTGGTCGCTCGTGTGCACCACGATCGTATCTTCCGTCAAGCCGCACCGTTCCAAACAACCAAGAATCGCGCCGATGCTTTGATCGACCAACGTGACCAGGCCGAGGTAACGTTGCTTGATGCTGCGGGATTCCTCAGGTGTGATGCCGAAGAATAACTGAATCGGCAGCCGCTCCCGGTCCAGCAGCGCTTCAGCCTGCTGCCATTCGCGAATCAACCGGTAGCGCAACGGAATGTCTTCCCTCTCCGGAAGCGTAGCCGTTAGGTCAAGCTCTACCTCGTCGATGGGATTCACATCGTTGAGCGGACCGTTGTAGGGCGAATGCGGTTCCACGAAGGCAACCACCAGAATGAAAGCATCGCCCTGATGTTTCTCGATGAAGTCGCACGCATATTTCTCGAGAAACTTTGGCCGCGACAACTCGATCGGCAGATTGCTATTGGCTACTTCCGAGAATCGTCCGTTCGATTTGTCCGGCCCAAAGCCCTTTGAGATTAGGTACTTTGTGTAGTCGCCTTGGTCGTCGGTAGAAATCCAATGCTGGAATCCGCGCCCGGCAGGTCCGTCCTCGCCAAGATGCCATTTGCCGATGTAAGCGGTCCGATAATCCTGGTCTTGCATCAGCTCTGGGAAAACGCGAAACCGCGGATCGAGCGGCACGCTGTTGCGTGTGCAGCCATTGGTGTGTGGCCACGTCCCCGTCATGAGTGATGACCGCGAAGGCGTACAAACCGGATGCGT
>QHOX01000173.1:8458-16089 GCA_003219465.1 Verrucomicrobiota bacterium | reverse complement strand
GGAGACACCGTTAACGGTGTTGCCGTGATTGTTTGTATGCAGAAACAGGTTGTCGTAGGGACCCAGTTTTTCTCCGATGGCCCCGATGGCCGCCAGCAATTCCTCTTTTGTTCCAGAGCCGTTGATCTTCATCTGGTACGGGGTGTTGTCGCCCGGCCAATTTCCCACCGGCGGCGGAACCTTTTGCCAGGACGCGTCGTTGTAATCGAGCGTTCCGTCAAAGCTGAGGACGGTGATATTGGCGGCCGGGACCCGGTACAGGTTCACCAGTATCCGGTAGAGAAATTCGATGTCATTGACATGTCTGTTCATCGAAGCGCCGGAGTAGAGGATGGCATACCAGCTCGACGCGCTCTCAAGATAAAGCCACGGCGGAAGGTAAAGGAGCGGATACTGAGACAGCGACGCCGCGGACACGGTGGAAGCCTGGTGAAACAGTTCGAATCGTGCGCCGAAATCGAAGGTCGGCGGAAGCAGTGCTGGTAATTCCTGAATGAGTTCTCCAGTCTTCGGATCGTGGAAGAGGTACCGGCAGCGGTGCCCCCAGTTTTTCGTAGGCTCGTCGTCCGCGAAAACAATGATACTGTCGCGCGGCACCACGATGTCGGCGCGCTTGGGTTGAAGCACCTCGCCGCCACGGTAGATAGCGTCATGTACATAAAGGTTGGTGGCCGTTCCTCCATAACTCGCCACTCGAATACGAGCGCGCTGGCGAATGATATTCAGCGGCAACGCTGCAGAACGTGTAATCGGCATGTTTTCGCCTTTCCCCAATGTGTGATTGGTGTTTGGGTTGACTTACGCGAGATTTTCCACCCCGCGGCGGAACGGCGTCAAGCGCTGAATCACCCTCACTAGCAATCGCAGTTCTTGCCGCAATTGCACGCACCACCGTTGTTCATCGGGCAATTCTTGCCGCTCTTCTTGCAAGCAGGTTGATCTGCCGCAAATCCAATCGTGCAAATCATCGCCGTGAAAATCGCAAATAGAATTTTAGCGTACTGTTTCATACAGGGTTTAATCTTCGCACATCGCGAAAGTTCTGCGAGCGCTTTAGGGTTGATAGAAACCGCAGTTATCGACAGCGGCTACAAATTTCCGAGTCGAGCGTCGCACACCGACGCTGCTACAGATTTTCGCAGGCGACACGCCTGCCTCTACCCGCCCTCGCTTCAGCTATGGCGTGGCAAGCAGCTGCTCAGCTCATGCATCGTAAGCGAGTTATGATCGGTAAATTTCCCCGCGATGCCTGCTGGCGAGCAGATGAATCCTGTTCTGTTCCACGTCGAAGGTGTAAATGATTCGGTAGTCACCAACGCGAGCTCGAAAACGGTTCGATCCTTTCAATCGACGCTGTGGAAATCACCGCCAATACTGCTGTTGATCGTCGGCTGCAGTGAGCGCGAGCGGGTTGAAACTCGGGAATAGCAGGCGACACGCCTGCCACGATTGCCGAGGGTCGCGGCGGCTACAGATCGAAGGGCCGCAGTGGTCGCCAACGACTACAGCGAACTGCTCATGCATCGTAAGCGGCTTACGATGGCTGGATCAATATCGGCCGCAGTCATCGTCAGCGGCTAGAGATGTTCGCAGACGACACGCCTGCCTCTACAGGCGTAGGAACTTATGCATCGTAAGCGGCTTATGATCGATGGTCGGGGGACAAGAGACTTTAGGTGCACCCGAGGCGCGTGGTAGGCGCGGCAGGTCTTCCAGTACCGCAGCGGCGGCTTTTGTTGGCAAAAGACCACACGAAGTGTGAATCCATTTTCCGACTTAGGGAACGACCCGTTAAAGCCATTAAACTCATCCATTGCAAGCCGCTTACGACAGCAACTTGAGAGGCAATATTAAGAAACCTTGAGTGCTTTGCGATTACGAGGCGGCCAGGGCCTTCCAGCTTTCAACGCGGCGCGTTTCGCTTCGCGGATCGCGACCATCTGTTTCGCATGCGAACGTGTGAGCTCACGTCGGCCGGCGAGACCACCCCGGCGGCCAATCTTGGCGAGATACTCACGTAATCGCTTTTCAGCTTCAGTCATAGGATCTTCAACGATGCATCGTAAGCGGCTTATGATGGTGAGGCAAGCCAGTGATTGTGCAATCGTTCGGGAGCTGCAGCCATTCAGATGTCCGTAGTTTAGACGATGTCCGGCCAGATAATCTTGCTTGGTTTTTTCGAAATCGCTTCTGATCATGCCCCAACAACGGGCGGCACATGAAAGCATATTTGATAAAGCTCTCGAATCGCGAGGAAGCGCCATACGACGAAACGCAGATGGCGCAGATGTTCGCCGATGGGCGCATCGATCGAAACACGCCATGTAAACCTGTCAGCGGCGGTGACTGGAGAACGATCGATGATTATCTGCCGATGCTAAAATATGGAACGCAATTGCCGCCGCCTGCTAAAGTCCCCAGTCGTTCCCCCGACAGTGCCGCCGGTCTTGTTGTCATCGCAACGAGTGTCGGTGGTGGATTTCGATATTCCGTTCGGGTCTGTTCTAAAGATCATGTTCAAATGGATGGCTGCAGGGTTCGTTGTGGTCTGCTGCTTCCTGCCGGTCATTTTTGTTCTTTGGTTGATTGTGGCGGCGGTATTCGCCGCGCTATTTAGCGGCGTGATGTCCAGCTTGCATCACCCGTGACCGCACGTTCGAGCGGGAACATTTTGCCGCTGACCTGGCTCCACCAGCTCAGGGCGGGGTCCGCCGCCACTACAGCTACAAAACTCATGCATCGTAAGCCGCTTACGATGGCTCAGCGAATTCGAATTCGACGGGCATCTTGCATCATCTGTCATGTCCGTTCTGCCTCTACTGTCCGCGGCTGGCCGGCGGAACAATACCGTTCATGCGCAGATACTCGATCATCTGCCCGTAGTGATCGAAGCAATGAGCTGCAGCAAACGTTGCCTGGAAGAGACGCGTGGTCTGCCTGCCACTACGCGAGGTAATTGGTTCGACCAGATTTGAGCTGTTCAGGGTCGCGACCGATTTGTGGCCGAATGCGAAGGAATCTTTCACAAACTTAATGATCTCGGCCTTGGCTTTCATGTTGTCCGGGCCTTTGCCGTCGTTGACCGTGTCCGGTGGTTTCTCGCCCGTAATCGGCGACCAAATGAGATAGTTGGACGCAGCGATATGCTTCAGTTGCTCGCCAAATGTGCGCACACCTTTGTAGTCACTGCCGGGGAGGTTGAGTTTCTCCGGCGAAAAATCGAACTTATCCTCCGGCATCGCCTCGGCCGCTGCGACAACTTCCTTCTCAACAAGACTAATCTCGCGATCGATCGCTGACGCGATGGTGGGTGGAGTTGACGGTGACGCCGACGCGCCGGCTGCAGGAGAGCTTTTGGCTGCCTGCGCATAAGCTGAAGCCGCCGCGAGTGACAATGCTGCTATTAGTAGTAGAGAAATTTGGAGCTGTTTCATAAGATTATTGTTCTTTCTTTGTTTGAGTTTCTCCCGGAGTAAGACACGCGAAAAGGAGCGAATCAATCATGCATCATAAACGGCTCATGATGTAAAGAATCGACGGTCCCAGACCACCACTACAGATTTTTTGCAGGCGTCACGCCCGCCACTACAGCCGAAGATCGCAGCCGACAGCGCCGGTTCGAGTGCCCGCGTTTACCACCGTTTCCGCCCTCGACTTCATTTCGCCGAAATCCGTGACCCATACTTTCCGCCCCAAAGACTACGCTCACTCTGGCAACAAGAAAATTCGCGGAATAGGTAAGAACGATTTATTCATGCTTAGGGTTGATCCGCGAGGACCACGAGCCGTTTAACCCGTTGGCCCGTGACGAGTCCATCCACAATCTCGGGGACGTCCGCGACCGTGACCCGCCCGTATAAGAAGTGATCAGGTTCGACTAAAACCGTCACGCCGGTGGCGCATTGATCGAGACAGCTCGATGTGCACACGCGCGCCTCGAGCTTCGCGAGTCCGCGCGCGGCAACCTCCCCTTTCAACACTCTATACACTTCTTCCGAGTCCTTCAGCGCGCAGCATC
Source organism: Verrucomicrobiota bacterium (assembly GCA_003219465.1). GTDB lineage: Bacteria > Verrucomicrobiota > Verrucomicrobiia > Chthoniobacterales > UBA10450 > Udaeobacter. The sequence goes on along the minus strand of QHOX01000173.1, from coordinate 12,071 downwards.
CTTTCGGATTGTCCTCAGCCCGGCGATTGATGCAGACAAAGATATAGCGCTTGCGTTGCAGAGAGGTGAGAGTCGAATACGCCGAGCCGGAGGTCAAAGACCAAAGATCAGCCGCCAGATCAGAAGCAAAGGCTTAACTCCGAGCTCGGAAAATTTTCGACTGCCACTCACCGCGGCTAGCAAGCTTGGGGCAAACTGGATACCGGTCCGAGCTGTTCAGAAGAGTGCTGCGGAACAGCGGAGTCAGTGTTGGGCGAAGCAGGCGCAATCGCCATTTACTGCGATCCCGCCGACTTTTTCGCCCATTACGACGAGCATCAAATCGAACGCTGATTGCCGCCAAAAAAAAGCGCTCCGCATTTCCAGCGGAGCGCTCTTGTATCACGCAGAGGATACGCTATTCAACAACAATAAAGTCCGGATCGCCCGCGCAGATCACGCGCTCCGTATACACGAAGCCATCCACGTCAACCGCGACCCAGCAACCGTCCAGGAACACAAAGTACGTGTTCCCGATCAATCGGAAATGATTCGCCCCAAATCGTTGGACGAAGAACTCTTTCGGATGCCGGCCGAGACTGAACACTTCGGTATGACGCGTTCTGAACTCTTCCTTGTTCACCGTCGTCGTTTGATTCGTACCCGTCACGTTCGTCTGGCTCGTGCTCGAACGCGTACCAGGTTCATTCTTGTTTACGTCCGGAGCGTGGCCCTTAATTTTTGTTTGTCCGCGTACGTTTGTACCCGTCTCAGGTTTTGCCTCCGGTTTGCTTTGCTCCTGTGCGGGACGCATCTTCTTCCCTTTCGCCGGGGCAGTAGTCTGTGTCTCTTTCGTCTGCCCTTGCGTTTGTTGTGGCTCCTCCGTTGTCTGGCCCAGCGCCATAAACGGTAACGCCACCGCCGTTATTGCTGTCATTATCAGGATTCTCATAGTTTTTCCTTTCACCCTATGTACTTCGTATCCCAGAAAGTTTTGGCCCTGTCGGTGCGTTGCTTTCCTACGCGCTTTTGAACAGCAACCGGCAACGATTCCAGTTGCGAAATACAGATTGTGTATACGTGTTGAACTATGAAAATGCCCGCCGTGCGATATTTCGTCGCTCTCATGTTTTTGGCCGCCGCACAGGTCGCTTTTGCTAATCCTTTCAAGAGCAAGATCATCACGGGTTCGGCTCTGGTAATCACAGTGCCCGACGATCATTTTCTCAAGATCAGCAATTTTACGCAGCAAGGCGGCACTGATCGTGGAGTCGTATCAGTCACGCTGACTGGGGAAGATGGCGGTAGCGCGAATGTGCTCGCGGCGACTCGAATTGATCTTAGTACCGGAACCAATTCGCAAAACTTTCCGGAAATCGGCAATCGAGTGATTATGGCGGGTCCCGCTGAGGTGACGGTCGCGCCAGTAACCGGCGCAACGCTCTTCATCACCTATCGAAAAGAGTTGAACGAAGGCGGAGGAGGCAGCAGCGGAGCAGGTGTGACGCCCATTCCGATCTTCAGTCCAACTCCCCCCGTGACGCCTACGCCGACTGCAACCGCTTCGCCAACGCCCTGAAAAACGACCAACCCGCCAAGCCGTCAATCGCCTTCCATTCTTCCGGCGTTAATTTGAGCTTGGCTGCCGCCACATTTTCTTCCAAATGCGCCAGAGAGGACGTGCCGGGAATCGGCAGCATTACGGGCGACCGCTCCAGAAGCCAAGCCAGCGCTACTTGGAAAACGCTCACGCCGTGCGCCTTTGCCGCGGTATTCAGCGGGTTTTTCGGTTTCAACCCTCCGCCTCCTCCGATTGGGAACCACGGCAGAAATCCAAGCTTTTCCTTTTCGCAATAGACTAGAACATCTTCCGATTTGCGGTCTTCAATGTTGTAACGGTTCTGCACGCTCACGATGGGAACAATCTTGCGCGCGCTCTCGATTTCTCGCCGGTCAACATTCGACAGCCCAATGTGCCGAATTTTTCCTGCATCCCGGAGTTGCTTGAGCGCACCGACGGATTCTTCAATGGGCACTTTGCGATCGACCGTGTGCAACTGATACAAATCGATCCGGCCAAGGCGCAGGCGTTTCAGGCTGCCGTCCACGGCTTGCTTGAGATGTTCAGGTCGGCAGTCCGGCACCCATTGGCCAGGTCCGGGGCGAGTGAGACCGCCTTTCGTCGCGATCACGAGTCCTTTCGGGTAAGGATAAAGCGCCTCGGCAATGAGCAGCTCGCTGGTGTCCGGACCGTATGCGTCGGCCGTGTCGATCAAGTTCACGCCAAGCTCCACCGCACGTCTGAGAACTTTTAGCGCGTTCTGTCGATCGGGCGGCCAACCCCAAATACCTTCCCCTGTAATGCGCATTGCGCCAAAACCAAGCCGTTTGACAGTGAAGTCGCTGCCCAAAGTAAATGTCGGATTTGTAGCCATATTTGATGATGTTGACGTTTCAGCTCCAAGGGCTAGATCGGTTTTCCCCGCTAAAAGCGCCGCTCCACCGGCGAGACTGATTCCAAGAAATCTGCGGCGAGTGAGGCTGCGCGTTTCGTTCAGTTCAGCAAGCTCATCCGTCATGACACGCAGGAGTACGTTCATAAAAGGCGAGTTGAATGCAAGGATGATTCTCTGCGCTCGCGCATGAGAGTCGCGAATGCCTCTTCGAGATTTTTTCCGAAAGCAACAATGCCGCCTTGGTGCCCCGCCATGACGACAATTTTTCTGTGTTGCACGCCGCTTCCTTTGAACAGATTCATGATTTCGTACGCCATCTCTGGCGTGCCATAAGCAACGGCCTTGGAGGTCGTTGGAACTCGATCAAGAAGGCTCGTCCACAATGCTAACTCGTGACAATGAATCACCGCAGCTGTCGATTGATTGGATTCGTAAATCGCGGCATGCGTCAACGATTCCGATGAAGGAATCGCGGAGCCTTCATATCGTAGCCGATTCTTTTGGAAATCGCACGCCACGACCCGTACGCAATCCATCGGCGTCAACTCGGGAAGGCCGCCGGTCGCCGAACCGGTGATGTAAAAATTGCTGGTTCCCCGGTCTCTAACGCTCAAGTTGCCGAAGCCGATTCCATTTGAGTCGACGCCGATCAGACGCAGCTCGCGAAGTTTTCTCCTGCATGCGTTCAAGTCGGGAAGTTCATCGAATGGCGCGATATCCGCACGCGCGCACTGATGTGTGAATTTTACGTATTCGCTCACGGGGCCTACTCTGGAAAAAGCAATCGAATGCTTTTCTCGTTTGCTTCGCAAATGCCGCGCTCGGTGATCAGGCCGGTTATCAACTCTCTCGGCGTCACGTCGAAGCCATAGTTCGCGGCGGGACTTTCATCGGGCGCAATTCGCACCGCAATCTGCTGTCCGTCGCACCAGCCATCGGCGTTTTTTACTTCTTCCGCGCCACGTTGTTCGATCGGAATTTCCTTCAACCCGTCGCGCATTTTCCAATCGATCGAGGACGAAGGCAGCGCAACGTAAAACGGGATGTCGTTGGCTCTCGCGGCCAACGCCTTCAGATATGTGCCGATCTTGTTTGCCACATCTCCGGTGTACGTAGTGCGGTCGGTCCCGACAATTACCAGATCGACTTCGCCGCGTTGCATCAAGTGGCCCGCCGCG
>QHOX01000173.1:0-8452 GCA_003219465.1 Verrucomicrobiota bacterium | reverse complement strand
CCCGCCGCGCTGTCTGCGATCACCGTGTGCGACACACCGTGCTGGCTCAGTTCCCACGCAGTGAGCTTCGAGCCCTGATTTCTTGGTCGCGTTTCAGTCACCCACACATGCAATGGCAAGCCGCTATCGTACCCGGCGTAGATCGGCGCAGTCGCCGAGCCGTAATCGACAAATGCGAGCCAACCCGCATTGCAGTGAGTAAGCACATTGACCAGCTTGTTGCGCTTCGTTTCCGCGATCTGCCGAATGAGCGCCAAACCGTGGTGCCCGATCATCCGGCAATGCTCCGCATCTTCATCTGCAATCAAATCGGCTGTGCGCTGTGCCAGGGCGACCTTTTCATCCGCAGTTTTTCCCGCGGCGATATTCTGTAACTGCCGCTCAATCGCCCAGGAAAGATTCACCGCCGTCGGCCTCGTTGCCCTGAGTTGAGCTGCCGCGCGAGTCATGTGCTCATCGAGTGAATTTCCGCACTCAGCTTCGAGCGCCGCGAGATACATGCCGTATCCTGCACTCGCACCGATTAATCCCGCTCCGCGCACGTGCATTTCGCGAATGGCCGTGGCCATCTGCTCGACGCTGCAAACTTCTTCGATCACGAAACGGTGCGGCAAAAACTGCTGGTCGATCAGCTGCACCACGCGTTCATCGTCCGGCTTACGCCAGATGGTCCGGAAATGTTTGCCGCCAACTTTCACAACTTGCGACTCACCATCCGCTCAACGACCTAGACATCAATTCCCATCGGCATCGCGCCGGGGATATCCTCCCAGCCGGCGCGCTTCCAAAATTCAGCACCGCCAAGATTGTAGTCGGCCACCAGGATAATAGCGCGCATGACGCCAACCCGGCGTAATCCGTCCAGGCATTCCTGCACCAGACGCTTACCAAGTCCGTATCGGCGATAGGCCGGATCAATCGCCAAGTGATAAATGTGTCCCCGGCGACCGTCGTGACCGCACATTACGACGCCAACAAGTGTCGATCCGTCGATTGCCACCCTGCTCAGCCCAGGATTCCGCGATACAAATTGATCAACGCCTTCTCTGTCGTCGCCCTCGGCAACCTCAAGACCTTCGACTCGTTGCCAGAGCTGAAGCACCGTGTCGTAATCGTCGATGCAAAATTCTCGAGTTTGAATCTTTTCCCTCATCTTGGGCCAATGACTGCAGCACTGTAATACCAATCAGCTTCGGAAAAAAACGCCTGCGTTTTCACTGGTAGCGCGCGTCACTCCTGCGCGCGCCGCCTTCTATGAAATCCCCAATCGGCGTGCAGAGGACTGCCCGTCCGACCTTTTGCGTTTGCCCGCATGCGAGCCTATCCGCTACGCTCCGCGCATGGATTTGCCCGTCCGTAAAAAGTTGCCTCACACCGTTCCACAATGGGTAGCCGAGGGCAGTTGGTTCTTTATCACCATCAATGGCGTGCCACCCCGGCAAAAATCAGCTGTGCCGCGCAGACACGGGCGACGCCGTGCTCGCCGCTATGAAATTCAATCGCCAGAAATTCGTCTGACATTGCCGTCTGTGCCTCATTATGCCTGATCATCTGCACGCCATTATTGCGTTCCCGCGCGAGCCGGGAATGGAAACGGTCGTCAAGAACTGGAAGAAGTTGATCGGTGGAAAAGCATGGCGTGGATTGGCAATGCGATTTTTTCGATCACCGCTTGCGCGACCATCACGAAGTGGAAGAGAAAACCAGCTACATCCTGATGAATCCGGTTCGCAAAGGACTGTGCGAGCGAGCGGAGGATTGGCGGTGGGTTTACCCCCTAATGATCGCCCGCCGCCGAACTGGTAGGGCGCGTCACTCCTGTGCGCGCTGCGTTTTGGGCTGCGAAACGACCGGCGCGCAGAGGACTGCGCGCCCTACCAATGCGCGCTTGACCGATCACGTTTCAATCAAAGTAAATGTTTCGGCACTCGTCACAATTATGAAATGTAAATTCGCAGTTTGTGTCTTGGTAATTATGGCCGCTCTGGACGCTAACGCGCAGTCGAAACCTTCGGCAACGTTGATTGTAACTAATGCTGTCGTTTACACTGTAGATAAACAGCGTCCAAAGGCCGAGGCAGTGGCTGTGATCGGTGATCGCATCGTGGCTGTGGGTTCGCGCGCCGAGATTGAATTGTGGCGCGGTCCGCAAACCAAAGTGATCGACGCTGACGGCAAACTGTTGCTGCCCGGATTTAACGACGCGCACGTGCATTTCATCCAGGGCGGCGCACAACTCGATCAAGTTCAGCTTACTGATGCCGCAACGCCGGAGGAATTCGCGAAACGCATCGCGGCGCAAACGAAAAAGACGCCGAAAGGCGAATGGATTCTGGGCGGTCGCTGGGATGAAACCAAATGGCCTAACCAGGAGCTTCCGACCAAGGAACTCGTCGACCGCGTTACGGGCGACACTCCAATGTTCGTTGAGCGCTACGACGGCCACGAGGCACTCGCGAATTCGGCCGCGATGAAGTTGGCTGGCATTGATCCCAAAACCGCGGAGATCCCCGGCGGAGTGATCGTGCGCGATGCAAGTGGAAATCCCACTGGCGTTTTCAAGGACGCAGCAATGACACTGATCTACAAGGCCATTCCGCCGATGACGCATGAGCAGCGCCTCCGCGCTGCTCGCGGCGCACTAAAACATGCGGCGTCGCTGGGCGTCACGAGCGTGCAGCATATGAACCCGGAGTTTGCAGACGTTGCTGCATATTCCGAGCTCGCCGAAAAAGGTGAGCTCACTACGCGCCTCTACGCGGTGCCGATGGAAACGGACTGGCGCGACCAGGCGAAGGTTGGCATTCGTCGCGCGTGGGGCTCGAGCTATCTGCGACTCGGCGCCGTCAAAGGTTACGCCGACGGCTCGTTAGGCTCGCGAACAGCTTACATGTTCGAGCCGTTTAACGATGACCCTGGCAACCGCGGCCTGTTGAGCGACGAAATGCATCCGCCCAGCGCGATGCGCGACCGATTGATGCAAGCCGACGCGGCTGGATTACAACTGCGGGTTCATGCGATCGGCGACCGCGCGATTTCGATGATACTCGATATTTTCGCGGATATCGAAAAGGAGCACGGCTATCATGACCAGCGTTTCGCCATCGAGCACGCGCAGCACATGGCGCAAAAAGATTTGGAGCGTTTCGCGAAACTCCATGTCATCGCCTCAATGCAGCCTTATCACGCGATCGACGATGGCCGCTGGGCGGAACCGCGCCTCGGTCACGAGCGCGCGCGCTACAGCTACGCGTGGCGCAGCTTCCTCGACCACGGCGTGACGCTCGCATTCGGCACCGATTGGCCTGTCGCTCCGCTCGACCCGATGCCGGGAGTTTACGCTGCAGTCACGCGCGCTACGCTCGACGGGAAAAATCCCGGCGGCTGGATCCCAGAGGAAAAAATCACGCTTCCGGAAGCGATCGAAGCCTACACCATGGGCGCGGCATTCGCTGAATTTCAGGAACGTGAGAAAGGCTCCATTACACCAGGCAAACTCGCGGACATGGTGATAGTAAGCGACAACATCTTTGAGCTTAAGCCGGAAGCAATTCGCAACGTGAAAGTGCAAACCACGATTGTAGGCGGCAAGGTCGTGTATGGAGAGCGGTGAATGCGTAACGCATCAGCCGAGTCAAAGACGCCAGGCTTTTCTCTGAACCGTTACAACATTCTTCTCGTCGTCGTCGCCGGTCTCGCTTCCGCGGGACTTTTGTACTTCGGCACCGGGCTGCATCCGACTTGGTGGTTGCTTTGGGTGGCGCCAGTTCCAGTGCTTGCGATTGCGCCGCGACTTCGCGCCACCGCTGCTTTTTTACTCGGTTCAATGGCGTGGATCCTCGGCGAAATGAACCAATGGAATTACCTCAGGCATGTGATCGAGCTGCCGTTGCGCATCATCATTCTTTTTTTCGTTATTGCCGCCGTTGTTTTTGGTCTCGGGGTTTTGTTCACGCGAAGCTTCCTGCGACGCGATTCACTCTTCCTCGTCGCGTTCGCTTTCCCTGTTTACTGGGTTACCTGCGAATATCTCACCGCGATCATGTCGCCTCACAGCACATGGGGCAATCTCGCTTACACACAAATGGATTTTCTGCCGCTGATCCAGATCGCTTCGGTCACTGGTCTTTGGGGAATCAGCTTTGTTGTGTTTCTGTTTGCGGGTACAGTTGCGGCACTCGTCAGCGGCGCGGGCGAACTCTGGCAGCGTCGCGCGTTAGCGATCGCTGTGGGGTTCGTGGTTTCCGCGGTGCTTGTATTTGGCGAAAGGCGATTACAGTCGAATCCTTCAGCTAAATCTCTACCCATAACGCTCATCGCCAAAGATGTGCCAATGAGCCTTTATCTCGGCTCTGAAGATCAAGCCCGGGAATTGTTGCATGAGTATGCTGACGAAATTCTCAATGTTACTCCGGCTGGAACGCAGGTTGTTGTTCTCCCTGAAAAAATCGGTCGTCTCAGCAAGAGCGCGTTAGCGGAAGTCGACGCGCTGTTTTCTTCGGCAGCAACTACTACACGTGCTGCGGTTGTCGTTGGCCTCGTTCGGAGAACGTCCTCCGGCTCCTTCAATTCTTCCCGCTTTTATTCGGCCGATAGAAAATTACAAGCCAATTACGACAAGCATCATCTGATTCCGGCAGTCGAGCCCGAAACACCGGGCGATAAACGAATCATTCTGGATGAGTCATCCGGGCGGTGGGGACTGCAAGTTTGCAAGGACATGGATTTTCCGAAGCTCAGCCGCGAATACGCCGCAGACGGCGTGGACCTGATGCTGGTCCCCGCATGGGACTTCAATGTCGATCGATGGTTGCACTCGCGTATGGCCGTACTCCGCGCAGTTGAAAACGGGTTCGCGCTCGCGCGCTCTGCGCGCAACGGTCTATTAACTCTCAGCAATAACCGGGGTCGCATCCTGGCCGAAGCAGCGACGGTGCCCGATCGCTTCGTATCGATTACTGGAAAAGTAAACGTCGCGAGCGAGAAAACACTTTACACGCGTGTCGGTGATTGGTTCGCCTGGCTGTGTGTCGCCATGTTCATCATCCTGCTCGCGTTTCAGCTCCTCACACGCACCTGGACCCGCGAAAAACACTAGTAACTGAAGGCGCGCGACTTACGACGCAGTGGCGCTCGCAGGAATGAAATTCTCCGGTTCACCGAATCGAAGTCTTTTCCTCAGCTCGTGACGCAGCAGCAAGAGATTAACACACATTTGGAAGACGATTGACCCAACCGAGAGATACCAGAGTTCTCGGATCTCAAAATCTGGCATGTGTGAGATAAGCAATGCCGGCACCGCGAAAAGCATCAGCCGTGTCAACGAGCTAAACAGCGGCGGCAGCGTATTGCCGATTCCCTGAAAAACGCTCGACGTGGTAAAGACAATTCCTGCCGATATGAAATTCAATGAGACAATCCGCAGGTATTCGCTGCCGAAGGCGATCACTGGCGGGTCACGTGAGAAAATTCGAATCAGCGTCGCCGGTGCGAGATATGCAATCACGGTGAGCACCAGCATCATTGCCGATGCAATTCCGATCGCCGAATAAACAGAATGCCGGACGCGATCCGCGTGGCGACCGCCAAAGTTTTGTCCCACGACAGGCGCGACAGCAAAGCTAAGCGCCACAACGGGTAAAAAGAGCGCCTGCATCACGCGCGCGCCGATTCCGAAACCGGCCTGAGCCTCTGGTCCAAAGGCGCGGATGATCGAGTAGACGAGCATGATGTAAACGAACAGCAGCAGAAACTCCGCGCCTGCCGGCACACCGACCCCTAGCATGCGTCTCCAGATTTTTGTCTGCGGCCGGAACAACGGAAATCGGAACCGCACGTAGTGATATTTCTTTTCGAAATAAGTCACCATCATCACATCAGCGATCAGAATCGAAATGAACGTCGCGAGCGCTGCGCCTTTTTGTTACGCCGAGCTTCGGCCACGGACCGATTCCAAAAATCAGCAAAGGAGCAAGCACGATGTTGAGAAGCACACTAAGCACCTGGAAACCCACGGCCGGTTTTATGATGCCGGTAGCGCGCAGCGCTGCACCGAGCGCGACAAGGGGAAACTGGAGTAACAGCCCCGGCAGAAACCAAAGCAGGTATGCTTTTGCCAAGTGCGCGGTTGCGGCGTCGGCGCTCAGCCAGTCACAATACACCGGGCGCAGAATGAAGCCGATAACACCGAGCGCAAATGCGATCAGGATCGACATGACGAAAGATTGATTGAACACCACTTCGGCATGCTGCTGATCCTTTCGTCCGGTCGCTTGTGACATCAACGTGGTCGTTCCCACGCCGAGCATTTGAGTCAGCGCCAGCACAATCATCGTAAGGTTCCCAGCCACACCGACCGCAGCAATCGCTTCTTTCCCGAGGTGCCCGACCCAATACAGATCAGCCAGCAAATATAGGGTTTGCACCAACATGCTCGCCGCCAAAAATGCCGACATATGCAGCAAATGTTTGGTGACTGAGCCTTGCGTCAGATCCTTCATCAGCCGCGAAGCTTCGCTCAACTCTTCAGTTGCTCAAGATTGTAATACGACGAGCCCAGCATGTGCGCGTCTACCCTCTTTGAGTCGAGACGTCGGATTACTACTGTGAAGGGACTGATGACCCTGCGGAAAGGTAACAACTTGGCAACCTTTCCGCGGCTTGGAGCCGCAAAAAGGGGAGTAATTTATCGTAATTATGAACCAATCAAAGGTCTCCACATTCGTTTTCGCGGTTGCAAGTCTGGCCGGTATCCTTTGTGTCTCTAAAACCGATGGCCAGGTCTACGGCTTCCCACCGAGCTCGCCACAACACCGGTCTTTCCCGATCCCGTCTTCGGACAGCCAGCCGATCTCGATCACTCTCGGCCCGGATGGCAATTTCTGGTTCACGGAGCAAAACCACAGCCAGGTGGCTCGAATTACCCCGCAGGGAGTGATCACGGAGTTCCTCACTCCGACCTTCAGTTTCCCAATCGGTATTACCGCTGGGCCGGACGGCAACATCTGGTTTAGCGAAGGCGCAGCCGGCTCAGGCGGTCAGATCGCCTTCATTACTCCCGATGGTCACATCGAGGAAATCGTGTTCTCAAGCTCTACCGCCGCAGCGTCGGGTATTGTCACTGGGCCGGACGGCAACATCTGGTTCACCGAGCTTATCGCGAACAAGATTTGGCGGCTCGAACTGCCTAGCCGGAACCTAACGAGCTTTCCTATTCCGACCGAAAATTCTTCCCCAAACGATATCATCGTCGGTGCGGACGGAAACCTCTGGTTCACTGAAGGAGGGGGCGGGAAAATCGGGCGGATTACCACGAGCGGTGTCATCACCGAATTTGGGAGCGGCCTAACCTTGCCGTTTTCGATTGCCAATGGGCCGGATGGCAACATCTGGTTCACCCAGCGTTTCACTCAGCAGATTGGCAAGATAACGCCGACCGGCCAGTTTACGTTCTACCCCATTCCGAGCACGGCGGAGCAGATCGCGCCTGGTTTCGGCAATAATCTTCTGTTTACCGAGTTCGGCAGTAATAGGGTGGCGAAGATCACCACGGATGGCGTCGTCACTGAGTCGCCAGAAATCCCCAACAGTGGCCCGACAGGGATCGTCACTGGGCCCTCTCGGCAGGTTTGGTTTTTGGGTTACGCGTCTAATCGAGTCTACCGAATTGCTTTTTCACACTAGCGCATCGGAGATACGACTCCAATTCCCCTATTTCGGAAGGTAACAAGCGCGTTACCACGCGGTGTTTGGAAGAGACGACGCCTCGTGTTATGAGGCTTCAAGGAAAACGAAAGGACATCTATGAAAAACACCCAATCAAAACTTTGCCGATTCGCCACTCACTGCCGCGCGCTTGGCGCCACGGCAATGATCCTGACCTTATTTCTCACTATGCAGATGGCGCAAGCGGTCGATGGAGACCTCGACCCGACATTCGGGACCGGCGGCATGGTGATGACCGACCTTAATCGTAGCACTGACCTCGCCAACGCTGTGGCGATTCAATCTGATGGCAAATTAGTGGTCGTCGGACAAACCTATAAAAACAATGATTACTCGGATGAGGACTTTGCCGTCACGCGCTACAATACGGATGGCACGCTTGACAACACCTTCGGCAGGGGAGGCAAAGTGCGAACAGATTTCCCCGGCCTGGCGGCGGTCCCCTCAGCGGTGGTCATACAGCCTGACGGCAAGATCGTGGTCGCAGGCGGCGCCTTTCCGCAATTCACTTTTGCCGGCAATTTTGAAGTGGTCCGATATAACCCGAACGGATCGCTCGATCGTTCCTTTGGGAACGGCGGCATCGTGACGACGACTTTTCCCGAGGGTAGTTACGCGTTCGACGTGGCTTTGCAGCCTGACGGCAAGATTGTTGCCGCCGGGACCGTCTTCGTAGATTTCATTCCTGGCGAGCCTTCCAATACCGATTTTGCGCTGGCGCGTTACA
>QHOX01000146.1 GCA_003219465.1 Verrucomicrobiota bacterium | reverse complement strand
ACCACAATCAACGTGGTCAAAATCGACAGCGCGCCACGATATAAAAAACGAAACACAAGCCCGAGCGCGCAGAAAATTTCCAGCCACGGAAGATAGAACGCGAGCACGACACTGATGGGCCACGGCAGAATTTTGTAATTATCGATGTCGCTGGCAAACTGAACTGGATCGAGTCCTTTGAGCGCTCCCGCGTAAATGAAAATGCCGCCGATGACAAAATCGAGAATGCGCCAAAGGATATTTGACGTTCGATGTTTGACATTTGATGTGGTGGCGTCTGCCGACGATTCGACGTTAAGCGTTGGGGGGTGAGCATTCGGCGCTTGGTTCATTTGTTCTTCTTGAGCCACGCTTCCCAGCCGCCTTCGAGCACGAACACGTCGGAGAGTTGCGCTTCCTTGCGCAGGCGGCGGGCAACTTCCCGGCTGGCGTTACAGCTCAGGCTACTGCAATAGACGACCATCTTTTTTCCCGGCGACCACACCGCCAAAAATTGCGGCAACAATTCGTTCCAGCGGTCTTCATTCAATGAGAGCGCCCCGGGGACGTGATCGCGCGCAAATTCATCGTCTGGCCGCGCATCAACCCAGATCGCGGCGTCGCCCCAGGCGCGTGCCTGCTCGAGAGTCACCATTTCCGAGGGCGCAATCGCGGAGCGCCACGAAATGTTGTTGCGAAAATAGATCGCCTCGCCAGCTGCCGGGAGAAGCGCCACTGCTGCCAGTACGGCAGCCTGGCGTGCCAGTAAAAACTTCAATGCGTTTGACCAGTCGGAGCAGTCGGACGAGCCGGGGCAGTCGGCGCAGCTGGAGCAACTGGAGGTTTCTGACCAGCTGGCGCCACTGGCGCAGTTGGCACGTTGGTGATCCGCGCAGTGGCGTAAAAGACTTTCTGCGAATCCTCCGGCTGAATGGTCAGCATCGATGCGACCACTTTGTTCGTGTCCTGCGGTTTGACGTCGATCTTAAACTGGCCGCTCCCCGCGTCCTCCACTTTGGCTTGAAAATCCGGAGTGGAAGACGTGACCTTGATGTGTTTCACGGTGAAATCTTTGCCCACTTTTATGTTGATCGTCTTTGAGTCCGGTTTGTCGCCCTGTTTCCAAAAAACAAAATTTGGGGTGACCTCCAATTGCTGCGGGATTTCCGCCTTCAGAGTGAGCACTGTTTTCTGATTTGTAGCCTCGTCCGTCTCCACCGTGACGGTTTTGATCTGAGTGCCGGTACGGTCGCCGATGTTAAACGTGGCCGTGATCTCGCCTTTGTCTCCCGGCGGCACTTCTTCCTTCTGGGTTTGCGCAGTGGTGCAACCGCAGGAGGCGTGCACAGACTTGAAGTGCACCGGCGTCTTGCCAGTGTTCTGATATTTGAAATGGCCAATGGCCTGTTTGTCGTTGGGAGCGGGATGCAGCTCGACAGTGGTCTGCTCCCATTTCAGTTCAGCGCGCGCGCCCAGGCACATGATCATCGACAGGGTGAAAGCGAAGATTGGTGTTTTCATTTTTTGGAATAGAAGCGCGTAATATAATCAGCAACCGCCTCTCGCCAAGCCCGAGGTGCCGTGCCGGTCAACTCCCTATATTTGACAGTCGATAGCACCGAATAAACCGGGCGGCGTGCAACCCAACTGGATATATCTCTCAGTGTAACCGCACCGACTGTTGTCGCTTTAAGAGGAATGCCGGCATCGCAACAGCAATCCAGCGCCCATTGCGCGTATTCCTGCCAACTGCATTTACCGGCATTCGAGAAATGCAAAATGCCGCCTTCGACGCCGCGATCCAAAAATTGCGGCAACATTCGGGCAATATCACGCGTGTACGTGGGCGTGGAAAATTTGTCGGCTATCGCATCGACTTCTTCGTCTTGTTGTGCGCGCTTGATAATGGCGTCGATGAAACTCGACCGGTCAGGGCCAAACACCCAGGAAACGCGCACAACGAGATGGTGATCCCCAGCGGCAAGCAGATTCTTTTCTCCGATCAGCTTTGACTCGCCGTAAACACTGATCGGATTCGCTTCATCCTCTTCTGTGTAAGGCGCGCGTTTCTCGCCGTCGAAAACGTAATCCGTACTGAAATGAATAAGTTTCGCGTCTTTCGCGTTACAGATCTCTGCAAGAACGCCCGGCGCTTCCGCGTTAATCAGAAACGCGCGATCACGCTCGGTCTCGCAAGCATCGACATTCGTGAACCCAGCGGCATTAATCAGCACTTCGAAATTCATCGCGCCCAGTTTTCCGCGCACATCATCAAGACTCGCAAGGTCAAGCTGAGCGTGATTGAAGCAAGCGATATCGTGTTCCTCTCGATACTCCCGCAGAAGCGCGGCGCCGAGTCGCCCGCCCGCGCCGAGGATTACAATTTTCATCTGTTCAGAGCGCCAATGCCCGATCCGTCGTTTGGTAAGTCGAAAACTTGATTAATACCGACCAGTGCGCTCGAGAAGCGGTTGCCACCAGGATGGATTATCGATGTACCACTGGATAGTCTCGTCGAGACCTTCCTTGAAACTGCGGAGTGGTTTCCAATCCAATTCGCGTTGAGCAAATGACGAGTCGATCGCGTAGCGGCGGTCGTGACCAAGCCGATCCGGAACAAACGAAATCAGACTGTGTGGTTTGCCTAGCCGGTCGAGAATCATTCTGACAAGGTCCAAGTTCACCATCTCACTGTTGCCGCCGAAATTATAAACTTGTCCAGGCTTGCCTTCGAAGAGCGCGGCGACAATGGCGGCGCAATGATCGTCCACATGAATCCAATCACGCACATTCATGCCGTCGCCATAGACCGGGAGCGGCTCGTCGCGGAGCGCCTTAATGATCATCAGCGGAATTAATTTTTCCGGAAATTGATACGAACCATAATTATTCGAGCATCGGGTCACCAGCACTTCCTGGCCGTACGTTTTGTACGATGCGAGCACGAGAAGGTCGGCGCCGGCTTTGCTCGCTGAATACGGCGAACTGGGATCGAGCGCCGACTGTTCGGTGAATCGGCCGGTAGCCCCCAGCGACCCATATACCTCGTCCGTTGAAATTTGGATGAATCGCTGAACGCCGTGGCGTCGCGCACAGTCCAAGAGCACGCTGGTGCCGATGACGTTTGTGTGAATGAAGTTAAGCGGATCGTTGATGCTGCGGTCGACATGCGATTCTGCCGCGAAATTGATGACCGCATAGAACCGGTGCTCGGTCATCAATGCGTCCATCAAATCTGCATCGGCGATATCGGCTTTGAAAAATTCGTAACGCTCGCC
This sequence comes from Verrucomicrobiota bacterium, assembly GCA_003219465.1. GTDB lineage: Bacteria > Verrucomicrobiota > Verrucomicrobiia > Chthoniobacterales > UBA10450 > Udaeobacter. The sequence continues at coordinate 12,576 of QHOX01000146.1, read as the reverse complement.
ATGTTCTTCGACCACGCCATCAAGGTTGGCGATGTTACCGGCATAAGTGAGCACATCGACATTAGTGACGTATGCGGGCTTGTAATGTTGCAAAATATACCGAATAAAGTTGCTCCCGATGAATCCGCAGCCACCGGTTACAAGGATGCGCATGGCAGCGCGTACTAGCAGTGCCGAGCGCAGCGCGCTAGTAGAATCTGCTCCCGCTATCGCGCGAGTGAGCGATTACCTGCAGCAGTGGAAAGTCCGTTTCGCGGGAACGGACTGGGTGCCGTGGTTGATCCTGGCGCTGGCAGCGTTCCTGCGCTTCTTCCTCCTGGGCATCAAGCCACCGCACTTCGACGAGGGCATCAACGGCTGGTTCGTCGATCAGGTGATGAAGAACGGATTTTACCGTTACGACCCGACCAATTATCACGGCCCGCTTCACTTTTACGTTCTGCTGCTGTTTCAGAGTTTGTTTGGACGCAACGTATGGGCGCTACGTTTGCCTGTCGTACTGGTGAGCATCGCTTGTGTGTGGCTTGCGTTGAAGTTCGAGCCACTGGTTGGACGAACGGTCAGCCGAATCGCTGCGCTGGCCATGGCGGTGTCGCCCGGGTTTGTTTTCTACGGGCGCTACGCCATTCACGAAGTGTGGCTGCAATTCTTCTCGATGATGTTCATTCTGGGGCTGCTCGGTTTGTGGAGACGCGGCACGCTGAGCTACTTGTGGTACGCCGGCGTGGGCTTAAGCGGCATGATCCTCACCAAAGAGACTTACGCCATTCATCTCGCCTGCGCTCTGCTTGCAATTCCAACTCTGGCAGTTTCCTACGCGCTAAATCGGTTTCCGGACGCCAAGCCTGCAAAGCAAACCTGGAGCTGGATCGATCTCGCCATGGTCGTGATCGTAGGCGGATTTGCCATCGTCTTTTTCTATTCGGGAACTTTCTTTAACTGGAGCGGCGTTAAAGGTCTGTATCTGGCATTTAAGGCATGGACCGAGACTGGCGCTGCTGGTCACGGTCACGAAAAGGCATGGGATTACTGGCTGAAGTTGATGGGGCCTTTGCCGGACGTGGGCGGCAACGACTCCCCACTTCAGCGTCTTAGAAATGGGCGGGCTGATGCATTCGGCTACGAGTTGCCAATGCTAGCCGGATTAATTCTTTGCGCGTTTTGCCAAAAATTTAAGAATCTGAGTTTGCGTTATCTGGCGATCTACGGCGTGGGCAGCTTCGTTGCTTACACCTACGTAAAATACAAGACACCGTGGTGCGTTATCAGTTTCGGCTGGCCATTCCTGTTCGTCTTCGGCGCGGCGATTTTGTTGGTCCGTCCAAAACATTTGCGTTTCGCGCAACGCACGATCGGCGTGCTGTTGGCCATATCGCTCGGTTCAAGCATCTGGCTGAACTATTTCAGGTGTTCTTCGCCAGACGAGCCGTACGCGTACGTCCAGACTTATAACGACATGTTTAAGTTGACCAAACCCCTTCTCACGCTAGCGAAACGGGACCCGTCCAACTATCACCTCACAGGACATCTCATTCGCTCGAGCGTGTATCCCCTTCCCTGGGTTTTGGGAGACTTTGATCGGGTCGGCTACTACGAAGGAGGAAATATGCCGGCGAATCTCGATGGCGATTTTCTCCTTGTGCAGCAGGACAAAATTAAGGACGTCGAATCGAAATTGAAGGGCACCTATTACACTGACACACTCACGATCCGGAATTATCAGGATCCATCGAAGGCGTTCTTCAGCGCAGAAGTGTTCAAAGACGTGTTTCCAGGAAGAAAACCGGACTTTGTCGGGAGCGCACCGAAACCCGCATCTTCTCCGGCACCCGCTAAGGTTCCATGAAGTGGGTCACAGCTGGGGTTACGTTCGTCAATTTGTCGGTGGTCTGCGGACTTCTTCTGGGGCTCATCGGACGAGGGTTAAATACGATGAACGCAGCTGTAGCGCTCGTATGCGGCGCTGCATTTGCACTCGCCGCTTATTTTGGGACTCGCGACAGCGCAGTCCGACAGAAATCCGCTAATGGCCCGGCAGCAGGCCAAAAGCCGCCCAAACGTTCCGAGGCGGAAGACACGCAGAATGCGGTTCCATCAGCCTTGATGCGCTACCGCCGCGTCTGGTTTTGGGCTGTCGCAGTCTGCTTCGCGATGTTTGCTGTGCGATCGTTTTGCTGGCTGCTTTATATCGATAGCAGCGAACTAAAAATTCAGTCCCCGAATAATCTCGGCGATCTTTCGCTTCATCTCACAATGATCAAAAACTTCGCGAATGGCGTCGCTCTTTGGCCGGATAGCCCGATCTTTGCCTTTAGCAAACTGAGATACCCGGCTGGCATCGACATGTTCAACGCACTGCTTTCGCTGGTTCACGTCGATCTGCTAATCGGATTGGTTTGGGTTGGATTGCTTGCTTCACTCGCGATCTTTTACGGGTTCTACCGATGGGGCGGCACGTTCGCTATTGCAGGTTTCTTGTTCAACGGCGGTATAGCCGGATTTCAGTTCTTGAAGACGTTCAAGTTTTTGGATTATCAGGGCACAGCAGCAGATATCGCCCACAGGCCGATCGCCTGGAAAAGCATTGTGTTATCCATGCTCGTTACCCAGCGCGGCTGGCTCTACGCGATCCCGGCAGGTCTGGTGCTGCTCTGGCATTGGCGCGAGAAATTTTTCAGTACCGACGTTGTTGCCGGGGGCGACCTGTCCGCAGTAGCCTCGCCAAAGGCGGATGACTCCGGCCAGTCCACCGCGGTCAACGCACGCGGCCACGGCAAAGGTCCCCTGCCCTGGTGGGTTGAACTCTCGATTTACGCATCCATGCCGATGTTTCACCTGCATACTTTCATCGCGCTGACGATCGTGCTGGTTGTTGGATTATTTTTCGAACGCGCAACCGAACTCAAATTTATTGTCAATTTGGTTCGCAATGACGGACTGGCTGGCATCGGTCGCTTGATTTCACATCCGAAGATGTGGCCCGAGATTTTCCGGGGCGCGCCCATTCGCAGACACGCGGCGGCCATGCTGATAGCGGCTTTCATCCCAGCAACTTTTTTTGTCTGGCTTACCACCGATCACTTCCACGCAGCATCGGTACTGAAATGGCATCCCGGCTGGGCACAGGATTCGACCGAGTTGGGAGCGCCTTTCTTCCGGCTCGGGCCAAAGGATTTTGGATCTTCCACGTCGTTTGGTTTGTTATTGCAAAAAACATGGAACGGCGTCATCGCTCCGTTTTTCCAATTTTGGCTGCCCAACTTCGGTTTATGGGTGCCGTTGGCGCTGGGGCTTGTTGGATTGTGCGGCTGGCGTATCTGGAAACGCAAGTGGCGTTGGGGCGAGAGGCCGCCCGCGGATATCGCTTTCGTGCTGGCGGCAGTCGTGATTTTCGCTTTCGGCTATTTCGTCCAAACCGCTCCGTGGGACTGGGACAATCTCAAGCTCATGGTGTGGGGCTACTTTCTTATTCTGCCCTTCCTGTGGAGCGACATCATTGGGCGCTGGGCATTTCCGGAACGGGCGGCAACATGTCTGCTGCTCTTCGGTTCGGGATTTATCACGTTGCTCGGCGGGTTGTCTGCTGGTCACCCGGGCTTTGGATTGATTGAAAAAGCCAGACTCGATCACATCGGCACGGCACTTGGACCGTTGCCGGTAGAAGCCCGATTCGCCACTTACCCGACCTACAACCATCCGGTTTTGCTGCAAGGCCGCAAAGTTGTCCTGGGCTACCCCGGCCATTTGTGGACGGAAGGATTCGATTACGGCAAGGCCAATGATCAGTTAACGGCGTTGATGAACGGCGCGGCAAATTGGCGCGACGCGGCGAAAGCGTTAGGCGTGCGCTATATCTTTTGGGGTCAGGACGAACGAACGAACTACCAATCAAGCAGCCGTCCATGGGAAGCGACGGCATTCCTCGTCGCGTCCGGTGACTGGGGCTCAATTTACGATCTCGCGCAGGACGCCCCTGCGCACTGAGACGCCTCGCCGCCTTTGAGACTACATAACTCCTTACGAGGCAGCCATCTTTCGCCGCACACGAAACGGATGTTTTAGGAAAACAAAATAGATCGCGCTCACACAAAATAGATCGCGCTCACAAAATCTGTTAGGCTCGAAGCAGGACTTGTTAGGCCCAGCGGGCCGTTGCGCAATCCCGCAAAAACGTTCTCGACCGTGAGCGCAGGTGGCATTGGCATACTGGTGTAATGCCGGCCAAACGCGTGCAGTCGATGCGCATCGGAAGTGGCAATCATTGGTTTGCCAAACCGTGTTGCGACCCGTTGTGCCCGGCGATTTGGATTGAATAGCCCAATGTGAAAATGACAGAATTCAATCGCGTCGAAACAATCCATCTCCGCAACCAGCCGCGATCCGATTGAGCCGCCGAAAATATAGAACGGGTGCGGCGCGATGGTGAATATAGAGCCGCCGCGCCGCGCGCGCAGCGATCGTAGATCATCGAAGTTCTTCAGTTGCGCGACCTCTTCCGCGGTCACATTCAACACGATCACATCCGCGCCGAGCAAACGCACCTCGGCCGCGGGAATCAACAGAATCCCCATTGCCGCTGCATCGGCGAACACTTCCTTTCGATCAAATACAGCGTCGTGCAGGGTAATCGCAAGGGCACGAAATCCGAGCGCCCGCGCACGTTCTAATAATTGATGCGCCGAAAAGTCCACGGCGTCCTTTGGATCATCCAGAGTGTGAATGTGCAGATCGATTTTGATCCAATCTTCTTCCTCGCTCCTGCTCGTGCTCATACTCCCGCTCGAAGTTTAGTCGCGAATCGCTGACATTTCATTCCGCAAGGAATTCTGTTTGTCTCGAGCCCTCGATTACGAATCATGAGCACGAGTAAGAAGAATACACTCGACACTTGCCAGTCCTTCCCGTTTGCGGAAAGTTTCTGACTCTCGGACGCTCGGGTGGTGGAACTGGCAGACACGTACGTTTGAGGGGCGTATGCCGAAAGGCTTGCGGGTTCAAGTCCCGCCCCGAGCACCATTACCATGTGATGGCCGTCGCAATGCCCGACTAATTAAAACTTTTCGTGGTATTCATCCTCCGATAGGATTTGCCGCAACATGGAATCGCTTTATCTCATCGGGATTGCGGTGCTGGCGCTATTCGCATTCGTGCTGGCGATTGTTCTTTTCAATTTTTTCGGTCTCTGGCTGCGGGCGCGGATCGCAAACGCTCCAGTGAGCTTGGGCAAAATGATCGGGATGCGGCTGCGTAAAGTCCCGGTCGGTTTAATCGTGGACAACCGGATCACCGCGGTAAAAGCCGGTATCGATGTTCACAGCGACCCGCTCGAGGCGCATTATCTCGCGGGCGGCGATGTGAATCACGTGGTGCTTGCTCTGATCGCCGCTGACAAAGCGGGTATCACACTCGATTTCAATCGAGCGTGCGCCATCGACCTCGCCACCAAAGGGACCGGCAAAACTGTTCTGGAAGCTGTGCGCACGAGCATTAATCCCAAAGTCATCGATGCACCTAACCCAACGATGGGTCGAACAACCATTGACGGTGTTGCGCAGGATGGAATCGGCGTGAAAGTGAAAGCCCGCGTAACCGTGCGCTCGCATCTTGATCGATTCGTTGGCGGAGCAACGGAAGAAACGATCATCGCGCGTGTCGGCGAAGGCATCGTGAGCGCGATCGGCTCGGCGCATTCCTACAAGGAAGTGCTGGAAAATCCCGATCGCATTTCGAAGACCGTGCTCGCCAAAGGTCTCGACAGCAACACAGCGTTCGAAATTCTTTCCATCGATATCGCGGACGTGGATGTCGGTGACAACATCGGTGCGAAACTGCAGACCGAACAGGCCGAGGCCGACAAGCGAGTCGCGCAAGCGAAAGCGGAGGTGCGTAGAGCAGCAGCGGTTGCTGTCGAGCAGGAGATGCGCGCCAAAACACAGGAGATGCGAGCCAAGGTAGTCGAAGCCGAAGCACTCGTTCCACAGGCAATGGCGGAGGCATTTCGGGCCGGGCATCTTGGCATCATGGATTATTACCGGATGAAAAATGTGCAGGCCGACACTTCCATGCGCGAATCCATTGCCGGCGGTGACAAACCGCGGGGTGATGGAGGGTGATGAACTGTGAGATTCGTTAAATCGTTAAACCGTTACATCGTGAAGGCCATCCTTGTCATCTTGAGCGAAGCGCTGCAACGAAATGCGAAGCATGAGGCCAGGCTTTCCAACATCTCAGGTCTATTTCTGTTGCTACTCGCTCCATGATTGATCGGAGATTCTTCGCTTCGTTCAGAATGACAATCCCTTGAAAACCGATGTGACCATGTAACGAGGCGATAGCCAATGCTTGCGGTTAGTATCGATAATTTACTCTTCTTATTGCTGATTGCTGTCGCAGCTTTGTTTCAGCTGCTGTCGAAAGCAGCAAGCAAGGCAGGCAAAAGCGAGTCAAACGAAACACCGAGCTTACCGAGGCCACAAACACCTCGACCAATTCAACGGGCGCCACGGGAATCGGACGCAGATAGGATTCGTAAATTTCTCGAAGCACTGGGTCAGCCGCCAACCTCAACTCCGCCTCCGCCGGTTGCGCCTCGCACCGATATTCCGCCTCGACGCCTGGCACCTGTGCAACCGCCTCCCGTAATCCCAGGCGCGTGGCGATTACCTCGGGAACAACGACAGAAACGGGACGTCACTCAAAGAGAAAGTCCTGCACCTGAACAGCTGAGCCGGGTGCAGGAAATCATCCCGCCACCCGTACCGACTCCGGCTGCGCCGGCATTCGAAGTTCATGAAGTAGCGATGCCGCTTGAGGTTCAGCAGCCGCCGATTACGGAAACGCCTGTCGAAGCTTACGCGGCGGCCACTCGGCCAGCTGCCAAAGCGACAAGCTTCAAAACAGACATCGCCACATTGCTCGGATCGAAAGTTGGCTTGCGCGAAGCAATCCTCCTGCGTGAAATTTTCGGACCACCGCGTGGTTTGCAAGAGGTAGACGCGACGCTCTAGCCGTCGCCTGTGGGCGACGCGCGACTATTTACTTCTGCTGTTCCGCGAGGTCGGACTGAAAACCTCCTGTTGCTGCGCGACCGTTGCTTCTAACTTCTGCGCCTTCCAGGTTTTCACACGCGCTTCTGCATTTTTCCTCATAACCTCGCGCCGGATTTCCCGCAGTACTTCAGTGGAAAGGAAATTTAAAAATGAAAACCTTTATTGTTTATGATTTAGATTCACAAATGCCCGTTGCTGTTGGCGAACAAGTAAGCGCGGAGACTGCGCGATATTGTGCAAGCGAGGCAACTGGAATTTTCCCTGCAAACCTTTTGGCAGAAGAAATTGATTTGGAAAAACAAATTACCTACTGAACCAAAATTTTGGAATTTCTGTGAAAGTACTCCCAGCAACGAAAATGAAGTTTGCACTACTATCTGCACTCATTTCGCTTGCGTTTGTATCGCAAGCATTCGCAGTTTTACGACCGCTTTTCCCGGCCAAACCCACGCCGCCATTTAATGGTGAACGCATTATCATAGGAGACGATTTGGTGGTGGGGTCTGCAAGAAAACACATGCCTACCCAGCGGATTTGTTCCCGTTGATCGGGCCGAAGCTGCAAGTTATCGTGCAGTTTGAGCAGCGGAAGTTGGTCCCACTCTCCACAAGGAAGGCGTTCTATGAAAACACGGCAGCTCATCATTCTCATCGGTCTCTCACTAGTTTTGCTTTCGAGCGAGAGCTTTGCACAAAGCGGCACCTGTGCTGGAATGGATATCGGTCCCGGTGCGGACCTAAATGGGTTTATCCCGTTTCCGGCCGACAATGCGTGGAACACTGACATCTCTTCGATGCCGGTCGATCCAAACTCGGCTAATATCATCGCATTTATTGGAGCTACCTCTGCGCTGCATCCTGATTTCGGGGCAGGACTCTACAACGGAAGTAAGATTGGCATTCCATACCAGGTGGTGGACACCACCACCCAGCCGAAGGTTCCAATCAGGCTTGTGGCCTATAAGACTGAGTCGGACCCTGGCCCGATGCCCGTTCCGCCAAATGCTCTCATCGAGGGCTATCCAAATCCAGATGATGGCGACCGCCACGTCTTAGTCTTAGATCGCAACGGCTGCTGGCTCTACGAACTTTACCGCGGTTTCAAAGGACATGGCGGTTGGAAAGCCGACTCCACCGCGGTCTGGGACATGACAACTAATGAGCAGCGCCCTTATACCTGGACCTCGGCCGACGCAGCTGGGCTGGCGATCTTCCCCGGGCTGGTGCGCTATGATGAAGTCCTGGCCGGCGCGATTAACCACGCCATTCGTGTTACCGTGCCGGTAACAAGGGAAGCGTTTACGCCCCCGGCCTCCCACTGGGCCTCGTCGGAGAACAGTCAGAACGCGCCGCCGATGGGGATGCGGATGCGGTTAAAGGCTAGCTTTGATATTTCGGGTTTTCCGCCTAACGACCAGGTGATCCTGACGGCTTTGAAGCAGTATGGAATCATCGTAGCGGATAACGGCGGCGCGATGTTTATCAGCGGCGCGCCCGACGAGCGGTGGAATAACAGCGAGCTTGATCAGCTCAAAACGCTTACCGCTTCGGACTTCGAGGTCGTCTTGATGGGTCCAGTGTACACGCCTGATAACGTTCCAACTGGCCCCTCGCCGGTGGTGTCCAGCTTCACGGCGAATCCTCCGACAATCACCGCCGGAGAGTCCTCCACACTTGCTTGGACCGTGGCGAACACGATCTACATCATCATCTCGCCAGAGGTAGGACCAGTGCGTGAAACGAGTGCAGTAGTGCAACCTACGGTTACAACAACCTACAAGCTCTATGCGACTAACCAGTATGGTCGCAGCATCCGCTCCGTAACCGTTACCGTGCACTGACCTGTAAAGATCATCCGGCCGCGCTATTTCGACGTCTTCGTATCTCGAGGACTAGTGCGAAAAAGCCTTGGGTGATATCGGAATGAACATAGGCGTGCAAACTGAGTGCGCAGCCAGCCTCCAGCAAAATGCTCGCTGCGGCCAGCAGAATGCCTATGTTCCAGAACTCGCCGGCGTGGCGGAATTGGCAGACGCGCTGGACTCAAAATCCGCCGTTATGCTACGTAGCAATGCCGCTATTGCCGCTTTATTGCCGAATCAATGAATCCTTGTCGCGCCTCTTAGGATCGCGCCAGAATCGTTTTTGATGCCGGATGGCAAGCGGCCACTATATCGTCGGCGATTCCTGCACACGTTCTACTTCGGTTCGCGTCAAAGCATCGATCAGTTCCATGAGGCGGGCGTCGTAAGAATCACAAATGGGGGACTTGCCACCTAGCTGCACCCATTCGGGATGTTGGAGCCGCAGGTCGTCGTGAATCTTTTGCCGAAGCTCGGTATAGGTGCGGATTTGGTCAGACATGGCTATGTGAAGGTTCTTTTGGCCTTCTTTGGCTTCTCACCGATGAGAAGTCACTTCTGGCCGTTCACTGAAGTAGTGCGTAAAATCCCGCGCGAGGTTACGCGGAAAGTTGGGAAAATCGCGGATGACCCGCCTTCGCGTTCGAGCTACCGAGAGCAGGCAGCAGCTTTCACAGATGGTTACCCGATGGTAAACGATCCGGCCATCATGCTATCGACGAATCCTGCACGCTTTACGACTGACGGCGAAGTGTGATTGAATGCCGCCATGTCAAAGTTTTGTCGATTGATAGAGCTAAGTGCAATTGCGGGGGTGAGCGTAATTGCTGGCGCTGTCGCATTAGCCGCGTGGCTCTGGCTTATGCGCAAATTGGTTGAAGCGAATTTCAAGAATGGCATTCGAATAGATCGCGACAAGAGAAGACTATCGGATCGGCCGGATTTGCTCAGTCAACAAATTGAATATCAAAACAAGGCAACATATCGCGCGCTCGAATTTTACGTGAAGGTTCTTCTCGCGGTTTTGGGCGGAGTTGGCGTTGTTTTGTTTAAGGGCCTTTAGCAGATGACGGGCGCTTACTCCTACTGGTGTACGCGGCGGGATGGATTATTTTAGTAGTGACTTGTCTCTTCCGCCTAATGATTCTCGTGCATCAAAAATCAAAGATTGAGCGATGGTTATTTGCTCCCAAATCGTGCGACCCGTGGCTATGGAATGAAACGTGGTTCTTTGTTGCCAGTGTGATTATTGGCGTTTCCACGGCGCTAGTTTGTTGGATCGTAGCATAAAACGAATGGGAGGCCGCCGCGCGCTTGTGCATTCCATTCATTTTTACGAAGTCCGCCCGCGCACAGATAAACGCGGCTTTGATCTAATCTCCGACGCGCTGGTGCACTGTTGACTCAAGAGGAGTAGGGCAAGTTGCGCAATTTCTTCATCAGCTATAACCGCGCAGACGAACGCTGGGCGGAGTGGATCGCTTGGACTCTCGCCGACGCCGGTTACACGCACTATTTTCAGAAGTGGGATTTCCGGCCCGGTGGAAACTTCGTCCTTGATATGCAGCAGGCGACCACCGACTCCGAACGGACGTTGCTCGTTCTGACGACGAACTACCTCTCCTCACTTTACACGCAACCGGAATGGGCCGCCGCCTTTGCGAAGGATCCCACCGGGACGAAGCGATTGATTCTGCCGATCCGCGTAGACAGCTGCGAGCCGGCTGGGATGCTCAACACAGTCGTGTACTGCGATCTTGTCGGCCTTAACGTCGAGGACGCACGAACGCGCCTGCTCGCCGCACTGCAGCCGAGTGGAAAGCCTGAAATCGCTCCGCCTTTCCCTGGCGTGCCTTCCACGATCGCAGCATTTCCAGGACCGTTTGCGTCGGCTCAGATGCCTATCGACCCGCTCTGTAGCGCCGCGAAGGAGTTGCAGTCGATATTTGCTACCTCTGGCGAAACCTTCCGGGCACAGGCTCGTCTTCGCGATGACCTCAGTCAGCGCATTCACTCTCGGCTCGGCATAACGCGTCATCACGAGTATGAGGAGTTGTTCGATCTCTACTTCAATCAGTTACTGCCCGATGAACTGCGATTGCACCGCACGATTCGCGCGTACACCGAATCTATCCTTCATGAATACAACACACGCGCGTTGCGACTGGTCGAGCGTGAACCCCGCCTGGGTGATTTTTTGCCGTCTGTTCCCGTGCTCAAGCAGCATCTAATCCTCTGGCTCAATAAGTTCGACCACGTCTTCGTGAAAACGCCGTCTATGTGCCTTCTGTACGTCGGCGTCGAGGAGCGCCGCGGGTTTCCGCGGCAGATCGAGGGCGAATTGGAGCATTATCTCCACACTGGCACGCCAGCGCCGAGGGTCGAAACGTCCGAGGAGTTTGGCGAATTCGCTGAGGAGGAAAGTGGTAGCCAGGCGAGGTTCTGGTCATGGCGTCACAACCAAGTAGTTCGACTACATGCGTTGGAACAGCGGATGCCCGAACTGACAACAATCGTGACCATCGAGCCGACAGACGACTTCCGCCGCGAGCAACTGACGACGACGGAGGAGGCGTACAGTAGATTAATTGCGGGGTGGGTTCCACCGGGTCTGCTCCATGACGAGGACCTATGGTTGCCACGTGTTGAGGCGCTATCGCGAGACATCGACGCAGCGATGCGGTCTGGCGCGCCGCCAGAGGTAATCGAGAGTGCCGCCGCGCTAAGGCATGCGCTGTTCGAGAAAGAATATTCTACGAGCCATAACAAGCTCGCTGATGCTCTCCCCTCGCTGGTGCCCTTGAAGGCGCACGAGCACGAACTTGGTCTGGGGTCAGCGGTGAGCGATGTTTGGAAGGGTTTGAGTAGTCTGTTTCGGAGTCGGATTTACGAATGATGATGGCGGGGTTTGAAAGCGAATCCCAGGCAGCCCAATCATCGTGCTCCCCCCAATGGTACTCCGCGCCGCCGCTGTTTGGCTGCGGTAATTCCGTCACGCCTGCGAAATTTTCGTTTGACCATTCATCGCCCACCACACGCTCATTGAACGCCGCAATCGACCTTGCCTGATACCACAACCATGCCACAACAACACCCCAAAACGGTAGTCCGACGGCGCAAAGGTCATCGCGGCGGCGATCTGATTTCCGATGCGCTGCCATTCGGTCGCCTCTGGTATGCCGGGCCAAACGCCGTCGCGAACGCTATCGGATACGCGACGGATTACAGCCGGTCACATGATGCCGTCATTCGCGTTTACGATGACGCTGGCAATGTGATCCAGATGCACGATTAGAAAGACCCACGTGGCAATGGCAAGTGCTGCGACTGCCACATGGCTTGCGAACGGGGAAAAAAACGCATGGGGATAAACAACTTGCTCAAAAAACGGTTGGCAGCCGCGACCATTGTACTTCTCGTGTTTGCAGTGGGCTTGTGGACGGGGTGGCACAAGGATGCAATATCCGCTCGCCTGTCGCGCTGGCATAGCGAGTTGAAGCGGACTATCCCTTCTCCGTCACCATCACCTAGTCCTTTGACGCTAACGGAGTCCTCGGTGGAAGCAATGGCCCAGACTCCTGCATTCTGGCCGCCGCTGGTAGATCAAACTCCTGCATCCTGGCCGTCGCTGGTAGATCAGTTGCTGCGAGAAGGCACCGAGCTGCG
>QHOX01000145.1:9849-11188 GCA_003219465.1 Verrucomicrobiota bacterium | reverse complement strand
TGGCGAAGGAGCGGCGTAGCGGCGCCTACCAGACTGTTGCCTACGATAAAGAAGGCAAGGCGTCGTACGACGAGAACGGAAATCCAAAGATGAAAAGCGTGCCGGCAGTCCTGAAAGCTTCAGCCAAGGAGATTCAGCGATTGAACACGAACAAGGTCACTCCCGATATTCGTTTTCATTATCGACTCATCGCGGGCGCGCTCGCGATGAAAGCGGCGGCATTGTTACCCGATAACTCGGAAGAGCTCGCCGACATCGTCAATCAAGCCGGCATGTGGGTCAAAGATCGAGACGAGAAAGTTGGCAACCGCTATTTTCAAGTGATCGATCACCGCTGCGCTAAGACGAAGATCGGCCAGACGGACAGAGCGAAGCATTGGTTTATCGATCAAAGCGGGCCGTGGAGCACGGCTGAAGAAGAAGCGTATCGGGCTATGCATAAGGAACTGGAGCCGGAGCGCTCATCGGAATAGTCGCGCTAGGAGCCGTCGAATATCGCGATGTCGCAGCGACCGCGCCGAGGAAGCTTCCGCCAGCGTCGGGAAGCGGAGCTTCGTGCAATTGTTCTTGCGCTGTTGGTGACGCTCAACGGTTGCGGTACGAACGACATCGTGCTCGAAGACGTTTTCGAACGGGTTTACACGATTGAACCCAACGCGAACATCAGCATCCAGGACCGCGACGGCGCCGTCTTGGTTTATAGCTCAGATGCGAACGAGATGCGCGTGCGAGCAGTTAAGAAAGCGTACAGCCGCGAGCGTCTGAGCCAGATGGCAATCGATGTCTCCCAAAAACCCGGTGCGGTTTCGGTCATCACGAAATTTCCTCCCCAGCCGAAGTGGGCGCCCTCCGATCGGTCGGGTACGGTCGAATACACCATCGTCGTGCCGGCGAGCGCCAGCATCACTGCACTCGATCTGAACGCGGGCGAAGTTCTCTTGGATTCGATGCGCGGGCGAGAAGCGCACGTACGGCTGGGCGACGGCCGGATTTTCGCGCGGAACTGTTTCACCGACTTGGATCTTACAATGAACCGGGGCACGCTCACGCTCTCCTATGATTGGTGGGAAGAGGAAAAGTTGTCCGCAAAGGCGGTTGTAACTCAGGGAAACGCGTGGGTGTTTTTGCCAACCGACACAGCCTTCCACCTCCTCGCCGAAGTTGCGTATGGAAAGATCGCCAACGATTTCAATAACCTTCCAGTGTCGGCGAATTCCTCTGCACCGCGGATGAAAATCGATCAGCTAATCAACGGTGGAGGCTCGGCGACAATCCAAATCCGAGTCGAAAAAGGAAACATCAAAATCGCCGAGGCCAATCCGTGACGGAGATTCTTTCT
>QHOX01000145.1:0-9828 GCA_003219465.1 Verrucomicrobiota bacterium | reverse complement strand
AAATTCAAAGCCATGCCTTCATTCGACATCGTCTCGGAAGTGGACAAGCAGGAGATCGACAACGCGCTCAATCAGGCGCGCAAAGAGCTTGCTACCCGGTTCGATTTGAAAGACGCCAAAACCGAAATCATTCCTGAAAAAGATAGCATTATTTTGATCGCCGACGATGGGGCGCATTCGAAAGCGCTGCGAGAAATCGTCATCAGCAAGCTGTCGAGGCGCGGCGTGGATCTGCGTAATGTCGAGCAGGAACAACCGGCGATCTCATCCGTCGGCCATGCCCGCCAGGAATTGAAAATCAAGCAAGGCTTGGAAGGCAACAAAGCCAAGGAAATTATCCAGGCGATCAAGTCACAGGGTTTCAAAGTGCAAAGTCAGTTGCAGGACCAGCAGATTCGCGTGACAGGCAAAAAGAAAGACGAACTGCAAAGTGTCATTCAATTCGTGCGCAGTCGCGATTTCGGTGTCGCCACAAATTTCAAAAATTTCAGAGACTAACCGACTATGAGCATGTCTAACGAGAAAGAGATACCCCACCGTGCCGTGGCAAACACTCTGAACTTATTTCAATGGGGCCGTTGGCTTCATCGGTTGGTTAGAGGGCGTTGTATAATGACGCACATTTAGCAAGTCTTCGATGAACAGTACTTCGAGACGATCTTTTCAATTGTGTTCGCCCCGCGGACGGTGAATGCCAGACCGAGAATTTTCTCAAGTGGGACGGTAGAAAACAGAGCTCCATTCTGCTTCCTGCGACGCCGCCAGTAGATCTCCCGTCCGTGAACCTCGAAGGCATCTGTGTTCGTCCCCAACGCGTTCACATTTTGCTTCAATTTCCCGTTCAGATTATCCGCCAAGAAGATGATGTTGCTCTGCCAGGTTTCGTCGAACTTCGATCATTTTACGGTATGTGCCTAACGAAACAGAGATAAGCCACGGCAGGGTCGTGGCAAACGCGCTAGGCTTGCATCGCAATGGGGCCGTTGGCTTCATCGATTGGTTAGGTCTTGGGTCGTCTAATCTCCGGCTGGTATCCACCTGGGCCGGAGCGGCTACAACCGAGTCACATGAAGGGCACGTAGTCTGTTGATGATAGTTGTCATCGGGTGAAATCTGAACATGCGCATTGATAGAGGAGTCCGGTTCTGCCAGAAGAAAAGTATCGCCCCAGTTGATGGTGCGGAATGGAAGTCTTGAAGGGATGGAGTATTGGAGTGTTGTGCCAGTGAATTCATCACTCCGTTACCGCATAACTCCATGTCATTTTCCGTTTGGATCTTCGCGGATAGGGGCGTTGGATTGAAAAGAGGCGAGAAGCCTTTCACCCAAGGCGATGGCATCCGCGTTGCCGGTTGAACGCGCTTTCGAAAGCGATTTCTGGATGGTGTTGATTGCCTGACCGAAATTCCCGATCTCGGCATAAGCAGCGGCCAAGGTTGCGAGTAACATTGCATCTGTGCGCTTCGTTAGAGCACACGCGTGTTCCGCCAGGAGCACCGCTTCATTCCCATCGCGCAACCCATCGCTTGGGTGAGTCGCGAAAACCCACGCCAGCTCGTCGAGCGCGCCGGTTGAATCGGGAACCGAGAACGCAGCCTGATGAAGTAGCTTTGCGGCCGCGGAAGAATTGACGAGCGCGAGCACTAGACTATGAAGATCAGCGCTCGCTTCTGTCCATTCTGGTTTAGTCAAAACTGCGTAGGCGAGTTGATTAAAAGCGCCGATGGCATCGCCCTTTCGCGCCAGCGCCACGCCGAGAAGATGATGGATCTCGGCATTGTAAGGCGAAACGGCCAATGCCTCTCGCGCCGCATCAGACGGATCTTCACCGTGATAAAATAAAGAAGTCAGGAGAACAAGATGCGCGCGTGGGTTTTCCTGGCCCAAGTTTACACTGAGGCGAGCTTCCTTAATCGCTTTCTCAAAGTCTTTCTGCCGAGACAATAATGCGGCCAGTTCCAAATGCGTTGCATTGTTCTGCGGCGCGAGCTCAGCGGCACGCTCGGCCTCGTGCAAAGCTTCTTCAGATTGTCCCACCTCATCCAAGATCGTGGCCAAAAGCACCCTCGCTGTTGCATTCGAAGGGTCGGTATCGACCGCCTTCCTGGCTTCGGCTAGAGCCGCATCGCGTTTCTTGTCCGTCTGAAAATCCATCGCCGCGCAAATGTGGTCTGCTACCGAATCGCAAATCCAAAACGACGCGAAACTATTCATTGCCCAAACCAACAGCAGAATCCCAATTAGCAGCTCCCGGCTCCTTCGCCCGCGCGTAATCACTTTCCACCCCAGTGCGCCAAAGAAACCAAGCGGGATCAGGGCGCCCAACCCATAAAAGGCTTTCACCGATCCATAACCAGGCACCTTGAGATCAAAAAAAACTAACGCGGCAGCCACAGCGGCGGGGAACCCGACGAGAACGAAAAGGTCGGAGCGCAGATCGCGAAACAGTTCCACTAATGCTGTGACCGCGCCTATCAAGAGAAGAGTAGTGGGCAATAAGGAAAGTAAGTAACCAGCGCACATCAGGCTGTAGTTCCAGGGTGGCCTCTGCAACAAATCTGGCACTCCGGCGCATAAGCCGTCGCCCCACAAAGTAGAATAGAGCCCATCCAGAAATGAGCTCGTGACGCTAAATAAAGGTCGAATCAGGCTGACTCCAAAGCGCGAAAAATAAGAGATTGTTCCATAGCCGTCGTCCTGCCACCAGGGAAGGCCAGTTACCGGATCCCCCCAGGGGCCCATAAGTGGGCTTCCGTATTTCGAGAGGCGAAAATAATGCCAACTGCACGTCGATACGGCGATCACGGCCATGCTGCCGACCGTGATTGTCCATTTCGTCGCTGAGGCGCGTTCGCAACTAAGGTGCCTGCATAGCGCCAAGACGATAAATGGGACGGCGAGAACGGCAGTTATCTTTGTTAGCAATGCAGCTCCCAAAAGGAGCCCGAGCAGACTATATGCCTGCCACGAGTTCGTCCCCAGAATCAATATCCGAAGCGCGAGATAAACAGAAGCAGAAACCAGCAGCGCCGCCAAAGTCTCGTTAGTCGGGTAATGCGACATGTAGAGCTGCATTGGCAGAAATGCAGCCAGACCGGTGCCGACGAGTTGAAGATTCGGTCGCCCGGGAAAGAGCAGTCGGAGCGTCGCGTAAAGGAGAAGTATCTGCCCAATACCAAATAGCATTGTCAAGGTGCGAAGCAAGACGATTCCTGCGGGATTGTCGGCAGTTAGGTGAGAGAGAGAAAGGACCACGGCCGAAATGAGATAGTAAAGCGGAGGCTGATACATCTCTTCTCCCTGTAAAGGTGGGGGCAGGCTATGATGTTCCTGCAAATACGTGATGTAACTAAGATGCTCCGGCGCGTCGAAACCAACTGCGAATGGGAGAAGACGCGCGTTATGCCAAAACAGAATTAGCCATAAACTGGCGAGACTGAAAACAATCAGCAGTGTCATTCGATCCTTGTTGATAACGCGACGACGAATTAACCAGTTCGCTGCGATACCAAGGAAAAGAGCAATAACACCGAACAACAGCCAGAGTGGCCAGACATTGGTTAGAGCGGTAAGGGTTCGCTCACTACTATCAATTGGATTGCCCCAGCCTGGCAGTCTTGGCGCCGCAGCAAAAATTGCTCTTCGCCAAGCCGAGCCCGCGCAAGACGCCGTCCAGTTGGTATCGCTGCGAATCGAGAGTTGATCGCCCTCAAGCGACAGCCATAAGGCAGGCGGGCCGTTGTCATTAAATACTTTGGCGTCAATTCTATTTGCGCCTTCGCGCAGCAACAAGGAGACCTTAGCAGAGGACACATGTTTCCAATCATCGTTCGCGATGAAGTCGACCTTTTGATCGTTTATGGTTAATTGGATACGTTTCGCGGCGCGAACTCTGAGCAGTGCTGCCGGCGGCAGCGATCCGAGATTGAAGTCGCGACGGAAAATGGTGTCCAAATTTGCCACCCCGTGCGTTTTTGCTTCAACCGTGGCCGGGAACAAGATCCATTCAGCCCTTTTGTCGGATGGGAGAAAGTTGATTCCGGGATCCCATTGGCAAAGCCACGTTAGGCCGGTCACCACCGCCACACCAAAGATCGCAGCTAGCGATATTAAGACTGCTCTCAAAGTTCCTTGGAAAAGCAGGTGCCCCGCCTTCCCAGCCTGAGATAGGGGAGTAAACCGTGCCGTCCACCTTCTCGGCCAAAACCGCTTTCCCTGAGCGTTGCCATAAAGCAGGAGCAAGGCGGGCGAATTCTTTCTGAGCACAAGAAGCATGAAAGGACTCCGAGAGAAAGGACCAGCTTAAATCCCGTCCAAAGTGTTAGAATGACGGTACCGGCGCGTAGCATAGACGAATGTTAAAGCCTAACGAGAATTAGACGAAACTTCGTAATTAAAGGCGAACATTTTTTCGCCTAATTCGCAATGGTCGGATGAAGTCCGATTAACGCCAGCATGCGGCCGGTTTTTCCTTTTTCGGCACGATAAGAGTAGTAGCGCTCTAGATCACAGGCGGTGCAGATGCCGGAGTTGTGAATCTGTTGGACGTCGAGCGCGCGGCATTGCTGGATGATTTCGGCGGCAAAATCGACTTGATAATGCGGCGGCCGAATGCAGGGGCTGAGGTGGACGAGCATGTTGCCCGGATCGGAGCCGAAGCGTTTAATCATTTGTCTGATCGCGTTTGTGACGACGCCGAGCTCCGTGCCTTTGCGCCCGGAATGCGCAAGGCCGATCGCAGGCGTTTTCGGATCTACGATGTAAACCGCGCAACAGTCCGCGACGTAAATGCCGAGCGCGACGCTGCGTTGATTTGTGATAATGCCATCGCAGCTTGGGAATTCGTGACTCGGTAGGGACGACACTCCGTGGCGTCCGCGGTCGGCGCGGAGCGCCGACCCTACCTTATCGACAACGGCGATTTTGCTTCCGTGAACTTGCTCGGCAGTGAACAGCGGCCAATCGCCGATACCGATTGCGTTGCAAATTTCGCGATGTGCGGCATCGAGGCGCTCTAATACTTCACCTTTGTCGTGCGAAACGTCGATGCCGGGAATTCTTTGGATGAAAACGTGACGACAGATCCCAATCGCGCTCAGCGCAGGAAATTGTTCGAAGAGCAAATGCATCTAAAAAGTCCAAGTCTCAGCTCGGTAACCCAGTAATGTCCGACCTAAAAACTACGCCGCCGTCGTCGTAGTGTCATGTTGAGCAAAGCGCTGCAACGAAATGGGAAGCATGAGGCCAGGCTTTCAAACATCTCTGATTGTCGCGTTGCTGAAGTTCGTAAAGTAATCAGAGATCCTTCGCTTCGCTCAGGATGACAAACGAGTGAAGCTCGGGAGTTTCGAGGCTCTTTACTTCGAGCTGGTCCTTCGAGTTGTAGTAGAAACGCCTTCTTCCGAGCGTTCCTTCGGCTCGCCCATCGCGTCCACGTCGCTGCCGGTATAATACGTTTTTGTTTTCGTGGCACGCGGCGTCAGGTTGGCGAACATTTCCGTGTACGTGCTCTGAGCGCCGGTGGCGCGATCGAATTCTGCCAATGAAGAGTTATATCCGAACAGCGCTTGTAACCGTGTCGATTGCGCTGTGAGTAATTGCACCGTCGCGTTCAGCACATCCAACTGAACTCCCGCACCCGCATCGAGTCGCGCCTTGGCCAGACGCAACGCTTCATCGGCCAGTTCGACGTTTTTCTCCTGGCTTTTAACCAGCTCCTCGTTTTGCTGTAAATTGGAATAAGCGGTCTGTATCTCCAACTCGACCTGCCGAACGTCGTCATCGTAAGTGATTTTCGCTTCGGAAAGAAGTGCGCGCTGCTGAATAACCTGACCCGCGATCGCGCCGCTATCCCAAATTGGCAGGCTGCCCTGGACCAATGCGGTCCAACCTTTTGAAATATCATGCCAGCTCGAGTTGATCGGTGAGCTGACCCATTCGCCACCCCCGGTGGTGGTAATGGTAGGAAGATATTGACCTGCTGCCGCGCGCACCTGTTGAAGCTGGTTCAATACGTTTGCCCGACCTTGTTTAAGAAAAGGTCGTCGCTGCTTCCCCATTTCGATCGCGTCGGCGAGTTCGATACTGCGCGGGATGTATGGCATGTCACCAATCACTTCCAAAGGCGGGCTGTCACCGCGTCGTCGCTGGAAGTCGAGGCCGAGCGTCTTGGCCAGCTGCAACTTCGATATGCGCAGGTTGTTCTGGGCAGTAATCAATTGCGGAATTTGATTGTGCAGTTGCACGTCCGCCTGCAGCACGTTGAACCGCGGAACTGTCCCCGCTTCAAACCGGTTCTGCTGGTCCTTCAACTGAGCTTCCAAAAGACGTACGTTTTCCTCGTTCACGCTAACGAGCTCACGGTTGACGATGATCTGGTAGAACTGCGTTTTCACCGTCGCGATCAGTTGATCCAGAACGTTACGAAACGCGAAGTAGGCGCCATCGCGTTGAAAAAACGTGCCCCGGATCTGATTGAAAGTTGTGCCGTTGAAAATGAGCTGCGTCCCGGTAACACTGATCGCGTAGGAGATATCGCTCGTTGAAACGTTCCTGACGCCTGGGGTCGCCGTCGGCGCGGCCAGCGGCGCTTGAACTTCGCCGACCTGCGACGGCAGTCCTTCCATCAAGGATCCGGCGGCTCCGCTCGCTCCCGTAAATCCCGTCGTGGTATTTGTAGTTCCAAGGATGCGAGCGCCAGCCAGGTTCGGATCGGTCCATTGGAAATTCGCATTTGCATTGATTTGCGGTAGCGCCTGCGCGCGCACCTGAATAATTACGCCTCTGGTTCGTTTGATCTCTTGCTCTGCGTTGAGAAGAGTAGGGTTGCGCTGCAGCGCTGTGAGAATGGCTTGTTCCAGAGTGAAAGTACGCAACTTGCCTGCGGAGGTGGTTTCGCCCCGAGACTTTGTCTCGCCATTGTATGTTCCCTCGCTGCCGCCGAAACTCGGTTGACCGAGAATGCCGAAGGCTGCAATAATCCCGAGGAAAAGAAAAAATCTTCTCATACAACGTTAGCAGTTAGACGCAGAAAGGCCGGCGCGTGGATTCAACGCAGTCTCATAGCATCGCCGCCAACCAAAGGGAAATCATTTCGACTGACAGAAATCGTAAATTTTGCTGTAAATCTGCAGCCACGCCTTTTGCTCGTCCGGCGTGAGGTGATCCAGTATTTTCATAATGTTGCCAAGCATTTCCTCACGAATTCGGCGGACGAGAGCCGAGCCTTTCGGCGTGATGCAGACCATCACTTTGCGACGGTCATCTCGCGCGGCCGAGCGCATCACATAGCGAAGATTCTCGAGGCGTGCCACCAGACCGCTGGCCGCAGCGGTGGTGTGGCCCATTTTTTTCGCAATCTCCGACATGCTCAGCACTTCCTTGCGATCGAGATAAGCGAGAAGAAAGAATTGCGGGAACGAAACGTTGCCAGGCGCGAGTTCCTTGCACAGGTACAGCACAAAACAGCGCTGCATTTCCAGAATGATGTGGGAAAGCCGTTCGGCATCCGCACGAATTAGATCCGTCGGAGTTCGTGCAAACGCGGTAACCGGCCCCGTGTTCAACGCGGTAAAACTAGAAACGCGCGCGTAGCCTGTCAATCCTGCACAGGCGGTTTGGAGTGCTGCGACGTGTCGCCGCTTCTGAAAGCGGCGCAGACATGTCTGCGCATTCCAAATGCAACGCGAGTGCATGGATCAATCCCAGATTTGAACATCAACAATTTCATCTGCTTTGAACGACTGACCGACCGCGACCCGCAGCAGCGCATTTGCCTGGCTCAAACCAAAAAGCGCGTGCGATTCCTGACGACCGATCGGCGTGAATCTTCCGTGTTCGAGTTTCCCGCGGATGTAATGCGGTCGATCGCCGTCGTTCGTCAGGTCAACTGCCAATTTCGCCGGAACCTGCGGCAGATCGAGGTCCTTAGCACCCATCATTCGCAAAACTGCCGGCCGCACGAATTGCAAAAACGTCACGAATGCCGACACGGGGTTTCCCGGCAGCCCAAACACGAAGCACTCGCCAATGTTGCCAAATAGAAATGGCTTTCCTGGTTTAATCGCCACGCGCCAGATCTCGATGTCCGCTCCGAGCTTACGCAATGCTTCCTTCACTAAATCATGCTCCCCGACCGAAACGCCACCGCTAATGATGAGGACATAATTCTTAATTCCGCGCTTAATCGCGTCGCCTAACGACTCGCGATCATCGCGACAATGTTCCACGGCTATCGCGCTCACACGGCACCGCTGCAGGAGCGCACTGAGCAACGCGGAATTGCTGTCGTAAATTTGGCCCGGCTGAAGTTCTTCGCCGGGTTTCACCAGCTCGTCGCCGGTGGAAATGACTGCCGCCGTTGCTTTGCTGCCAACGATTACATCAGCAAAACCTTGCGACGACAGTAAAGCAACGGTCGCTGAGCGAATTCGTTCGCCTCTGGATAAAATCATCTGTCCCTCCGCCAAATCGCACCCGCGCCGGCGTACGAAATCGCCGGCTTCGGGCGTCACATCCTCCTGCATCAGGATCGCGTCTACCCCTTGCGGAAGGGGCGCGCCGGTAAAAATCCGAACGGCTTCGCCACCACCGACGCGCAACTTCCGGTCAGGGCCGGCAGGTTGCTCTCCAATCACACGCAGCCGCCCGCCCTTGTTGCACGAGCTCGCCACAACCGCATAGCCGTCCATTGCCGAATTATCGAACGCGGGCAGCGGCAGCCGAGCGAAATAATCTTGGGCTGCAAAACAATCGAGTGCGCTTGAGACTGAAACTGCTCGTTGGTCCAGCGGACTGACCGCCTCCAAGATCCGTCTGCGCGCTTCTTCTTCGCTGATCACGCCAAACCTAATCAGTTGGCAATCGACAATTGGCAACTCCGATGAAAATCGCGAGCACGCGACGAAGTCGGTGTCGGCCGTTGAAAATTGCCGATTGGAAAGCTGAAATTCTTAGCGATATTCTCGCTTTGTTTTTGGTGAGGTGGCTGAGTGGTTGAAAGCAGCGCTTTGCTAAAGCGCCGTAGCTCAAAAGGCTACCGAGGGTTCGAATCCCTCCCTCACCGCCATCGCATTTTCGATTTGCGATTTTAGATTTTAGATTTGCCCTATCTTGGTCGAGTCGGCGTGAAGGCGTGATCGAACACGTAATCAGCCACACTCCGTCCAAGGCTGATTCCCTCCGTCTTATCAAAGGCCCAGTGGATGCCGAGATAAATTCGGCTTTGGCCGTTCTCTTCCTCGGCCTGCGACAACGTGGAAAAACTGCGCGGCTGATAGGGCCGGACATTTCCATTGTTATCCCTAGTTACACCATTGAACTCATCGGAAACGAACGTGAACGCGATGTTATCAGTGCCGTAAAAGCGGCGCATGATTTCGAAGATCGTCCCTCCGAATCCGGCGTGACCAGACGGATACGCGGGAAACGGCGGCGTGAAGTTCGGGCCATTGAGATTAGTGGCGGGCGCGCCGAGAGGCGTAAAGTAGATATCGCCAACGGTGTCGTCATTGCCATCGCCCAGACCGGTAGGACCTGTGCCGGGATCTGATTCGCGAATGCCGAGAACCGGACGCCAGAAATCGTAATAATATTTCGATTCCCAAATGGTCATTCCGGCATCAGCCATGGCGGTGTTTACCAACGCGAGCAAACGCGCGAATTGAATGGCGCTCAATCTCCTCTGGTCGGCAATTTGCACCGTGATCTGATTGTACAATCTCGGAGGCGCGCAGAGGCTTGGCGTGCCGTCGTAAGCCCAAAAAATGCCGATGACCGTTTGCTCTTCCGTGCGTTGCGTTGGCGTAATAATCCCATCACCACCCAAGC
>QHOX01000144.1 GCA_003219465.1 Verrucomicrobiota bacterium | reverse complement strand
AACCAGAGTAGGTTCCGTGGACATTTTTGGAGATGGAGGGGCTTCGATCATCGCAAGCTCAAATTCTCAACGCTCAGCGTGCAAGTCTCAACTATGCAACATTACTGATATCCCGCCGGATAAATAATGTTGAACATCATGGTAAGGAAAAAATTGCAAACCAGAACCGCAAGTGAGGCGTTCACCACCGCCTCAGTGGTGGCCCGACCAACGCCAACCGCTCCTTCGCGTGTGGTCAATCCTTTGTGGCAACTGATGAAAACGATGAGTATTCCGAAACAGAACGCTTTTGACAGACCCATGATGATATCGCGACTGCGCGTCCAGCGCACCATGTTCGCCATGTAGTAAGTGCCGTTAATGTCGAGCATGAAAATCGCAACGAGATAACCGGCTGCGATGCCAACAGCAATGCACTCCGCCACCAGAAGTGGCATCGAGACCATCATGGCCAGAACGCGTGGCACCACCAGGTAATCAACCGGATAAACTGCGAGTGCGCGCAAGGCATCGATTTGCTCAGTGACTTTCATCGTGCCGATCTCGGCTGACATCGCTGCCCCCACACGTCCGGCTACCATCAGAGCAGTCAGCACCGGCGCGAGCTCGCGGCAGAGCGAAACGGAAACTACCGCTCCTACAGCTGAGCCCATTCCCAGCTTGTTAAATTGGAAAAATGTTTGTGCCGAGAACACCGCACCAGTGAACGCGCCGGTGATTATAACGACGAGCTGCGAAAGCAACCCCACTTCGACGACCTGGTTGAGGAACAACTTCCACCGGAGCTTGTGGGTGAAAATGGAACGAAACGTGTCACCAGCCAGCAGGACGAGTTCGCCCAGATATTGGAAAAACGCGAGCAGCGGCGCGCCGAGGGCGCTAAAGAAGCGGACCACTAAGGAAGAAGCAATGGCAACCAAGTGGACAGTGAACGGCTAAAGAACGTGCTGCGCAACGCTTTGTTCTGATCACTAATCATCGATTACATCGCTAGACGCTCAGCCGCTTGGTCTTTGTTCGCGACTGCAGTTCGGGCGGAATCGCGCCGATAAAAAGCGGTTCAAGGCCGAGCTTGAGGAAAATCGCGCGAATTTCGCGAACGCTCAAAGTCGGTTCGTCGAACTCGAGGTAAACGATATCGTGATTGGTGTCCACCTTGTAGCGCAGGCCGGCGATCTCCACAAGCTGCCGATCCAGTTCCAGGATGTTCCCCATTTCGCGCAAGCCACGCGCATAAATCTCAACTTCGAACATGGTGCGTCGAATCTTAGCGACTCGGTCGTGGCGATGCAATTCATCCCGCATGAGAAAATGTTGCCGGACTCGGTTCTCCGAGGTTGCAATTGCGCCCGGCGCAAAGCTGCGTAAAAGATGGCCGTTGAACGGATGAAACGCGCCGCTCAGTATTTGTTGGCCACGAACGTGGTACTCGGTGCACTGTTCTTAGCCTGTTGCGAGACTGTTCCGCAAGGGATTCAGCAGGCGAGAATCGAGATGGCGCAACGGATCGCAGCCGAACCCACGACCGGCGATTATTATATAGGGCGGCGTTACTACAAACCAGACTACAAGTTCTGGGGCTATATCCGTCGCCCGGGTCAGCCCTGGAGCACAGCCGAGTTGGTCATGCTCAATGAAAAAGAGAAGCTCGCGCCGGACCGCGAACGCCTCGAATTCGGCAGCGATAACAATTACGAGTACAAACTCTTTGGGTACTTCAGCGGTGACAAAGTCTATGAGCCCGCAAGCAACGGGATTTATCCGGAGTTCGTTTTGAAAGGATACGAGCTCATT
The DNA here is from genome assembly GCA_003219465.1 of Verrucomicrobiota bacterium. GTDB lineage: Bacteria > Verrucomicrobiota > Verrucomicrobiia > Chthoniobacterales > UBA10450 > Udaeobacter. The sequence goes on along the minus strand of QHOX01000144.1, from coordinate 6,259 downwards.
TCCAGCAATCCGCCGCCAATCTTCAGAAGCCAGATGAGCGGTCGTTTGAATCCAACCGATCTGCGCTACGTGGTGGAAAAACCGGAATGAGCGCTTCGCCTCGTTGAAGCGTCGAAGCGTTAATCGGTTGCATCGGTCCATTGTGACGACGTAACATCTTGACCAATTACGTTCACATGACAGACGTCGCGAATGCTTCGGACAAACGCGATCCTCTCGTGGAGGAATTCCTGCGGTATCTCGCAGACGAGCGAAATGCGTCGCCGCGTACGCTCAAGGCGTATCGGCAAGCGCTCACCGGTTTCCGCGCGGAAAAGAAAGCACCATGGAAAAAATGTACAGCTGACGATTTCCGCGACTATCTTTTCGCGCTGATGAAACACGGGCAGGCGCGTTCGTACGTGCGGCTGCAATTCTCAGCATTACGGACCTTCTATCAGTTTCTCGTCGCTCGGAAACGGCTGCGACATAATCCTGTGCGAGAAGTGCAACTGCCAAAGGTGGAGAAAAAACTGCCGCTGGTCCTAACGCGCCAACAGGTGGATGAACTTCTCACGGCGCCAAGCCGCGAGCCAAAGAGCCGATCTGCACCATCATGGATGCCCCTGCGCGATGTCGCCATCATGGAATTGTTTTACAGCAGCGGCTTGCGCCTGAGCGAACTGGCTGCGCTCGATGTGGCTGATATTGATCCTTACACAGAGTCGGTGCGCGTACTCGGCAAGGGTCGTAAGGAACGCGTCTGCCCGGTGGGTCTGCCAGCGCTGGAAGCGATCCAAAAGTATCGGGTGGCGGCGAACGTGCACGCCGGTGCGCTCTTCATCAATAAAGCGCGAAGGCGAATGTCCGCGCGCTCAGTTTGGCTGGTGTTGAAACGGTATGTTCGGTGCACGTCCATTCCGATTTCCATGAGCCCGCATAAGTTGCGCCACAGCTTCGCAACGCACATGCTCGATCGCGGCGCGGACCTGCGCAGCGTGCAGGCATTACTCGGACACGCGAGTCTTTCCACTACACAAATATACACGCACGTCACGGTCGAGCGCTTGAAGAAAGCCTACGCAGACGCACACCCGCGAGCATGACTAATCGATTACGTTCAAGCCGCGGAGCCCAAAATAGGGAGCAGCGCTCAACAGCTTTGCATCGTTGGAATGAATCTCGCGAAAGCCGTTTTCGGATGCTGTTGAGAGATGCAGAGCATCTGCAGCACGCAAAAAGATCGCTGCAGGCAACCTGGCATAGACCAGCTCCGCGCGTTCGAAAACATTCTCCGATAACGGTAACCATCTGAAGGCTCCGACACGGATTTCGGTAAGAAACTCTTGGAGCGTAATCTCGTACAAACGCGCGCTGATGACGCGCTCTCCAAGCTTCCGATGGAATCCTGAAATCACCTCCGACCGGCCATGCTGCGCGCAAGCGACGGCATTGGAAGCGGCCAAGTGACGAACGCGTTCGTAGCCAGCGTCCTCAAAGTACAATCGGACAAGACAGGTTGAATCCAGATAGATCAAAGCTTAACGAGCATCGCGATCTTGGGAAATGATCTGCGTGCTATCTGTACCGCCTCGAAGGCGATGCATTATTCTGCGAAACTCCGGGCTGAGTTTTCGGCGAGCAAAATACGGGACTTCAGGGGTCGAGGTTTGCGGCACGATTTTGGCGATGGTTTTGCCCCGTTCGCTGACATGAATCTCACCGAACTTGGCGGCCTTTCGGACCCATTCACCGGTGTTGTGGTGAAGTTCCCGAATCGTTATCGTCTTCATGTGACACAGCGTGTCACATACTCGGAATTTGCAATTCCTAGCGTCGTTCGTGCGCTGCGCCTCAGCTGGGCGCAGGCGCAGGTGCGCTGCTCTGGGCTTGAGATTCGAGAACCTGGAACGAGAGCTTGCCGTCGGCCGCAACGACGTCGACGTGGTCGCGGGGTTTGACGTTCCCACGGAGCAGTTCTTCCGCCAAGGGGTCCTCCAGAAAACGTTCGACCGCGCGACGCATTGGGCGCGCTCCATACTGCGGGTCGTATCCTCTCTCGATCAGAAACTCCTTGGCGCTTTGCTTAAGCTCGATGTGGACTTCCTTGGCTTTTACCCGCGTGAGCACTTTGTCGACTTCCAGATCAACAATGCGCAACAGTTCTGGTTTGCCCAGCGAATGAAAGACGATGATCTCGTCCAGCCGGTTGAGGAACTCGGGTTTAAACACGCGCTTCGTCTCATCGAGAATCTTGTCGCGCATCGAATCGTAATCGTGTCCTTCGCGCGGTGCGCCGAAGCCCATCACCGTCTGTTTTTTCAGCAAGTCAGCACCGACGTTCGACGTCATGATGATGATTGTGTTACGAAAATCGATCTTGCGGCCTAACGAGTCAGTAATCTTGCCGTCTTCCAAAATCTGCAAGAGCAAATGCATGACGTCGGGGTGCGCTTTCTCAATCTCGTCAAAAAGCACAACCGAATACGGCCGGCGCCGCACAGCTTCGGAAAGTTGTCCGCCCTCCTCGTACCCGACATAACCCGGCGGGGACCCGATCAAACGGGACGCCGTGAATTTCTCCATGTATTCCGACATGTCGATTTGGATCAACGCGTCTGCGTCGCCGAACATGAACTCTGCGAGCGTGCGCGCGAGGTATGTTTTGCCGACGCCGGTCGGACCAAGAAACACGAACGAACCGATCGGACGCTTGGGATCTTTCAAGTCCGCGCGGGAGCGCCGCAACGCCTTGCTGATCGCTGTGACCGCTTCGTCCTGGCCGATGACGCGCTCCTTGAGCTCCGCCTCCATCCTGAGCAGCTTCTGGGTTTCCTGTTCCTCCATCCGCTGGAGTGGAACGCCCGTGACTTTCGAGATGATGTGCATCATGTCGTCGCCTGTCACGACGACTTCTTTCTCTTCGCGTTCTTCGCGCCACTTGTTCAAAATGGCATCGAGTTTTTCCTTGGTTTGCTTCTCCTTGTCGCGAAGCGAAGCGGCTTTTTCAAAATCCTGTGCCTTAATCGCTCCTTCTTTTTCGAGACGGATGGCTTCGATCTCCTTCTCGATGTCCTTTACGTCTGGTGGCCTCGTCATCGCGTTGATACGAGCGCGCGCACCTGCCTCGTCCATAACATCGATGGCTTTGTCGGGAAGAAACCGGCCGGTGATGTAACGATCGGAAAATCTGACGGCAGTCTCGAGTGCTTCGTCGGTGAGCCTGGCTTTGTGGTGCGCCTCGTACTTCGGGCGCAAACCTTTCAAGATTTGAATGGCTTCATCAACGGTCGGCGCATCGACCTTTATCGTCTGAAACCGGCGTTCTAACGCGGCATCTTTCTCGATGTATTTGCGATATTCGTTCATCGTTGTCGCGCCAACGCATTGCAATTCGCCGCGGCTCAGCGCCGGCTTAATGATGTTGGACGCGTCCATCGCGCCTTCGGCTGAACCTGCGCCGACGATCGTGTGCAACTCATCGATAAAGAGGATCACGTTCTTGGAACGACGGATCTCGTCCATAACCGCTTTGATTCGTTCTTCGAACTGGCCGCGATACTTTGTTCCCGCGACCATTAAAGCCAGGTCAAGCGTGATCACACGGTTATCCCGCAATAGTTCCGGCACATTCCCGTTTGCGATCTCCTGCGCCAGTCCCTCAGCGATGGCTGTTTTGCCCACCCCGGCTTCGCCAATCAACACTGGATTGTTTTTTGTGCGGCGGCAAAGCACTTGAATGACGCGCTCGATTTCGTTGCGCCGCCCAATCACCGGATCGAGTTCGCCCTTTCTCGCCAACTCCGTGAGGTCGCGACCGAATGCGCGCAGTGCCGGAGTCTTGACGTCTTTCTTCGCCGGTTCGCCTTCCTGATCCGATTCGGACGGTGTGAAGTTCGGATCGAGCTCTTTCAAGATTTCGTTGCGCGTACGTTCGATATCGAGTTCCAGAGTCTTCAACACTCTGGCAGCAACCCCCTCGCCTTCGCGCAACAGCCCGAGTAAAATGTGTTCGGTGCCGACATAGGAATGGTTGAGAGCCTTGGCTTCCTTCCCCGCAAGCGCCAGCACTTTTTTGACCCGCGGCGTGTATGGCACGTTGCCGACCATCTTTGTCTCAGGTCCGGAACCGACTTGTTTCTCCACTTCCATTCGCACCGTCTCGAGATCGAGGCCCATCTTTTGCAAGACGTTCACGGCTACGCCCTGCCCCAGCTTAATCAGGCCGAGAAGCAAATGCTCGGTGCCCACATAATTGTGGTTGAACCGGTCGGCTTCCTTGCGAGCAAGCGCCAAAACCTGTTGAGCTCGCGGTGTAAAATTATTCATTATTCGATGGTCCGTTACTCAAGCTAGGGCCTGACTCTCTTACCATCTTACTAATATCAGGTTTGGGGAAAATTTTCAAACGGTCACGGATGATTTGGGCCCGCAGATAGTCTCGCTCTTCAGCATTTAACTTCTGTTGCGAGTTCTTTTGCAGATGCGCCGGTTGCGTCTCGATGAACAATTCGTCGATTTGCAGGCGCTGATGTTCTGGGAACGCGCCGAGATCCATTCCAAGCTTGATAACCGACAGCAGATTGAGCGCTTCCTTGGATGGCATGGCATGCGCATAAGTTAGAACGCCATAGGCACGACCGATCTGGTCGCAAAGGGTACTCGGTTTTCTCTGGAGCAAAGTCTGGCGCGCATCGTGTTCCTTATCAATGATCGTCTCGATGACTTTGGTCAGACGATTGATGATGTCTTCTTCTTTTTCACCGAGCGTGGTCTGATTAGAAATCTGAAAAAGATTGCCCATGGCCTCGGTGCCTTCGCCGTAAAGGCCACGCACCGCGAGCCCGATTTTGCTGACTGCTTGGATGACTTGGTTGATCAGGTCGCTAAGGACAAGCCCCGGCAGATGCAGCATCGCAGAAGCACGCATGCCGGTCCCGACGTTGGTCGGGCAAGCGGTCAAATATCCAAGTCGCGGATCGAAAGCGAAGTCGAGTTTGCTTTCAAGCGCCGTGTCAATCTTATCGACGAGCTTAAATGCCTGTTTCAACTGAAGACCGGAACGAATGGATTGCATCCGGAGATGATCTTCCTCGTTGATCATGACGCTGAGCGTTTGTCGCCGATTCACCACCACCGCGCTGCCCGCGCCCTTCGCGGCATGCTCGCGACTGATCAAGTGGCGCTCGACCAGCACCTGCTTGTCCAACGCCGTCAGATCCTGCAAGCCTTCGGTAAACGCGTCCTGCATCTCCGGAAGCTCTTCCACGCGCGACCGGATCTGTTCGAGGATTGACGTGCGTTCCGCTTTCTTCGCCCATCCCGGAAAGGCACGGTTACGCAAATTCCGCGCGAGGCGGACGCGGCTGCTGATTACAACCTGGTGATGCGGCCCTTCACCGCGCAGCCATTCCCCCGCGGTGGAAAGCATGTTTGAAAATTTCATGCTGAATTCGAAAGGTCAGTTTCGAGCTGTTTAATTTGGTCGCGCAGCGAGGCAGCACTCTCGTAATTCTCGTCAGCCACGGCTTTCTGCAGATTTTCAGTGAGCGCGCGCATTCGTTGGTTCAGTGCCATGGTGCGCTGCGCGCGTTCCGGCAATTTTCCGACGTGTTCGGTCCCTTTATGCATCGCTTTTAACAGCGAACCCAAACCCTCGCCAAAGGTCTCGTAGCATTCGCTGCAACCCAGGCGACCTGTTTTTTTGAAGTCCGCCTGACTAAAACCGCACACGGAGCATTTTTTCGCTGGTGCTCCTTTTTCAATCTCTTCGGCGGCCCCGATCCCCAGAAGTAAATCAGCAAGCGCAAAACTGGTCGGATCCTGGACACCTTTTTCCTTCGAGCAAGCTTCGCACAGGTTTACCTTGTGCATCTTGCCCTCCAGGATCTGTGTCAGGAAAACTGTTGCATCATTACATTTGCAAACGTCGCACAACATCTTTGTTATTTAGACCGTGATCTGCTGCAAAGATTCAACCCGATACACATTCCCTTGACATCGTGTCGCTCAGCGATCCCTGCTACTTAATCGAAAATCGGCGTGCCAGTCTGGTGTGTCATTTCGCGGAACCGTCCGATGATGCGCGTTGTGATCGGGCCGGGTTTTCCGTTTCCGATAATGCGGCCATCGGCTTTAACCACGGGAACGATCTCGGCAGCAGTTCCCGTGAGGAAGCATTCGTCGGCCACGAAAATGTCGTGCCGCGTGAAATCTGCCTCGATCACTTTGATGTCGAACTCGCCAGCAATATCAAACACGACCGATCGCGTGATTCCTT
>QHOX01000001.1 GCA_003219465.1 Verrucomicrobiota bacterium | reverse complement strand
ATTTTGATTGCCAGAATGCACTCTTTGAAAACGCCCTCGCGCTCGACGATCAGGTCATGTGTTCGCTCCAAGCCATCAAGATGCACGTTCCAGTACATCCATTTGCTTGGCGCGATCGTCGGCTTCGCCGGATCCTTCGGGCCCTTGCGGATTTCAGCGGCGTCTTTTTCGGAAATCAATCCCCCCTTAAGGAGCAGGTTGATTTTCTCTTCGAATTTCTTGCTGCTGCCGTTTTGAGCGTGACTCAATTCCTTTGCCAGCCATTCACGCATCTTTTTCCGCATGAATACGGCGTTGGTGCAGATGTAAACGATCCGTCGTTGCGCGAGCAATCCTTCGACCAATGCTTCGATGTGCGGATAAACAAGCGGCTCACCGCCGCAGATGGAAACCATCGGCGCTTTGCACTCTTGAGCGGCGGCCAGGCAGTCCTCGAGGCTCATCATGTCCTTGAGCGACGTAGAGTATTCGCGAATCCGTCCGCAACCGGTGCACGTGAGATTGCATGTATGCAACGGCTCGAGCTGAAGAACCGTGGCAAATTTCTTGGTGCCCCGCAGCTTGTGCCCAATCACGTAGGCAGCGATTTTCGCTGTAAGCGGAAGAGGAAATCTCATAAAAGCGAGGATTTTACCGAGAGGCAGTCGGGGTGTCAATGAGCCGGCCCGTTTGTACTGTGAATCGGCCTGCAGCGTTTTTTTGGACTTGCATTAGCAGTATAGCGGATTCACCCCCGAACAGCAAAATAAACCTGCGACTACGTTGGATTTGTGTGGTTAAATAGAAGCAATTGAGAATCTAATCAATCGAGGATTAAACAGTATGAAAAGATTATTCTTAGCAGCGTTTGCCGTCGGGCTGATTGGTTGCGCAAACCAACCCGCGCCTCCGCCCGGGCCGGCAGTGACGGGCGGCTATCCGTATTCCCGGTATGCTTATACGGCGGACGTATGGGGCCATCGTAGCCCCGCTTATAAGGATTGGAGCACGGCCCAATTACAGCAGCGCCGCCTGGATCTCTACGCAACGGTCCCGTTCACCAGGACGCGCAATGAGGTTCCTGCGTACATCTACAGCGGAATGGCGCTGCCACAGCAAGACGAGATCAAGGCTATCGAAACTGAGTTGAATTGGCGATATCAGAACGGTGACAAAAGCGCAGAGCTGAAGGAATTCTGGCCTTCGGCGCGACGGCACATTGCCAGCGGCGCGCGTTTCGACTCAGGCTTGTAACACGCTCCGAAGTTCGGCGGCAGCCGGAAGGGTGCGGACCGACGGATGTCGGGCCGCAAAGGCTGGGAATTTGATTCGATCGCGACACTCACACGCCGTGCCAGCCGCGTCGGATCAAACTGACGGCGATGGCAGCCAGCAGGAGCGCGACGATTTTTGAGACGCCGCGCAGTCCTTGTCTGCCCATCCAACGCGCGACCAGATCGGCATTCCAGAATGCGACTGCGACGAGGGCGAGATTGACCACTAGCGAGAGGAGCGTAAAGACCAGCCCCACAGTATCGACGAGGATAAGCAGCGCTGTCAGCAGCGCAGGACCGGCTATCAACGGCATGCCAAGCGGAACAATGCCAAAGTCCTCGGTTGCTTCCCGATCGGCTGGCGCAATATTGAGCAATTCACGTCCCGCCAGGCCAAGCAAAATCAGGCCACCCGCGACCTGAAAATCTGCCACGGTAATTCCCAACGCCGTAAAAATAATCTTCCCAAGGAATACAAAGCCAACCGAAACGCCAAGCGCCGTGAAGATGCCGGTGAAACCCTCCCGTTGGCGCTGTTCGCGCGAGGCGTTACCAGCCAGACCCATAAACACTGCCACCAGCCCGATCGCATCGATCGCGACAAAAATCGGAATAAAAGCGACGAAAAATTTGTGGATCATGGTTTCGCGCGATACACAACCTGCCGGTTCTTGCCATAGATCAAACTCAGATTCATCAAAATTCCTTCTGCCACCGCTGAAAATCTGTGTAAATCTTTGGCCGATTTAGCTCTTCCACTCTTATGTTGACCCATTCCCTTAAATCCGCATTTCTTTGCCTTCCATTCATTTTCTTCGGTCCAAGTTTGACTCTTTCCGCCGCCCAATTGAAAACGGTCGATGATTTCCGCGCCGCCGCGGCGAAAGCAAACGCCGCGCTGGCGATTCCCGATTGGGAGAAAACGCCGGAAGCGGTTGAGGCTGCAATGAAAAACGCGATAGCGAAGGCGAACGCCACGCTGGATCGGATCGGAGCCCAAGACCCAGGCAAGGTGACTTTCAAAAGCACTGTGGTCGCGCTGGATGACGTCACTTACGAGGCAAGTCTCGCGGCGAACAGGGCCACCATCATCAAGGAAGCGAACACGAATCCCGCCATGCGCACTGGTGCCGAGAACGCCGTGAAAGCGTTCCAGGACTGGGCGGTCGGTGTCGATTATCGCGAGGACGTTTACAAGGTAATCAAGGCATTTGCTGATACGCATCCAAAGCTCAGCGGCGAAGATGAAAAGCTGCTCAAGGAAACACTACGCGATTATCGGCGTGCCGGGTTGGAATTGCCTCCTGATCAGCGCAAAGAAGTTGAGGAATTGCGCAAGGAGCTGTCGAAGCTGGGAACAGATTTCGACACCAACATCGTTAAGTCCGACGCTCCGGTCATGTTCAGCAAAGCCGATCTCGATGGGCTTCCGGAAAGCTTCTTCGCCTCGCCCGGCATCAAAACCGGCGACGGCGTTTACACCGTGATGGCGAATGTCACTTGGCAATTCAACACAGTGCAGGAGAACGCTAAAAACGAGGCCACGCGTAAACAGCTGTACGTCATTCGCGAAACGCTCGCCAAAGACACAAACGTTCCTCTTCTGAACCAAATGCTGGCGCTTCGAAACGAAATTGCGCTGCGCCTCGGTTACAAGTCATGGGACGATTACCAGACGGAAGTCAAAATGGCCAAGACCGGCATAAACGCGGAAAAGTACATCAACGATCTGATCGCAGGCATCCAGCCAAAATTCGATAGTGAAGTTGCGGAACTGCAAAAGTTGAAGGCTGCCGATACGAATGATCCTAACGCCAAAATCATGGTGTGGGACTGGCGGTACTACAGCAACCAGCTGAACAAGCAAAAATACGCAGTCGATAAGGAAGCGTTGCGCGTGTATTTCCCGTTTCAAAAAGTCCTCGACGGGATGTTCAACATTTATCAGAGCATCTTTGGCCTGAAATTCGAAAAAATCGTCGCGCCTTACAAGTGGATTGACGATCTTCAGCTGTATCTCGTCACCGATTCAGCTACCGGGGAGCCGCTTGGGATGTTTTATCTCGACATGTTTCCGCGCGAGGGAAAATTCAATCACTTCGCGCAATTCGACATCATCAGCGGCAAGCTTTTGCCGAACGGAAAATATCAGCGGCCCACTGTTGCGTTGCTCTGCAATTTCCCGCCGGCGAGTGGCGATAAGCCATCGTTAATGACGCATCAGGATGTGGAGACGCTTTTCCACGAGTTTGGCCACGCTCTGCATTCTATTGTCACTCGCGCCAAGTATGGCCGTTTCGCCGGAACGCATGTCCCGGGTGATTTTGTTGAAGCGCCGTCGCAGATGCTGCAAAACTGGGTTTGGGACAAGAAAGTGCTGGACACGTTCGCTGCCGATTACCGCGATCCCTCCAAAAAAATTCCCGCAGACATCGTCAAGAAACTCAACGACGCTAAGCTGGCAAATGCCGGCGTGCTTTATCGGCGCCAGTTCGCGTTCGCTTCACTGGATCTTGCTCTGCATGATCCACATCCCGAAGAGATGCCGTACGATTCCGTGGCGATATCCAACCCGATCTTGGAAAAAGTCTTTTTGCCGATTGATCCAAGCACAACGTTCGTCTCCTACTTCGGTCACCTGAACGGCTACGATGCCGGCTACTATGGCTATGCCTGGGCGGACGCGATTGCCGCCGACATGGCAACCGTTTTTGAAAAGGCAAAGGACGGTTACCTCGATAAACAAGCCGGAATGAAATTGCGCCGCGAAATTTACGAGCCCGGCGATTCGCGTGATGTCAACGAATCGATCGAAAAATTCTTGGGCCGCAAACAATCGATCGAACCATTTCTGAAGAAAATCGGCATTGGCACACAGGAGAAGAAGAAATCGCCAGCCGGGCCTTCGCAGGAAAGCCGCTGATTGGATGCTGTCGTCCCCGATTAAAGTGACGGACCGCACAAAACACGTAAGAGAGGAGAGAGGTCGCTCACCAGTCATGGCTAACGAGCATTTCATACTGGAAGCGTGCAGTACTTGCCATATCCCGGGATATCTGATTGTGAGGCCGAGAGAGGCTGTGGATTCTCTTTCGCGAATGAATCCTGCAGCTCTCGCGGCGCTTGGATCAACATTGGCAATGACCACGGCTGCGATCGAAGAGATCGTTCGGCCACAGCGTGTGTACTGCGCCCTGTTCTCAGAGAAAACAGGGGTGGTCCACTTTCATCTCTTTCCTCGGACAAAATGGCTAAAGTCGAAGTATTTTGTTGCTCATCCGCAGGAGACGAAGATTTCCGGTCCACAGCTGATGGATTGGGCGCGAAGAGTTTTTCAAAAGCCAATTAGCGGCATCGACCGAGACGAGACTTGGGAAAAGGTTCGGGGTTGGCTCAGGCCGGCATTCAGTGTTAGACAGAAATCTTCGCGGGCGCCTTAGGCTATTGCCGCTCCTCGATCCTGCGGGCCGAATCCAATGCTTATTCCCATCGGTGGTTTGAGCTCTTGCAAGTCAGCATTCACGAAGGTCGCCCGATACGAGAGACGGCGATTATCTGTCGTTGCGCTCCGCTGTCCGCGTTCCGCAAAGTGGTAGGCGCGTGCTGCGGCATGGAACGAGGTGCCCGGGCTCTCTAAAACGCGGTTACACAGTGATCGGTTCGACCGCGATCGTCACGCGATCGCGACGGCTCGCGCACTAACTCGCGGCCCAAGCTATGTGAACGCGGATATTCGCTACTATCGCCCAGAATGCGATGCCTTCGACCTTGCGATCAGCATCTCTCAAAGTTTTGGCTACTTCGATGCAACAACAAATCGTGATCTGCTTGCGCGGCTCGCAGTGGCAGTGCGTGAAGACGGTCGGGTCATCCTGGATCTGTGGAGCGGCGAGTTTTTTTGGAGTTCTCCGCCTTCAATTTCTTCTCGAACGCTGAACCGCATGACTGCAAACATCGATCGTTCGTGAGTATCGAACATCTTGGCGCGTATGAGCGCCGATGTAGAAGTCAGCTTGCAATACGGCGAATTAGATGGTTGAATCGAAACCTCAGTTTCAAAATCTGAATGGGCTCGCTTAAAAAACGGAGGAAAGCAAAAATTGCCAAGCACAAGCGCCGCAAACGCATGAGGGCGCACCGGCATAAGAAACGACTGCGGTACAAGTTGTAAGGCACGGTCTCATTTGCTTTCGCTGGCGAGGCTACCGCCGCCGCTGGTTGCCGAACCCGCGCCAGAAAGATAAGATTAAGCGTGAGGGAGCAGAAAAAGTGCTGCGTTTGCCGCGCCTGCCGAGAGCTTCTTTTCGCGCTTAGTTTTCTGGTTGCAGCAACGGTTGCCGAGGCGCAGGCCCCCAAAGCTTCACCTGCGAAAGTGCCTCGCGTCCATCCTGGAAAACCCGTTGCGCGTCAGGATGATTCGGTTGCCTCGAAACCGGCTGCAGACCTCGCGTTGCGTGCGCAAGGCGCGCACAAAGCGGACGCGCTTGCGCGTTTCGTTGAAGGAATGGCGCTCGAGGAAAACGGGGAGATGGAGCGCGCGCTGGAAGCCTATCGAAAAGTGCTCAATGTCGATCCGGGTCAGTCGGAGCTCGCCTCACGAGTGGCCGGTTTGCTGATACAGCAGGATGATTTCCCACAGGCAATCGACGTGCTCAAAGATGCAATCAAGGCAAACCCAAATAACGCCGAACCGTATCAGCAACTGGCTTTCATCTACACGAGGTATTTGAAGAAAACGGACCAAGCGATTGATTACGCCAATCGCGCCATCGCTCTCAATCCAGGCGACGTGGAAGGTTACCAGCGTCTCGTTGAAATCGAACTTGCAGCTGGCCAAGAGAGGAGGGCGCTCGAGGCTCTGGATCGCGCCCTCAAAGTTCATAGCACCGATCCAAATTTCTGGATACGCCTCGGAAAACTTTACGTCGCCATTCTCTTCAAGTCCGATTCACAGCCGAAACCGGACGAACTAAAAAAGACCAACGAGATCTTTAAAAAGGCGGCGGAAAATGCCGGGGATGATCCGGGCATCCTCAAGGACGTAGCCGATTACTACGCGGCATCGCAGCAACTGAAGGAAGCGATCCCGCTTTACCTGCGTGTTCTCGAACTGCAACCGGACGACGCGAATGCGCGAGAGAAATTGGCGACCGGTTTTGTCCTGACAAACCAGCGAGACAAAGCTGTTGAGATGCTCGAGCAAATCATCAAGGAGCACCCGGAAAAATACCAACCGTACGATTTACTGGCTCAGGTGCTCGACGAGGAAGCCCGATCCCTTCAGCGTGCGAATCGAATAGAGGAAGCGAAACTGAAGTTCGCCAAGGTAGCCGTCAATTATGAGCAAAGCCTCCTGATCAATCCAAACCATGCCGGGACATATGTGCGCCTGGCGGAACTGCTTCTCGGCGCGTTACGAGATCCCGACCGCGCAGTGAAATTGCTGGGCGAAGCCCGGCGCCGATTCCCCGGGGCGCCGGAGATAGTTTATTACCTGGCGATTGCGCAGCGCGAAGCAAAGCAAAGTCAGCAAGCCGTCGCGACTTTCGAGGAAGCGCTGCACGAAGCGCAACTGGAGGAGGACGATGATTTCGTGAACGCGAAGTTTTACTTCAATTATGGAGCGGCTGCCGAACAGGCGGGCTTGTACGACAAGGCGGCCGATTTGCTTCGTAAATCTATTGCGCTCGATCCGGCGAACTCGGCTGAGGCTTGCAATTACCTGGGCTACATGTGGGCGGATCATAACATGAACCTCGACGAAGCCGAATTGATGATCAGACGCGCCTTGGAAAGCGAACCAAACAATGCGTCGTATCTGGACAGTCTCGGCTGGGTGGAATTTCGAAAAGGTCAGTTTGATCGAGCTTTGGATGAGCTGCTGCGCGCTGCCAAAACAGCAGAGCACGCGGATCCCGTCGTATTTGAACACATTGGCGACACTTATTTGAAATTGAATCGGACCAGGGAAGCATTGGAAGCCTGGCAAAAAGCCCTGGCGCTGGATCCGAAGAACAAAAATCTCGCGGACAAGATCCAAACCACTAAAAAGACTATCGGCAAAGATTTACCGAAAAAGACTAATCCCACCTAACGAGTGCGCTAACATCGAACATCGAATATCGAACACTCAAGACCCAACGCCGAAGTCCAGGTGAACTGCAGGTGCTGGGTGCCTGCCGACATTTGATGATGTTGAGAGATGAACGACTACCCCACGCCGTGGCAACGCAAGATGATGTGGGCGGCGCTGACTGCCTGTTTCGTCGTCGTTCTTGTCGTCATCCTTGCCGCGGTGATCTGGGCCGGCGCCAGCATCATTAGTTTTCTCCAGCCAATTCTGATCCCGGTTGCGATCGCCGCAATTCTTACCTATCTGCTCGATCCACTCGTGACGAAAATGTCTCGCGGAACGCTTACTCGGACCAAAGCCATTGCGCTGCTTTTCGCCATTGGTTTTTTTGCATTGGGCGGATTGGCGGCATGGCTCGTTCCGACGATTTCCGTTCAGAGCGCGAATTTCGCAAGGCAAATCCCCTCCTACACTGAACGGGCCCGGGATTATATTGTCGATCTTATCTATCGGTTTGACCAGACGTTCGGGTTGCTTGGTGCAGGACAGACCAAATCCGCGTCGAAGAATCTTACCAATTTCCTGATCGGCCCGGGGCCATCTCCTTCTCCCCAACGAGAAACGACGGCGAGTGCGACCGCATCGCCGCAAGCCGCTGCGCCCGCGAGTCAAGTAATTGCCCCGACCCAACCCAAGCTTAGCAGCGCAGAACGTCAGCGCATTCAAGCGTACGTGGAAAAACAAATGCCAAGGCTGCAGGACGCGCTCCCGACTTTACTCGGAAAACTCTGGGGCATCTTGAAGACAAGCATCGGCGGATTTCTCGGCGCTACCGGCTTTTTGCTCAGTCTGATTCTGGTCCCCGTTTACTTATTTTTTCTACTCAAAGAAAAGCCGCGCATTGAAGAAAGGTGGACAGACTACCTGCCATTGCGAGCGTCGCCGCTGAAGAACGAGGTGGCGGAGGTAATATCACAAATTAACTCGTATGTTGTCGCGTACTTCCGTGGTCAGCTACTTGTCTGTCTGGTTGACGGCATTCTTATTGGCACGGTGTTGACACTGATCGGTCTGAACTTTGCGGCAGTAATCGGCGCAATGGTGGTCGTGCTCACCATGATTCCCTATATCGGGATCATCATTTGCTGGGTGCCGGCTGTTCTCATTGCCGCATTTCAGTGGGGTGATTGGACTCACCCGATCATCGTGACGGCGGCTTTCATCTTAATTCAGAATCTGGAAGGCCTCCTTTACGCGCCACGGATTGTCGGAAACTACGTTGGCTTACATCCGATGACGGTAATTGTGTCGATCTTTGTCTGGGGCTTGATCATTGGCGGAGTCATCGGTCCGCTCCTTGCTGTGCCGCTTACTGCCACACTAAAGGTGCTTTTCGCGCGTTACGTTTGGGGCCGGCATTTGCGGGAACGGTCGCTGCCGATCGAAGCGGCTCTCACATCCAAACAAATCGAAGTACCGACTCTTCGTTAGCGCAGCAAACAGAGTGCATGAAAGGAAGAAGTGGACCTACGGGCGTCGAGACAACGCGTCCAGTCCTGGGTCAACTCGAGCACGGCGAGCGGGGGAGAAGCCCGCAATCGTTTAGCGGCACGGAGTTCACGTTTCAGCGGCAGCTCAGGATGCGTCGTCTGGCCGTTGCGATTGCGGGATTGGCCATCGCTTTCTTGGTAGCCATTTTCTTCGTGAGTTACGGCTCAAAACTGTATGAGAATTGGCGTGAACGCCGTTTGCTGCATCAAGCAACCACACTTTTACAGGGGGGAAAGCTCAGCAAAGCAGCGCAAATGGCGCAGGAACTCGCCCGCCGGCATCCGGATTCTCTCGCAGCGCTGTCGATCCTGGCGGACGCAGCGGAGAAACAAAACATTGAAGAAGCCGTCGCATGGCGCGAGCGGATAGCGCGATTGCTGCCAAAAGATCCGGAGAGTCAACTCAACTTTGCCTCCGCAGCGCTCCGATTTGGTAAGCTCGATCTCGCCCGCGAAGCGCTTAATCGAGTCTCTCCGAGAGATCGTGACAGCGCAGCTTTTCATGTCTTTGCTAGTTGGCTGGCGCGCGCAGAAGGCAATTTTGCCGAGCAGGAAGAACAATTCGCAGCTGCGGTAAAGAAAGAACCAAAGAACGATCTCTATCAATTCAATCTAGCAGCACTGCAAATTCGTTCCAAAGACGCGGAAAAGAGCAAGAATGGCCGCGATACGCTCGAGCGGCTTAGCAGCATAGCGCCGTACCGAACTGGCGCGCTGCGAGCGTTGCTCAATGATGCTGTGGAACGCAATGACCTCACCACAGCAGATAGCTTTGCGCAACAGCTGCAAATGTCGCCAGAGGTCACATTTGCCGATTACCTGCTTTGCCTGAATTTTTACCGAAAGCTAGATGCGAAAAAATTCCGGCAACTCCTTGAGAAAGTGAAACCGTTTGCGGCACGTAATGCGTCTGATCTCGCATCGCTGATCGAGTGGATGAATCAGAACGGACTTGCTGGAGACGTTGTGAAGTGGGTCGACAAGTTGCCGGCAGCACAACTGAGGTCACCGCCTGCGTCTGTCGCAATCGCGGATGCTTATGCAACTGTGAAGAATTGGTCGCGTCTTAAACGCTGGACGCGGACCGGAAATTGGGGCGACGCCGAATACGTGCGTCTGGCGTACGACGCAATCGCTGTCCGGCACTCGGGATCCGGCAGCGGCTCGAGCGCCAACTCGGAGTTTGAAACGCTTTGGCAATCTGCCGATGAATTGTCACGCGACGAGCCGGAACGCGAACTTACGCTCGCCCGATTCGCCACGAAATGGCAACTGGCGAGCCAGGCCGAAGAACTCTGGGTGCGCGTTGAAGAAAATCCCCCGATGCGCCGTGAAGCGCTCGACAATCTTCGCCAGCTGTATCGCGCCAGGGATGAAACAACCAAACTGTACGAAGTCCTTCAACGGCTTCACCAGAGTTCGCCTACCGAGGCACCGATCACGGCGGACCTCGCGCGACTCGGTCTGAATCTCGGCGAAAATACGGAAAGCTCACATCAACTGGCGAAAGATGCTTATGACCGCGCGGCGAATGAGGTCAATTGTGCTGTCACGTACGCATTTTCACTTCATCGCCTTGGCAGAAATGCAGAGGCTCTTGCCATTATCCAAAGTTTGCCGCCTGACCAGCTGCACGATCCGCGCGCAGCCGTTTACGTTGCCTTGGTGCTGGTCGACGCAAGCCAACTCGAGGAAGCAAAGGATTACTTTGGATCTGCCGAAAACGGCAAACTTTATTCGGAAGAGAAAAAGCTGCTCGACGAAGCAAAGACGAAGCTCATCGCGGCATCTGCAATTCCCTCACCGGCAGAGCCGCCGCCCAGCGGAACACGCCCGCTGTAGACTCCAGCTATCCTCAGCGGATGAGCAGTGGAAGTGCGCTGAGGACAGCGCACGCTACAACGCTCGGCAATCACGGCTCTTTCTCAATTGCATCAGTCCAATCCGCGATGTCTTTCTCATTCATCTGAACACGCTGTTCCAAACGTGCATCCCGAAATCCCCACTCTTGTACGTCCACTAAATATTGCTGCCGCGAAAGCAGCGTGCCGCTGCATAATCGCTCTGGCCCGGCAGTCCTCGCTTCACTCCGGAGTCGTGTAATCAAATCCGCCATGATCGCCACCGGGATTCGCGCGCGTTCCCCGGGATATACGTAGCCGAAGAGAATCAAATGGCTGAGCAATACGCGCCAATCAGGACCGAACCGGGAAACCATGTGCGGCCAATCGATCTCTGCCGCGAAGCAGCGAAGGATGTGCGCGATGTCGGCGCCGTCGAACCGCTCGCGTTCCATGATGTACGCCTTCATCCAAATCATTTCTTCTGGTGCGCAAAGCTTCACCGGCACACCCAGCAGCTCGTCATCGCGCGCACGCTCGAACCAGGAATCATCCACTTCGCACAATCCGTTGCCGGCACGAAAAATCAGATCAACGATATCTTCGCCGTATTTGGCCTTGGCCAGCCAATACGGAAATGTCAGCTCCGTTTCATACCCTGCGCGCGCTAGCGCACGGAGCGCAGCCTTCACATGCTTTGGCCGAACATAGAGATCGAAGTCTTTAGTGCTACGCGATACACCCGCGTACACCTCCACCACGTACGCGCCGCCAATCAGGAACGGAATGTCCGCGGCGTGCAATGCGACGACTGATTTGCGATGAAACTGACTGGGGCTCCCTCCACGCGGCGTAGGCCGCGCTGCTGCCGTTGCGCTTGGAGTCATTACCCTTCAATTACGCACGGGAACCGCGTCACGCGTGCATGACTGCGACTGGTGCGCCTCAAGAAACGTCCAGTGCGACTGGCGCTTTCGTTTCTTAAAGCGATGGCAAAACGAGCGTTACGTATTGCCGCCACTGCGGACCTTCATTACGCCAAGCATTCGCGCGGAAAGATGCACGACGCGTTTGCCGAAATTTCGCGTAGCGCAGACGTGCTGTTGATGTGCGGCGATCTCACAGAATATGGACTTCCCGACGAAGCAGAGGAACTCGCCGCCGATATTCGCAGCGCGGTGAGAATCCCGACTATCGGCGTCATTGGTAATCATGATTATGAATCCGGACAGCCGGAAACCGTCACGAACATTCTCGATCAGACCGGCGTGATGATGCTCAACGGCGAAGCCGTCGAAATCGCCGGTGTCGGATTCGCGGGGATCTGCGGGTTCGGCGGCGGTTTCGGCCGGCGGATGCTGAACGCGTGGGGCGAGCCGCTGATTAAGCAATTCGTGCAGGAATCAATCAGCCACGCCATTCGCCTCGAGCAGGCCCTGGTGAAGCTTCAAACTGAGCGCCGCATCGTGGTCCTGCATTACTCTCCAATTCGAGCGACGTTGCAGGGGGAAGACCCTGAAATCTACGCCTTCCTCGGTTCCAGTCGTCTCGAAGAACCAATCAATCGATTCCGCGCCACCGCAGTCTTCCACGGTCACGCACACAACGGGATTGCCGACGGGAAAACTTCAACTGGCATTCCCGTTTACAACGTCTCCGCGCCGACGCTGCACAAAACGGGAAAGCCCTACCGAATTGTCGAAGTGTAAGGGCGTCTGTCTCAGACGCGATCGCCAGACAAAGAAGCCGCTGCAACAACTCGCCACGCCTCAACGTCCGCGCCCGATTGCGTAGGCGAAACGCAGCGCACAGCTTTAATTGCGTCGAAACTCACTTCGGAAAGCGCAACGTTGATTGAAGCTGCCACTTCGCGTCGGGTTGCGGCTGTCAGTTTCTTGTACAACAAACTCAAGTGCGGCTTTAGTTCGTACTGTGACGAATCGTTCGCCGCTTCACGAATGATGTCATTGATTTCCCGCAGTTCTGCGCTCATGGCGAATTGCACAAAGAGCGTTTTGATAAACTCATCGGACTGATCAATTCCAAGCGGTGTCAGCCCGATGAGTTGGCATTCGCGCGCACCGTCCCCGAGCGCGTTCTGCGCTGCATCAGCGCGGTCCGCTCCGACATGAATCGTCACGTGCGGCTCGAAAACAGGCGCATCGTATCGCCGTGCGAGATCATTGATGATTCGTTGAAAGAAGCGGTGTGCCGCCTCGGACGGAATAAGCCAGTATGCGATGACGGTTTGCCTGGTCACGAGTTCACTACGAGTTCCCCGGTTCCACTCCACTTCTGCAGCTCAACGATGTTGCCTTCGGGATCGCGCGCGTAAACCACACGAAGCAACCCGACGCCGTCTACCTCTGCCGTGGCGATTTCTCCCACAGAGCCGCCGCCGGCTGCGATCACCGCCTGCAGCGCTTCATCGACGTCATCGACGCGAAATGCGATGTGCGCGAACCCGCACTCGTTAGCTCTCGGCAGGTCGCGTTCGATCAACTGATCGTAGCTGAAGATCTCCAGCGTCGGCCCATCGTCTCCATACCCGGGCAAGCACAAATGAACGCCGCGAAGATGCGCATGTGGAGCCGCGTTCACTTTGTCGAGCCACGGGGCAGACAAGTCACGCTCGGGCTCTTTAGGTTCGCATCCGAACACGTGGCAATAGAATCGGACCAGCTTTTTCCAATCTCTGGCGATCAGATTGGTGTGCACATATTTCGCGCGGATTGGCATTCGCTTTTCTTCCGGTAACGTTTCCGCCGATATTAACACCAAGTCGCCTATGCCGACGAATGTTTTGGGAACGGAATTGAAATGTTGTTGTCGCGACCCGATGACCGGTTTTTATCGCGACGGCTATTGCCGAACAGGACCAGAGGACGTGGGCCAGCACACGGTTTGCGTGCAAGTCAGCGAGGAATTTTTGGATTTCTCCGTGTTGGATGGAAACGACTTGGTCACGCCGCGTCCGGAGTGGGGTTTTCTCGGATTGAAGCCGGGCGATAAGTGGTGTGTCTGCGTCACGCGCTGGAAGAGCGCGCTTGATCACAACCGCGCGGCGCCTGTGGATCTGAAAGCAACGCACGCATCCGCGCTCGAGTTCGTCACGCTGGAAGAACTAAAGGCCCACGCGGTAACGTAGGGCTAGCGCACAGCTTGCCCGCCGTGTCCGGCCGCTCGCAGCGATTTGAGGTAGGGCGCGTCAGTCCGTGCGCGCAGTAGGGGCAGATGGATAGGGGACCGGCGCGCAGAGGACTCCTCGCCCTACCAATGCCACGTGGGTTGAATCCCATTGAGTTTGCCGCCACGCTAAGGGCGAATTGAAGCTTCCTTTTAGTCTTTTCCTGGCGCTGCGGTATCTGAAACCGAAGCGCACATTTCTCTCGATCATCACATTGATTTCGGTTATTGGCGTGATGCTCGGCGTTACGGTGCTGATCCTTGTAATTGCAGTCATGACCGGATTCGATAGGGAACTGCGGCAGAAAGTGATCGATTTCGACGCGCACATTCTCGTCACTTCCGAGGACGTGTTCCGCGATTGGCGCGCGCTCAAGGCCAAAATCGACAAAACGCCGGGCGTGGTCGCCACCGCCCCTTTTGTGCAAGGACCAGTGATTGTGGAATTCCACAACCGGCGGCTCGCACCGCTGATTCGCGGCGTGGATCCCGAGCAGGAAGAGAAAGTCATTCCCCTTCAAAGATTCATCAAATACGGCAGGCTCGATCTGGAGGGCGAATCAACTGTGCTCGGGATTGAGCTGGCGCGAAAACTCGGAGTCAGCGTTGGCGATAAGGTGACAATTTATTCGCCGGGCAATCTTGGCCAGGTCCTCGACAGCATAAAAAAACTGGAGAACGCAACGGGCGAAGAAGAGAAAAAAGCCATCGACGAATTGCGCGATGTGATTCTCCCGAAAGAACTGACTGTCACCGGCATTTTTGAGACCGGCCATTACCTGCACGATTCCGAATTTCTGCTCGTGCCGGTTTATGTCGGACAGGAGTTATACGGTCTGGGCGACGCTCTACACGGTATCACGGTGAAGACCGACAACCCATACGGTGCGGAACGCGTGAAACAGGAAATCCAGCAATTCCTCGAGCCGCCGGCATACGCCCAGACCTGGATCGACATGAATCGGCAGTATTTCGAAGCGGTGCGGCTGGAACGCACGGTAATGTTTTTCCTTTTGTTCTTCATCGTGATCGTGGCGGCTTTCGGAATCATGAGCACGCTCATCACCGTAACGGTACAAAAGCGGCACGAGATCGGAATTGTGAAAGCGCTCGGGGCGAACATTGCGCAAATTGTCTGGGTCTTCCTTGGTCAGGGGACAATTGTCGGCCTTTTTGGGACGGTCACTGGCCTGGGACTTGGAATGACGTTGATCCGTTATCGCAACGAGTTCAGTCGCTGGCTGGCATCGACGTTGCACATCGAGATTTTCCCGCGCGAGGTCTATCAATTCTCGTCGATCCCGGCCGAAGTCATTCCGCACGACGTTGCTATAATCTGTATCAGCGCCTTTTTAATCTGTTCGTTCGCGGCGCTGATCCCCGCGTACTTCGCCGCGCGGCTCGATCCGGTAAAAGCGCTGCGTTACGAGTGATCTGTAGCCACGGCCCTATGAGACGTTTTCCGTCCAACCGCCTATAGGGCGATGGCTACAGAGCCGTGAGAAAAATGTCGAGCACCCAAGAAGCGTAATCGTATCCTTCCGGCCATTCGCTTTGGCGCGGGCCAGCAACGTTCAGAATGTCGATCTTGTTTTTGCGCACAAAATCCGCGATCAACTTCGCTGCATCTTCGGTCGAAACTCTTGACGCGTCGATCAGTTGATGCGGCCGCTCCAGCTCAACACAGAAGCGAACGGTCTGCTCAGTGCCGCCGCGAAGTTCTACCGGGTAAATGACGACAGTGCCATCAGAATCTTTCACGTTCTGCAACGTGCGTTCGGTGAAACCGCCGCCTTGCAATTCCTGAATTGGGTAGTGATCCGGAATTTTGCCGAATTCATCCAGCCGTCCGGCCGGACACCATCCGCCGCACTCAAGCCGGTGCCTGAGCGCGACATCGAGTGCGGCACGATCAACGCCTGTTTGCCCGCCCGAGATGATCTTAAGTGCCTTCACTGTAGCGCCGGTCTCTGACGGCCGACGGCGCAACCATCAATTCTAGTCGCCCGTAGGAACAATGTCGGTGCGCTCGACCATTAAAACCACAGTGCGTTCGGGCGCGCGCGGGCGATGGCGCACACCTTTCGGCACGACGAAGCCCTGCCGCGACGCAAGATTGATTACGCGATCTTCGAGATCGATCAGGAACCGCCCATCGAGCACGAAAAAGAACTCATCGATGTCTTTATGTTCGTGCCAGTGATATTCGCCTTGAACGACCGCCATCCTGACAACTGAATCGTTTACCTTGCAAAGCGTCTGGTTGTACCATTTGTCGGTGCAGGCGTCGGCCAGCTTCTGCACATCAATCAATTCGAGCGGACCGTGCAGAATGTTCAGGTACGTTTTGTATGGAAACTCTTCGACGGGTGTTTTCGTGCTCATAAGATTGATTTCCTTCTTTCAAATTCATTCTTCGCCATCGAAATAATCGGTTTCCTGACCTTTGATGGCGACGCGGTCAGCTGCTGACGACTTGTTCACCTTCCATTTACCGGTGTCGGGATAGTAACCTGATTCGCCGATCGGATTATCAGCGATGACATAGTACATCAGGTCTTCGGCACCAGAGTTGATAATTTGATACGCTTCGTCTGGAGCGAAGATGAACGCGTCCCCGGGCACAACTTCGGTCCTCCCGTTCTTGTGGCGAACAGTGCCTCTTCCGGAAATCACCAGATACAATTCCCATTGGGCCGAGTGCGCGTGGTAAGGGAAATTGCATTTTCCTGATGGCACCCGGTTCCACTCCAGGTCAAACGGATGCCGCTTGGATAAGTCGAGCGACATCGGCTCGCGCCCAAGCGCTTCGGAAATACCTTTGAAGGAGACGGCGTACTTTCCGCCCGGCGATTGCCACGGCTCTTCTTTGATGTCGTTAATGTTGATTTTCCGCATACCGCGATTGTGAGGTAACGGCGATTAACCTCAATCGCCAGCGGGCAGTTCGGTGAACCACCCCTACCTAAGATTATTCTTCTCCATCGAAGTAATCGGTCTCAGTTCCTTTCACGATCAGCTCTTCGGACCCTTCCCTCGTCACGGCCCATTTACCGCTGTCCGGATAGTAACAGGAATCGCCTGTTTCACCGCCGCTACGGGGATTATCAGCGATCACATAGTAAACAAAATCCTCATCGCCTGCGTTGATAAGCTGATGCGCCTCGCCAGGCTGAAAAAGAAACGCGTCGCCAGGTCCAACTTCGGTTATTCCGTTTTTGTCGCGCACATTGCCCCGGCCGGACACGACGAGATAGAGCTCCGATTCAGCCGAATGCGCATGATACGGGCAAAGTGTTTTGCCTTCCGGTATCCGGACTAGTGCGAGATCAAACGGATGCCGTTTCGAGAGATCAAGCGACTCCGGTTCTCGCCCAAGCGCGACGGAAATATTCTTCGTGAATCGACCAAATTTTCCTTTCGGCGACTTTCGTTCCTGCTCCGGAACATCTTGTAGATTGATTTTTCGCATCGGAAGAATCTCCAGCCGTGTTGGTTGAACTAACGAGACGAAACTCGCTTCCTTGTGGCGATTGAGAAAGTGGCAATGGCTGCCCAAATCAGGTTCACAAACGTGGAGGGATACGATCCATAAAACACCGTGTTCGTGGCGAGGAGAACGCTACCACCGACGTTCAGGAGCTGAAAAGCAGCAGAGTGTGCTTCCAATTTCCGTGATGAAACCATGGCATAAGCCACCAGAAGAGCTGCCGCTCCCACCCATCCAATCGCATCAAGCCAGAAATGATTATTCATGCATTTTGATCTTATCGCACCGGGCCACGTCATGTGTCCCATTTTTTCGGCAGCTTTTGTTTGAGCGTCTCCACCGGCTCGAACAGGTCGCCATGTTTTTCGATGCGCGCCAGCGTTTGATCGGAACGAAACCTTAACAGTTCGGTGCGTTTCTTCTTCAAACAATTCTCGACTTCAGGCCATGTGACGGGGGTGGAAACGGTCGGCTCCTCTTTTGCGCGGAGTGAGTAAACGCAAATAGTGGTTTTGTGTTCGTGGTTCTGGCTCCAATCGACGAACACTTTTCCTTTGCGCACGGCCCTAGACATGTTCGACGTGACAAGATCAGGATGTTCGTGTTCCAGACGTTGAGCTAACGCGCGCGACAAACCTTTGGTCTGATCGTAAGTCACTGCCGTGTTCAGCGGCACATAGACTTGTAAACCTTTTGAGCCGCTCGTTTTTGCGAACGCTTTCAATTTCATTCCGCCCAGCAGCTCGCGCAGCCAGATTCCGACCTGGCAGCATTGAACGATGTCAGCGGGAGCGCCTGGGTCCAGATCGAACACCATCATCGTCGGACGCTCGATGTTATTCTTGCGCGACAGCGATGTGTGCAACTCGAGATCGGCCAGGTTAGCTGCCCAGACGAGCGTGGGCAGATCGTTGGCGAGGCAATAATGCATGATCCGCTGGTTGCCCTCGCTCCACACCTTTGCCGTCTGCACCCATTTTGGCCGATGCACGGGGCAGTTCTTCTCATAGAAAAACTCACCTTCCACGCCGTCTGGATAGCGCTTCATTGTGAGGGGACGGTCGTTCAAGTGCGGCAAAAGAACCGGCGCGATGCGGATGTAGTAATCGATCACATGCGCCTTGGTAAAACCCGCCTTCGGGTATAGCACCTTGTCGAGGTTCGATACCTGCAGCTTCCGATCGTCGACGATGAGATCCGCGTTCTTGGCCATTGATCTAAACCTCGCACAACGTCCACAAAGGACGCAAAGGTTCTAATGTTCTCTTAATTTTAGTGAGTTTTGTCGTCTTCGTGCGGGCGCCTTCAGGCGAAGAAGCGCTCAGGAGGGAGCACCGGCTTGGGTTTGCAAATTCGGGCGACGCAATGTTCCCAGCTTTCGTGCCCGCTCAGGATTTCGATTTCCACCCGCAGAAAATAAATCGGCACTTTCAGTTCCGCCTCGGGCACACGCGGCATACGGACCGAGTCCTTTTCGGTGGTAACGATCATCGCCAAATCGCGGCGGATACAACGCTTGATGAAGCTGATCAGTTCGGGCTCGGTGTAGTAATGATGATCGATATAGCGCTTCGCCAGATCGACGTGCGCGCCGATTTTGGTGAGCGCGCCCTCAAAACTTTCAGGGGCAGCAATCGCGCACAACGAACCGATGAACGCATCGCGCAAGGCCTCAAGCGGCAATTGTTCGCCCGTAAAAACATTCTGAAGATAAAGCGGTTTGTGCGCGCATTCGATAACTTCCGCGGTGCGATTGTAACGCCGGATCCGTCGCATCAGCTCGAAATTCGGCTCGCCGGTGTTTTTCGTAACAAAAATGTAGCTGGCGCGGCGAAGATTGCGCGGCCTCTCGCGCAAGGTGCCCCGAGGCAGCAGGAACTCGTTCCCAAAAGGTGCTTGTCGATCCACGAGCACCATGTCCAGCCGATGCTTGAGATGGAGATATTGGAATCCGTCGTCGAGCAGCAGCGTGTCGACCTGCCATTTATCGATGGCGAACCGGCCACCTTTCACCCGGTCTTTGTCCACGAGTACGATAACATCCTTTAAGTTGTGGGCGAGCATATAAGGCTCATCTCCAGCGGTGAGTGAATCGAGCAGCAGCGATTTGCCGTCGGAAACGACCCGGGGAGGCTCGGAATCTCCGCGGAACCAACTCCGCCACTGGCGTCGCCGTGGGACGCTTTTGTAACCGCGGCTGAGAATTGCCACTCGGCGTCCTCCAGCCTGCAAAGCGCGGGCAAACTTCTCGACAATCGGCGTTTTACCCGTTCCGCCGACCGTAAGATTGCCGATGCTGATCACGAGACACCCCAGCGTGCGTTCTCGGAAAACTCTTTTGCGATAAAAATAAAGCCGGAGTTGCACCACCCTGTCGTAGACGAACGAGAGCGCGTATAGGATCCCGCGCAGGATTGAAGCGCGAACGCCATGACGTCGTTCGAGGACGACGTCGATCCCGAATTCTTCTAACTGTTCAAGCCTGCGGCCCATCTTAATAGTGGATTGCAGATGACAAACGGCGGATTGGCAACACCTGCGCGCCGCGGTTGTCAGCGCGCGTGATAATTGTGGCAGCGGGCGAGGCCGCAGCCCGCGCCATGGCAGTTGCGATTTTTTCGGGCGCTTCGAGTGTAACAGCCGCTATCGCGGATCCGCTTCCGCTAAGAAAGGCTCCAAGCGCACCGGCTCGCTCAGCAGCCGCGATCACACGCGGAAGAAAGGGAATCAGTCTTGCGCGAAATGGCTGGTGAAACTTATCGGAAAAAGTGCCACGCATTTTTTCGTAATCCCGCGATGCAAACGCCGCGGTAACCGCACATGCGTTCGCACAGCTTTCTACCGCAGCAACGCGCGAGATCTTCGAAGGCAAAATCTTTCGTGCGCGCGCGGTTTGGATTTCGAGGTCCGGGACCAGGAGAACGAAATGTAGGCGCGGCGCGACCTCGAAGCGCTGCACGGCAGCGCACATGTGTCGCTTGTCCTGCGCAAACGAGGTGCTCCCGTAACTCTTCACCACGGTGAAGCCGCCAAAGCTGGCCGGTGCAGCGTTATCAGGATGTCCTTCCAATTCGGCACATAATCTAAAGACATCAAGTCGATCCAGTGGATCGCCACTGAGCCGGTTCAGGCCAAGCAGGATGCCAAGGCGAACCGTTGCGCTGCTGCCAAGGCCGCGACAGCGTGGAATTCGTTCCGCAATCGAACACGAAAACGAGAACGCGCGGCGCCGCGTCTGCTTGAAAAATTGTTGTGCCGCGTCAGACACGATTCGCGAATGAGAAGCCTCATCGGATGGGCTGCGAATGACCGTGACGCTATTATGGATTCGCAGTGCGACACCCAGGCAATCAAAGCCAGGACCAAGATTGGAAGTGCTTCCGGGAACGCGAACAGTAATTTGTTGCATCGTAAACAGTCGCCTTGTTTGGCCAGCCACGGTGCCCTGTAGCCACGGCCCTGCGGGCCGTTTTCCAACAATGCCCGCTCGTTAAAGTACCGGCCACAGGCCAGTGGCTACAGCGGATTGTAGCAACGGGGGCACGAGCGGCAAACCCATCCATTGTACCAGGTCGATTTCGAACTATCCCGTTGGAGCGCAGGAAGAAAATGAATTTTGGATGGATTGATCCAAACTTACTCCGCGATTTCCAGGCGGAGGGTACTGACGCGTACCGGCTTTGCACTATTGAGCATGGCTGGGTGGAACGCTTTGGCAGCGACGTCCTGATCTCGTTCAAAACAGTGTTAGCCCGCGAACGGCTACTGGAAGAGCTGCAAACGTGGGCCGACTCGGTCGGCTTCCACGTACGACGCGTCTTCGCGCGCTTCATTTCGCGAGAAAGCGAACGCCGCGAACCACCGGCTCTGATCGTTGGCGATCCCAATGAAAGTTTACAGACCATCGCCACGGAATGGTATCTGAGGTTCGGCATAGACTTCGGCACAGGCTATTCGTCGGGTCTGTTTTTGGACCAGCGAGAGAATCGCCGGTACGTGCGTCAATTCGCGCCAAGGCGACTGCTGAATTGCTTTGCTTACACTTGTTCTTTCTCCATCTGCGCGGCATGTAACGGAGCGAGCACTCTCAACATCGACCTTTCCAAGAAATATCTCACGCGTGGACGCGAGAATTTCGCACTGAACAACCTGTCAACGATCGATCATCGCTTTATCACGGACGACGTGCGGTCCGTGCTTCCACGGCTCGCCCGGAGAGGCGAAAAATTCGACGTCATCATTCTCGACCCGCCGACTTTTTCGCGTTCTCCGCGAGGAAAAACGTTTCAGGTCCAACACGATTTCGTAAGTTTGCTCATTAGCGCTCTTGCAGTGGCGGAGCGCGACGCCCACGTTTTGGTATCGACGAATTGTTCTGCATTGAGCGAGCGTGCGCTAGAAGTAATGGCCCGCTATTGTCTGAAAAAAACGGGTCGAGCCGCGACATTTCACCGGCCGCTGCCACTGCCTGATTTTCCACCCCGCACCGGCGCAAGTTCGGTCTGGCTTGCGTTACGGTGATACTTCGATGCGCGCAAGACGGGTTCAAAATGCGAATCATTAACGTCATGGACCAGTTATCTCCTGAAATCGCTGCTGAGTTTCCCGAACGCGGAGTGCAATGGGTGAAAGACCGAGTCGAGACGATGGTCAATGAAACCGGTGAGTACGTGCGCGAAAAGCCGACACAGTCTCTCTTGTATGCGTTTGCGGCTGGTTACGTTCTAAATCGTTTGCCACTAGGCCGAGTACTTGCCGGATTCATTCGCCTGCTCATCGTCGCACTAAGACCCGCGATCTTGATCTATGGCGCCGCCAGACTGTACAAGGCCGCTCAGGAGCGGGAGTAGTCGAAGTGTCGCAGCGGTAAAGTTAAACGGTCGCCGACTCCGCCAAAGCTATGGTGCGCGAGGGGGAACGTTAAGGACCACCTGGAAGCTTACTCTTCCAGGGTGAACCCGATTTTTAACGTTACCTGCCAGTGGTCGATCTTGCCGTCGTCGATGTAACCGCGGGTCTCAGTCACCTCGAACCATCGCATGTTGCGAATGGTTTTCCTCGCGCGCGTCAGCGCGTTTTGGACCGCTGCCTCTAGTCCGTTTGGCGAGGAGCCAACGATCTCAATTTTCTTGTAAACGTGTTCAGCCATGCGCCCATTGTCTGCCGCACTAGGGACGAAAACAATAAAAACCCTTTCCGTCCCGGCAACCTGGACGCGCCAGTCACCGAAAGGGAATTTGCTTTACAAACGAACACTCATTCCGGCAGCCTCGCGTTGTGCGAACATCGTTTGCAGTCTCGATCCTGCTAACAGCTGCTTTTTGTTGCGCCCGCGCTCAGGACCAGGAAAAAAAACTGGTCGATCGGCTTCTTAAGCCGGACATGGCGCTGCAGAACGATGCGCAAAACAAGAAATTTACCGGGGACGGTTCGGCGTCCATCAACAAACGTGCAAGCGTCGGGGCGTTTTACGTTCACCAGAAACCGCGCTCGAAAAATTATTCTGGAACACGAGACTTCTCCACAACGCAATTTAATTCTCAGACCTATCGAGGCGGACGCACTGCCTACGAGGTTTCGTCACAGCAAACACTTACAAATTCCAAGGCTACCTATGCAACTCAGACCGCCCGTGGCGTTCGTGACGCACCCCAGTCCGGGAAAAAGGTCGCCTCTCGTGCGTATGCAGGTAACCGGCCCTTTCTGAACGAAGGCAAAAGTCAGAAGTCGCTCAACAGACAAAACGAACCGCTTACGATCGAGCAGGTGCGCGAGTTGTTGAACAAAAACAAGTAGCGCTCGTCCGGCCGAGGCGGGTGCGCTATTCTGTGACCGGATCATGCAACCGGACGAAGCTCTTGCATTGTTGAAACAAGGCTCGGCGCAGATCATCAATGAGGGCGAACTGCGCGAGAAGCTTGCCCTGGGCCGGCCGTTACGTGTCAAGCTTGGGGTGGACCCGACGACATCGGATATACACCTTGGACACACGATTGTTTTGCGAAAACTGAGACAGTTTCAGGACCTCGGGCACCAGGCCATTCTCATCATCGGCGATTTTACCGGAATGATTGGCGACCCGAGCGGTCGGTCCGTTACGCGGCCGCACCTGACGCATCAGGAAGTAATCGCAAACGCGGCGACTTATCGCGAGCAGGCGTTTAAGATTCTTGATCCCGAGCGCACGGAGACAGTTTGCAACGGTGACTGGTTTCGCGGCATGTCGTTCGAAGGCGTGATTCGCCTGAATAGCCGCGTGACGTTGCAGCAGATGTTGCAGCGGGAAGATTTCAAAGCGCGGATCGAAGAAAAACACCCGATCCGCGTCCATGAAGTTCAATATCCAATTATGCAGGGGTGGGATTCGGTGATGGTGAAAGCCGACGTAGAACTCGGAGGGACGGACCAACTCTTCAACATCCTCATCGGGCGCGATTTTCAACGAGAAGAGAGCATGCCTCAGCAGGTTGTTTTTCTGCTCCCGATTCTCGAAGGCTTGGATGGCTCCAAAAAAATGAGCAAAAGCCTGAGTAACTACGTCGCCATTAACGAGTCCCCCTCAGAAATGTTTGGGAAATTGATGAGCATTTCGGACCAGTTGATGGCGCGCTATTACGAATTGCTCCTGCGGCGCGCAGTGCCGAGAGACATGCATCCGCTCGAGGCCAAGAAGCAGTTGGGGTTTGAGATCGTGCAGACTTACCACTCGGCGGACGCAGCCAAAAGAACGATAGATGAGTGGAACACGCGCTTCAGCAAGCGCGACTTGGAGCACGCTGATCTGCCAGCGTTTTCACCAGCCCAACGACAAGACCTCACCGCCGTCACTGTCGTCTCGGATGTTTATCGGAAGGTGTTTCGGCTAGAGAAATCGCACAGCGAAGTCTCGCGACTGATCAAGCAGGGAAGCGTGGAAATTAATGGAACCAAAATTCACGATCCGAAGGCAAAAGTCGCCCTTCACCCGGGCCAGATCCTGCGCCTCGACCGCAAACGTGCCGTGCGAATAGACTAACCCGGGTGACCCAAATTCTCCGATCAGGAACGATTTCTGCAGTAGCGAATGCCGCTTCGTCAGGCGTGAGCGGCTTGGAGTACGGGCATGACGCGCGCGCGCTCCAGATAGCTTGACCTGATCCCCTCGAAATGCGCACGGATGCTGCGCAGCTCGGCTGTCACAAAGCTGTCCACAAAATGCAGACGGCGGTCCAGCCAGGCGAAAAATTTGTTTTTGATTTCGTAGTGGACCGCGAGCGTAACCTCGGTGCAGTGCGGCCGGATCTCAGCGAAATCAACGATGCCCATGAGGGAAATGTTTCCACCCACGGACTCGAACGCATACTGGTTCGGCGAATCGCCGTCCACCGATAGCAGCACAGTGTGCGCCTCGAAACTGAAGGGTCCGCGAAAGCTGAAATCGACCGTCTTGGATGATGTCACGGTCGCCCGTGTCACCATCAGGAACTGGCGCCGATAAGATTGAATACTGGCCAGACGTGCTTTGCACTCGGCCACCGGTTGGCTCATGTGTAAGGTTTTTTCTAGGAGCATAGGACTGTTTGGTTTTCCCAACCTTTATGAGCAATAGCGATGCCACCTCGCCTGCCTAAGGCGGATCTGGGCCATAGTAGCCGATGTAGTGTTCGTTTTTGCTACAGTGTTGTACTGATCGCAACACCTTAGCTGAGTTCCTAGTGCTACGTACGCAACGATTTATCCGATTTTCTCTTAGGTGGAGAAAGTCACGCTACCCGTTTGATGCGCTCGCCTGCGGTAGTCGAGTGACTCGCGCGAATTATCTCCATCATCGAGAGAAAAATTTTCGCGCCGTCTGCGCTGCCGAGATGCTCATCTGAGGCGCGATCAGGATGCGGCATCAAACCGAAAACATTCCGTTCGCGGTTGCAAACGCCGGCGATGTTTTCGATCGAGCCATTTGGATTTGCGTCGGGAACGATTCGGCCCTGTTTGTCTGCGTAGCGCAAAACCACCTGTTCATTGGCGTTCAGCTCACGCAACGTTTGCGGGTCAGCAAAAAAACAGCCTTCACCGTGCGCCACTGGCAGGTGCAGAAGTGTTCCTTTCGGACAGCCGTGGGTGAATGGCGAATCATCTACCTCAACGCGCGTAGTGACCATGTCGCAAACAAACCGGAGTGAGCGGTTTCGCACCAACGCGCCCGGCAAAAGGCCGGCTTCGCACAAAACTTGAAAGCCGTTGCACGTGCCGAGCACGAGCTTGCCCGCGCGCGCGTCGCTTATCACTGCCCTCATTATGGGCGAAAACCGAGCAATGGCTCCACAGCGAAGGTAATCGCCGTACGCGAATCCGCCCGGCAACACGATGGCATCGAAATTATCGAGCGAAGTTTCCTTATGCCAGACGTATTCGGCTTGCAATCCATCAAGCCCATTAATCGCCGCGACACAATCCTGGTCGCAGTTGGAACCGGGAAACTGAATGACGGCAAAGTTCATGGTGATTTTAATGCGCGCCTGCAGCTGCGCGTTGCTCCGCATGGTAATCGTTCACGACGAGACACGCATGGATGACTCCCGGTATCCAACCGAGCAACGTCAAAATGAGGCTTAGAAAGAAACTCGCGATGCGCCCGGTCATCAGCACTGCAAGCGGCGGAAATACCACGCAGAAAAAATATCGCAGGGCTTTCATTGCGCAGTCTTCCTCTTGCTCTGAGTCTTCGTCTTCCTCTCTCTGTTGTTTCCCGATTCATCCTTCAGCAATTCGTAATCTTCGATCACCGGATTCGACAGCAAATCGCGACAAAGCTGGTGCAGCCGCGATTCAAGCTCGCCATCTTGCCCTTCGATCTCAATCTCCATGTACTTGCCGATTCGCACGCTGCGCACTTCCGGCATTCCCAGGTGGCGCATCGCGTCACGCACCGCGTTTCCCTGCGGATCCAGCACCGCGGCTTTTGGCATGACGATCACCTTGGCGTTCATTACCGCACAATATTGCGGCGACCTGCGGCGACAAGCGCAATCGCCGCCATTTACTTCAAAACGACGACGTCGAGAATGCCGTTCCGTCGAAGAACATTCACGCCTACATCTCCTTCGTCGTGTCTCGTGAGCAGAAGATCAACGCTTGCGTCTCCCACTTTCAGATCGCGAATGCTGACTTGCGGAAGAAATTGCGGCAAGAATGGCTTCGAGAACACCAGCCTTCGTTCTGGAGCAAAGACATCGAGGCCGAGACACGCTTGCAGCAAAAGAAATACAGCACCAGAAGCCCATGCCTGCGGAGCGCAGGCAACCGGATACAATGTGGGCGCTTCACCGGGCCGTCGTGGAAAGCCGCAGAATAGTTCCGGAAGCCGATGTAAATCGAAGAAGATGCTCGCGTCCATCATACCAGCGAGCACCATGGCAACCGATCCCTTAAGTTCGTACCGGGCAAATCCCGCGGCGATCAGCGAGTTATCGTGCGGCCAGATCGAACCATTGTGATACGACATCGGATT